>NZ_CALMYY010000066.1 GCF_937873725.1 uncultured Dietzia sp.
ACCGATCCGGTGCTGCTTGCGGCTTCGGTTCCGGCGCGGCCGGGCGAGGCGGTTCTGGAACTGGGCTCCGGGGCGGGGGGTGCCCGCCTCCTTCTTTGTGCCCGGGGGGCGGGGCTCCCCCCTGGGGGGGCCCAACTTCCGCCCCCCCCTTCCGCCCCTGGCGCACCGTTTCTCAGTTGCGCCCCCGGCCGGCGCAGGCCGGTGGGGGCCGGCCCCGCCGATCAGACCACGGGAATGGTCATCTGCAGCCCCGCATCCCCCGATCTCCGCCACCCCTCCGGACCCCGGATCACCGCGCCGGTCGAGAGCAGTCGCCCGAGGACCGCCCTCGTGGTGGACGGGGCGATCCCGGCCGAGGCGGCTATCTCCGCCGGTGCCGCCCCGCCGGCGGTGGGCATCGCCTCCAGCACGCGCCTGGTCACGTCGTCCAACCCGTCCCACGAGGTCGGTTCCCCCGTGGGAGGCGGTGCCGTCTCCCCCATGTCCCCGGCCAGTTCCACCACGTCGGCGGTCCGGGCGACGAGCACCGCACCCCGGTCCCGCACCAGCAGATGGCACCCCACCGACGCGACCGAGGTCACCGGACCGGGAACGGCGCCGACCGGGCGGTCCAGCGCCGCGGCCCACGCCGCGGTGCTCAGCGCCCCGCTCCGTGCGGCCGCCTCGACCACCACGGTCGCGCGGGTGAGCGCCGCGATGAGTCGGTTCCTGTCGAGGAACCGGTACCGCGTGACCCCGGTCCCCGGTGCCTGCGCCGAGATCACCGCCCCCGACTCCGCCACCGCTCGGAGAAGCCCGTCGTTGCCCCGCGGATAGAGTCGGTCCACCCCTCCGGCGAGGACGGCTATCGTGCACCCTCCCGCGCCGAGCACGGCCCGGTGGGCGGCCGCATCGATTCCGAACGCACCCCCGGACACCACCGTGAACCCCTCACCCGAGACGCCCGCGCCCAGGTCCGCCGTCACCGCGCGCCCGTACGCCGTGGGTGCCCGGGTCCCCACCACGGCCACCGAACGGCCCAGCGACCCGCCGGGATCCGCGGGTCCGCGCCACCACAGCCCGAGGGGACGGAGCGCGATATCCACCCCCGCCCTGCCACCGCGCCGGCGGCGCCTCGGGCGGTCCAGCGGCTCGAGCGCCTCACCGGGCCACCCCGGGTCACCCGGGACGAGAAGGCGGGCTCCGGTGTCCGCCGCGATGTCCATGAGCGCCGCCCCGTCTACCCGAGCCCGACGCGCCTCGGACTGCCGGACGAGTGCGTCGTCGACCCGTCCGGCGCGGATGCGATCGCGCGCCTCGACCGGACCCACCGCATCCACGAGATCCCACAGTTCGGCGGTCGGCCTCTCGGTGACCGCCCCGAGATACGCGTATGCCCGCCGCACCTCCGGGTCCACGTCCCGCTCGCCCGTTCCGTCCATCAGTCCTCTCCCCTCAAGACCATCGCTTCGGCCACGTGGTGCTCACCCGGCACCTCCGCCCCCGCCAGGTCGGCGATCGTCCACGCGATCCGCAGGCAGCGATCCACGCCGCGCGGGGACAACACCCCGTGCGTCAGTGCACGGTTCAACTGGCGCAGAGCGTCCCGGCTCAACCCGGTCGCGCTCCTCAGCACCCGACCGGGGACATCCGCGTTGGCCCGCGCCCCGGCCGCGTCGGGGTACGCGACCCACCTCGCCGCCGCCGCCGCTCTCGCCGCGGCCACCCGCGCCCGCACCGTCGCGCTGTCCTCCACCTCGTCGGCGGCGAACAGCCCCGATCCGAGGGGCAGGGTCCGCGCGGAGATGTCGATCCGGTCCCGGAGCGGCCCGGTCAGCGCCCTGCCGTACCTGCGCCGGGCATCGGGTGTGCACGAGCACTCGACCGGGCGGGCGCTCCCACACGGGCAGTCGTTGGCCGCCATCACCAGCTGGAAGCGGGTCGGGAAGACCGACAGCTCGTCCCGCCGGGCGATCCGCACCTCGCCGTCCTCCAGCAGCGTCCGCAGACTGTCCAGGACCCTGCCCGAGAACTCGGCGCACTCGTCGAGGAACAACACCCCCCGATGGGCCAGCGTCGCCGCCCCCGGCCGGGGGACGTTGTTCCCGCCCCCGACCAGGGAGGCGGCGGAGGCCGAATGGTGTGGCGCCACGAACGGGGGCCGTCGCAGCAGGGGGTCGGGCCCGAGGAGTCGGCCCATCACCGAATGGATGGCCGTGGCCTCGAGTGCTTCCTGCTCCCCCAGGTCCGGAAGCAACCCGGGCAACCGTCGGGCCAACATCGTCTTGCCCGTTCCCGGCGCCCCCCGCAGGATCATCGCGTGCCCACCCGCGGCCGCGACCTCCACGGCACGACGGCAGTCCTCCTGCCCGCGGACCTCCGCCAGGTCCGTCCCGTCGTCGGCACGACCGCCCACGGCGCGGGGGGCCTCGGCGACCAGACTCCCCGACTGCCGCGCCCACGCCGCGATCATGCGTAGCGACTCCGCTCCCGCGGTGTCGATCCCGCCGACCAGCCTCGCCTCCGCCAGGTTCGCCGCGGGCACGATCGCCCGCGTGAGGCCGGCGTCTCGTGCCGCCAGGACCGCCGGCAGGACCCCCCGTACCGGCCGCACACGGCCGTCGAGCGCGAGCTCGCCCATCAGCAGGGTCCCCTCGAACCCGGCGGCCGGTAGTTCACCGGACGCCGTGAGGGTCCCGATCGCGAGCGGGAGATCGAACCCTGACCCCCTCTTGGGCACCGCCGCGGGAGAGAGGGAGAGGACCACCTTCCCCGGCGGCCAGGTCAACCCCGAATTGACCACCGCCGCCCGCATCCGCTCCCGCGACTGCATGACCGCGCCGTCGCCCATCCCCACGATGGAGACGCCCGGCAACCCCCTCCCGACGTCCGCCTCCACCTCGACCATCTGGCCGCCGACACCTTGCAGCGTGACCGCCCACGTCCGTCCGAGCGCCACGGTCACATCACGTCCTCGAACAGCTCGAGGCGCGGCCGGGAGGGGTCCGCGAGGTCGACCCCGATCACGTCGAAGCAGACCTGCCGCCACACACCGGGGTGCGCGGCCAGCCATTCGCCCGCCAGCGTGCGCACTCGCCGCCGCTTGGCCGCGGTGACGGACTCCGCGGGTGTTCCGAATCCGGTTCCCGTCCGGGTCCGGACCTCGACGAACCGGAGCCGCCCGCGGTCGTCGAGGACCACCAGGTCGAGCTCACCGGTCCGGCTCCGCCAGTTCCGGCTGATCACCACGCCCCCCCGCGCTTCGATCAACCCCGCCGCGTGGGCCTCCCCCGTCGCGCCCGTCCGCCGGCGCCGGTCCCCGTCCCCCGCACCGGCGACCGACCGCGCCCCGTCCCCAGCCATCGCGAACCCCTCCCCGGCGACCCGGCCACTCCGGGCCGCCGCGGATCACCCTGCCCGACGACCGCGGCCCGATCCGCGTGCTGCGGACCGGGCCGGTGCCGCCCTGTGGAGGGGGACGGGGCTGTGGAGGACGAGCCGACGGGCTCTAATCGGGGAGTCGGAGTTCGGGCTTGTCGAGCTCCTCGATGTTGACGTCCTTGAAGGTCAGGACGCGAACGTATTTGACGAAACGCGCAGGCCGGTACATGTCCCACACCCACGCATCGGACATCCGGACGTCGAAGTACACCTCACCGTCGGCGGATCGCGGGATCAGCTCGACCGCGTTGGCGAGGTAGAAACGCCGCTCGGTCTCGACGACATAGGTGAACTGGCCGACGATGTCGCGGTACTCGCGATACAGCGAGAGCTCCATCTCGGTCTCGTAGTTCTCCAGATCCTCGGCGCTCATCTAGTGCTGCTCCTCGAGTGCGCCTGCGCGGCGCGACGGACGTTGGCGTACGACATTCTGTGGATGTCGCTGGGACCGAGCTGCTCGATCGCCCTGGCGTGACCCGAGGTGCCGTACCCCTTGTGCGTTGCGAACCCGTACCCCGGGTACCTCGAGTCGAGGTCCACCATAATCCGATCGCGCGTGACCTTTGCGAGGACACTCGCGGCGGCGATGGATGCGACCACCGCGTCACCCCCGATCACCGAGGTGGACTGGCACCCCAGCCCGTCCACCGCGAACCCGTCGGTGAGGACGAATCCCGGTGTCGGGTCCAGCCTCGCCACCGCCCTCCGCATCCCCTCGAGGTTGCACCGGTGGATCCCCCTGGCGTCGATCCTGTCGGGTTCGATCACCACCACGGACGCCGCGACCGCGTGCCGCAGCACGAGATCGTGAAGCCTCTCCCGGGTGGCGGGTGCGAGCCTCTTCGAGTCGTCGAGCTCCGCCAGGTCTGGGTGGAGTCGCTCCCCGAGCACACACGCCGCCACGACGAGCGGACCCGCGCAGGAACCGCGACCGGCCTCGTCGACGCCGGCGACCGGGCCCAGACCCCGACGGCCGAGCGCCGCCTCGAGGGCCAGGCGACCGTCGCGCCGGGTCACGCGGACCCGCCCCGGACGGACCCGGTTCACCCCGCGTGGATGTCCGGGGAGGAGACCGTTCCGATCCGACCGAACGGCAGGATGATCGCCTGGACCTTCCCGATGATGTTCTCCCCAGGGATCGTGCCCTGGAACTCGTCCCCCATGTGGAAGCGGGAGTCGGCCGAGTTGCCCCGGTTGTCCCCCATCACCCAGTAGTTCCCCTCGGGAACGGTCACGGGCCCGAACGCGCAGTCGAGGGGGTTGCGGCCGGTCGAGGGGTCGGCGTTGAGGTAGGGCTCGACGAGGGGTTCACCGTCCACCAGCAGGTCCCCCTCCGGGGAACACCCGCCGACCGTCTGCCCACCCACCGCGATGACCCGCTTGACCAGGTCGTTCTGGTCGGGCGGGACGATGCCGATCACCCCGCCGATGTCCTGCAGCGTGCGCACGACCGGGTTGTCCGACCGGATCGACTGGTAGCCCTGGTTCCAGGAGTCCGGACCCTCGAACACCACCACGTCCCCGGGTTGCGGATCTCCGAACCGGTACGTGATCTTGTCCACGAAGATGCGGTCACCCGTACACCCGGCGCAACCGTGCAGCGTCGGCTCCATCGATTCCGACGGGATCTGGTAGACGCGACCGACGAAGGTCTGGAACACGAACACCAGCACCAGGGCGATCACGATCAGCATCGGTATCTCGATGTACCAGGGCTGACCCTTGCCCCCGCCGTCCCCCGTGCCGCCGCGCACGCCGCGAGCCGGGGCCCCGTCGTGATGGGGCCCCGGCTCGGTGGGGTTCTGTCCAGGTGTTTCGGTGCTGCTCACCCGGACGAGCGTAGTCGATCCGTCACCGCGCGCGGCGGCCGAGTCGGACCGGCTCTAGACGCTCAGCGCTTCTCCTTGATCTTCGCGGCCTTGCCACGGAGATTGCGGAGGTAGTAGAGCTTCGCGCGGCGGACGTCGCCGCGCACCAGGACGTCGATGTGGTCGATGGTCGGCGAGTGCACCGGGAAGGTGCGCTCGACACCGACGCCGAACGAGACCTTGCGGACGGTGAAGGTCTCGCGGACGCCGCCGCCCTGACGACGGATCACGACGCCCTTGAAGACCTGGATGCGCTCCTTGGAGCCCTCGATGACCTTGACGTGGACGTCGAGCGTGTCACCGGCCCGGAACGCCGGGATGTCGTCGCGGAGCGAC
Source organism: uncultured Dietzia sp. (assembly GCF_937873725.1). GTDB lineage: Bacteria > Actinomycetota > Actinomycetes > Mycobacteriales > Mycobacteriaceae > Dietzia. Next base: position 5,625 of record NZ_CALMYY010000066.1, read on the forward strand.
TTGTTGTCGATGAAGTCGAGAGTGTTCATGATGTTCCTCGGATGTCAGGAATTGAGGACAGAGGACCCTGGCGCCCACCGCGAGGCGGGTCGACCGGTTCGTGCCCCGGATCGGCGCGACCGTCCGCGGGCACAGACGTGCGCCCGAATGGTCAACCTCGCTAGTGTGCCACTCCCGGTGCGCCCGACCCAAATCCCTCGCCGGGCTCCCATCCGTGCGCCGAGAGGGTCTCGAGGTCGCGGGCGCCGAGTTCCACCCGGTCGAGGAGGTCGGGGCGTCGGTCCGCCGTGCGCAGCAGTGACTGGTCGCGCCGCCACCGGTCGATCCGCGCGTGATCGCCGCTCCGGAGCACCGCCGGGGCCGGGCGATCCCGCCACACCTCGGGCCGCGTGTAGCTGGGCCCCTCGAGGAGACCGTCGGAGAACGAGTCCTCCTCGTGGCTGCGCCGGTTGCCGAGCACGCCCGGCAGGAGCCGGACCACCGCCTCCGCCATCACCAGCACGGCCACCTCGCCCCCGATGAGGACGTAGTCGCCGATGCTCACCTCCTCGACGTCCATCCGCTCGGAGGCCTCGTCCACGACCCGCTGGTCGATTCCCTCGTAGCGGCCGCAGGCAAAGACGAGGTGCCGTCGGGCGGCGTAGCGGTGGGCATCCGCCTGGGTGAACGGCCTGCCGGCGGGGGTCGGGACGATCAGCAGCGGGCGCTCGCCCGAGCCGTCCGCCGACTCCGGGACCAGGGCGTCGAGGGCCTCACCCCAGACGGTGGGGCGCATGACCATGCCGGGGCCACCACCGAACGGGGTGTCGTCGACGGCCCGGTGCACGTCGTGGGTCCAGTCACGGAGGTCGTGGACACCCACGTCCAGGATTCCCCGGTCGATGGCGCGGCCGAGAAGCGCCAGGCGGAGCGGGGCCAGGTAGTCGGGAAAGACGGTGACGACGTCGAGACGCATCCGGGGACCGGAATCCGCGACCGACGGATCGGTCACGCCGACCCCAGGCCGAGCAGCCCCTCCGGCGGGTCGATGACGCAGATTCCCGCCCCGAGGTCCACCTCGGGAACGATCGCGGCGACGAACGGCACCAGCGCGTCGCCGCCGTCCGAGAGCCGGACGGCGAGGAGTTCACCCGCCGGCGTGTGGACGACCTCGGTGACCTCACCGACCTCCACCCCGCCGGTGTCGACCACACGGAGCCCCACCAACTGGTGGTCGTGGAACTCGTCGGGATCGCCGGTCTCCGGCAGCGCCTCCGAGTCGATGAGCAGAAGCATCCCGCGGAGCGCGTCCGCCGAGTCCCGGTCCGTCACCCCGGCCAGGCGCACGAGAAGCCGCCCGGAGTGATCACGGGCGGCCTCGATGACGACCTCGCGGTCGGAGACGCTGCTCCCCTTGCCGGTCCGGCCGACGAGCCGGGAGCCTGCCGCGAACCGGTCGTGGGGGGAGTCGGTGCGCACGTCGACCACGAGCTCACCGCGGACCCCGTGCGACTTGACGACGCGTCCCACGACGAGCTCCATGGCGATCCTCCAGGTACGAGTGCGATCCGAACGGGTCTAGCGGTCGGTGTCGACCACGTCGACCCGGACGTCGGGTCCGCCGACGGCGGAGACGATCGTCCTGATCGCGGAGGCGGTGCGTCCGCCGCGACCGATGACGCGACCGAGGTCGTCGGGCGCCACGGCCACGCGGATCACGGTGCCGCGCCGCCCACCACTCGACGTCACGGATACCGCGTCGGGATCCGACACGATGCCGCGCACGAGGTGGTCGACGGCGTCGACGACCATGTCAGTCATCTGTTTCAGGCCTCGGTGGTCTCGGCGTCGGCCGGCGCGGCCTCGGCGGAGTCGGCCTCGGCGGCCTTCTTGGCCGCATCCTCGGCCTGCTTGGCCTCGTCGGCCTTCTTGGCCTTCTCGGCCTTGCGCTTGGCGGTGATGGCCTCGGCGGACGGCTCGCCCTGGGCCTCTTCGAGGGCCTTGTTGAACAGGTCCAGCTTGTTCGGCTTGGGCTCGGCGACCCTCAGGGTGCCCTCGGTGCCCTCGAGGCCCTTGAACTTCTGCCAGTCGCCCGTCACCTTGAGCAGCTGCTCGACGGCCTCGGTCGGCTGGGCGCCCACCCCGAGCCAGTACTGCGCACGCTCGGAGTTGATCTGGATGAAGCTCGGCTCCTCCTTCGGGCGGTAGAGGCCGATGGTCTCGATGGAACGCCCGTCACGACGGGTGCGGGCGTCGGCCACGACGACGCGGTACTGCGGGTTGCGGATCTTGCCGAGGCGGGTGAGCTTGATCTTGACGGCCATGAGGCGTCTCGCTTTCTGTTGCGGGTCACGTGGCGATTCAGCGGCTCCCGCACGTGTAGCGGGGCCCGGTTTCGCCTTCCGGGTGACCGCCGTTCGGCGCGGGGCCCGACACGCGCCTGGCGCAGCGGGTCCTACCGGTGACGGCGTCCAGCGGATCAGTCTAAACGCCCCGCCACCCCTGGTACCAATCGGCTCGCCGGGACCGGAGGTCAGCGCTTGGGGAACTTCAGGTCGTTGAGGTCGATGCCTTCCAACCCGGGCGGGAGCCGGTCGAGCCCGGGCGGCATCTGCGACAGATCCGGCATGCCCGGGGGCATTCCCGGCATGCCACCGGGCAGCATCGCCCGGTTCTTGGACTGCGTGGGGCCCCGCCCCTTGCCCTTGCCCTTCTTCCCCTTGCGCTGGTTCTTGCGCCCGGCCCCGGGCATGCCCATCTGGCCGGCCATCCGGCTCATCATCTTGCGCGCCTCGAAGAACCGGTCCACCAGCTGGTTCACCTCGGTCACGGTGACGCCGGACCCCTTGGCGATCCGCTGGCGTCGAGAACCGTTGATGATCTTGGGATCGGCACGCTCCGCGGGCGTCATGCCCCGGATGATCGCCTGGATGCGGTCCAGGTATTTCTCGTCGATGTCGCCGACGGCCGCCTTCATCTCCTTGCCTCCGGGCAGCATGCCCAGCAGGTTCCCGATGGGCCCCATCTTGCGGATCATGAGCATCTGCTCGAGGAAGTCCTCGAGGGACAGCTCGCCCGACCCGATCTTCGCGGCGGTCTTCTCGGCCTCCTTCGCGTCGAAGACCGTCTCCGCCTGCTCGATGAGCGAGAGGACGTCGCCCATGCCGAGGATCCGGCTGGCCATGCGGTCGGGGTGGAAGACGTCGAAGTCCTCGAGCTTCTCGCCGTCGGAGGCGAACATGATCGGCGTCCCGGTCAGCTCGCGGACGCTCAGCGCGGCTCCGCCGCGCGCGTCACCGTCGAGCTTGGTCAGCACGACACCGGTGAAGCCGACGCCCTCGCGGAAGGCCTCCGCCGTGACGACCGCGTCCTGACCGACCATCGCGTCCAGGACGAAGAAGGTCTCGTTCGGCCGCACGGCGTCGCGGATGCCCCGGGCCTGGGCCATGAGCTCGTCGTCGATGCCCAACCGGCCGGCGGTGTCGACGATCACCACGTCGTGCATCTTGGCGCGCGCGTGCGCGAGTCCGCGCTGGGCCACGGAGACCGGCTCCTGCACGCCCACGACCTCCCCGTCCCCGCCGACCGACGTCCCGGGGTGGGGGGCGAACACCTGGACGCCGGCGCGCTCGCCGACGATCCGGAGCTGGTCGACGGCACCCGGTCGCTGGAGATCACACGCCACCAGGAGGGGGGTGTGACCCTGGCCCCGGAGCCAGTACGCGAGCTTGCCCGCGAGGGTCGTCTTGCCCGCGCCCTGGAGGCCCGCGAGCATGATGACCGTCGGGGGCTGCTTCGCGAACTCGATGCGCCGAGCCTGGCCGCCGAGGATGGCCGTGAGCTCCGCGTCGACGATCTTGACGACCTGCTGGGCGGGGTTCAGGGCCTCGGAGACCTCCGAACTCTTGGCCCGCTCCTTGACCCGCGCGATGAAGGTCCGGACGACGGGAAGCGCGACATCCGCCTCGAGCAGCGCCAGTCGGATCTCCCGGGCCGTCGCGTCGATGTCGGCATCGCTGAGCCGACCCTTTCCGCGCAGGTCCTTGAGCGCACCTGTCAGGCGATCGGACAAGGAATCGAACACGGTGACAGCTCCCTGGGTCGCGGGCCGGGAACGCGAGATCCCGGCGTCGTCGTCGACGACTCCTCACAGGGTATCGGCACGACCTCCGATGGGCGCCGCGGGATCGCGCTGCGGCAGCAGGGCCTCCACCTCGGAGGCCGTGCTGAGGACCGCTCCCGGACCGGACAACGCGAACACGTCCTCGACCGCGGCCCCGCGGGTGCGCACCAGCACCCAGTCGATCCTCGCGCCCGTGCCCAGGATCGCCGCGACGACGGTCGCGAAGAGCCCCGGCCTGTCCTCGGCTCGCACCTCGAGCAGGATCCCGTCCGCATCCGCCCGGCGGTCGACCAGCACCGACGACCTGGCCAGCGGGGGGCCGACGGGATGGGAGGCGCTGCGTTCGAGCGCGGCCCGGAGTGGTCCCGGCAACCCCGAGTCGACCGCCCGCCGCAGGTCCTGTCGGAGGATCCTGGGGTCCACCGGATCGCCGTAGCGCGTGGAGACGGTCATCCTCGCCCGCATCCCCCCGGGGGGACGGAGGTCGATGTCCGCGTCGACGATCTCGAGCCGGTGCGCGGCGAGGACCTCCGCCGTGACGGCGAGCGACCTCCCCCCTCCCGGCACGACGAGGGTCACCACGTGAGTCGTCCCGGTGTCCGCGGGACGCAGGTCCACCACCACATCGGGGGGCCCGTGCGGACGGGTGGCGTCGACGGTCGGCGCCTCCGCCGGCCGACGCCGGCCGCCGATCCGCGCCCGGCACGCGTCGACCAGGGCCGCGTGCGCCCTGGCTCGTCCCTGCGTCCACACGGTCGGCCCGGTGGCCAGGGAGTCGGCCTCGGTGAGCGCGGCCAGGACGTCGAGCGCGATCGCGTCCCCGTCGAGGGCTGCCACCACGGCGTCCGCCGTCGCGGGGTCCGACGGATCGAGTCGGGTCGCGGTGGCCGGCAGCAACAGATGGTGCCTCACGATGCGCACCAGGGAGTCCACGTCGCTCGCGCCGAGTCCCATCCGCCGCGCGATCGGGGCCACGAGTTCGGCTCCGACCTCGCTGTGGTCGCCCTCCCGGCTCTTGCCCAGGTCGTGCAGCAGCGCTGCCAGGAGCAGCAGGTCCGCCCGCGCCACCGACGTGGTGAGCCGGGAGGCCTCCACCGCGGTCTGGACGAGGTGCCGGTCCACCGTGTAGACGTGGGCCCGGTCCCTCGGGGGCAGGTCACGGACCTCCGACCACTCGGGCAGGATGCGCTCCCACAACCCCGTCCGGTCGAGTGCCTCGAGCACCGGCACCTGGGCCTCGCCCGACCCCAGGAGGACGAGGAGATCGGACAGCGCCTCCGCCGGCCAGCGCCCCTGCGGGGTCGGGGACCGCTCCACCAGCACCCCGAGCGTCGAGCCCGCCACCGGCAGGCCGAAGCGTGCGGCGGCCGCCGCCACCCGCAACGGCAGCCAGGGGTCCTCGGCGATCCGCGCGTTCCTCGCCAGTGCCACCTCCCCGGAGTGCTCCACCACGCCGTCGTCCAGGGGGCGGCGGATCGGCGACCTGCGCAGCAGGCCCGTCAGGCCCCGGGAGGACAGGCTCGCGCAGGAGGCACGGATGGCCTGGTCGGCCGTGAACGCGATGGTGCGGGAGGCGTCGCTGAGGGCGCGTGCGAGGTCGAACCGGTCCCCCAGTCCCAGGGCCCGAGCCACCTCGTCGCCGTACTCCGCGTGGAGGACCTCTCGACCCCGACCGCTCACCCGGTGGAGCTCGGTCCGTGCGTCCAGCACGAGGCGGTGCGCGGACGCCATGGCACCGGGGACGACCGGTCGCCCGTCGCTGAGGTGCGCCATCGACAGCGCGGAGACGAGCTGCGCGTCCCGGAGGCCGCCGACGCCGTTCTTGAGATCGGGCTCCGTCCGGTGGGCGATGACCCCCGACCGGTGACGACGCGCGACCGCCGCGGTGACGAGGTCGTCGAATCGTGCGGCGATCTGGTCCCGCCACTGACGTCGGGCCCCGTCGACGACGAGCGCCCCGAGATCCGCGTCCCCGGCGATCACCCGGGCGTCCAGCAGGCTCATCGCCACGGAGACGTCCGCCGACGCCACCGCCAGGCACTGGTCCACGGTGCGCACGCTGTGGTCCAGACCCACACCCGAGTCCCACAGCGGGTACCACAGCGCGTCGGCAAGTTCGCGGACGTCACGGTCCGGTCGCCGTTCGTGGACCAGGACCAGGTCGAGATCGGAGTACGGCAGCATCTCGCGACGGCCGAGTCCCCCGAACGCCACCAGCGCGAATCCCGACCCCGGGCTCACCCCGACCTCCTCCGCGAGGCGCCCCAGTTCGATCTCGTAGAGCTCGCACAGCGCCTCCCGCAGGGCCGCCGCCGGCAGCTGCGTCCGCGTGGCGGAGAGGATGTGGTCGCGCCCGTCCCGCAACGCGCAGGAGCGGCGGTCGTCTGCTGTCGCGGTCATGACCTCCCCTTGTCCGGCCCCTGACTCGGCGCCCTGGTCGTCGGTGTGCCCTCAGCCTGCCCGGGCTGTGTCACCTCCACGGTGCCACCGTGTTTCGTCTCTGTGAACGGGCCCGCGCATGCGACTGCGCGGCCGCCCCCCGGTGTCCGGGGATCGACCGCGCAGTGGCGTCCGGTGGCTCAGATCGCCGCCTCGCCCTCCTCGCCCGTGCGCACTCGGACGATGCTCTCGACCGGGGTCACCCACACCTTGCCGTCGCCGATCTTCCCCGTGCGGGCGGCGTCGACGACCAGCTGGACCACGGTGTCCACGGTGTCGTCGTCGACCACCACCTCCACCCGGATCTTGGGAACGAAGTCCACGGCGTACTCCGCACCGCGGTAGACCTCGGTGTGGCCCTTCTGGCGGCCGTAGCCCTGGACCTCGCTGATGGTCAGTCCGTGGATACCCGCCTGTTCGAGGGCTGCCTTGACGTCGTCGAGCGTGAACGGCTTGACGATCGCTGTGACGAGCTTCATGTCTGGAGTTCCTTTCAGGGGTGTCGGCTCAGCGGATGAGCGCGTTGGTGGAGGCCTCGTACGCGGATTCCGCGTGCTGGGCCGCGTCGATCCCGACCTGCTCGTCGGTCTTGCTGATCCGCCAGCCCAGCGGGCGGCAGATCGCCCACGCGACGGCCGTCATGATGGCGGTGAACACCAGGGCCACCACCGCGATGACGATCTGGACCACCAGCAGTCGCCATCCGTCGGCCGAGTAGAACAGGCCCGCATCGGTCCCGAAGGTGCCGGTGGCGAGCAAGCCGATGGCGATGGTCCCCCACAGCCCGGAGACCAGGTGGACGCCCACCACGTCGAGCGAGTCGTCGTAGCCGAAGCGGTGCTTGAGCCCCACGGCCAGTGCCGACAGGACACCCGCCACGGCTCCCAGGACCAGGGCGCCGAGGGGATGGACCGACCCGGCGGCCGGGGTGATGGCGACCAGACCCGCGACGATGCCGGAGGCCGCGCCGAGGCTGGTGCCGTGGCCGTCACGGATCCGCTCCGTCAGGAGCCATCCGAGCATCGCCGCGGCGGCGGCGGCCGTCGTGTTGACCCAGGCCAGGCCCGCCGAGCCGTTCGCCCCGAAGGCCGAGCCCGCGTTGAACCCGAACCAGCCGAACCACAGCAGGGCCGCGCCCAGCATGACCAGCGGCAGGTTGTGCGGGCGGTAGGCGGTCCGGCCGAAGTCGAGGCGCTTGCCCACGAGCAGGACCAGGACCAGCGCGGCCATGCCGGCGTTGATGTGGACCACGGTGCCGCCGGCGAAGTCGACGGGGGCGACGGCTGCGACCAACCCGCCCTCACCGTCGTCGACGGTCCCGAAGATCTTCGCGGACAGCCCGTTCTCCGAGGCGGACAGCAGCCCGCCGCCCCACACCATGTGGGCGAGCGGGAAGAACGCCAGGGTCACCCAGACGCCCGAGAACGCCAACCAGGTCCCGAACCGCACGCGCTCGGCGATCGCACCCGAGATCAGCGCGACGGTGATGATCGCGAACGTCACCTGGAAGGCCACGTCGACGACCTGCGGGTACGCGCCCAACCCGGAGGTCACCCAGTTGTCGGCGTCCCCGATCACGCCGGACAGGCCGAACAGCTCGAAGGGGTTCGCGAACAGTCCGAGGACCGACTCGCTCCCGTAGGACATCGACCATCCCCACAGCAGGTAGACGACGCCGATGACACCCATGGCGCCGAACGACATCATCATCATGTTGAGGACGGACTTCTGGCGGGACATGCCGCCGTAGAATAACGCCAGCGCGGGCGTCATGAGCAGGACCAGCGACGCAGCCATGAGCATCCAGGCCGTGTCTCCCGCATTGATATCCGTGGTCGCCTCCTGGGCGAGCAACGTGACACTGTCACCTATCACGGTGAGGTCCTCCTCGTCGTCCGTGGTGAGCGACTCTCACTCACCCTCGGGACAAGAGATTTCCGTTCCGCTGTTGCCTCCGAGGTGCGGCGGTGTTTCGGGGAGGTAACGCGGCGCTGTCACAGGTTCCGGTCGTGTGTCCTAGACCCCGAGCAGCGCGTCGACGAACGCCTCCGGGGTGAACGGCGCCAGGTCGTCCGCCCCCTCCCCCAGTCCGACGAGCTTGACCGGCACTCCGAGTTCGTGTTGGACCTGGAAGACGATGCCGCCCTTGGCGGTGCCGTCGAGTTTGGTGAGCACCACGCCGGTGATGTCGACGACCTCCTTGAACACGCGGGCCTGCATGAGTCCGTTCTGTCCGGTGGTCGCGTCGATCACCAGCAGCACCTCGTCGACGGGGGTCTTCTTCTCCACGACCCGCTTGACCTTGCCCAGCTCGTCCATCAGCCCGGTCTTGGTGTGCAGTCGGCCGGCGGTGTCCACCAGCACCGCGTCGACTCCGGTGGCGACGCCCCGGGCCACCGCGTCGAACGCCACCGAAGCGGGGTCCGCGCCCTCCTTGCCGCGGACCACCTCCGCGCCCACCCGTTCGCCCCAGGTCTGCAGCTGGTCCGCGGCCGCGGCGCGGAAGGTGTCCGCGGCGCCCAGGAGGATCCGGCGCCCGTCGGCCACCAGGACGCGGGCGAGCTTGCCGGTGGTGGTGGTCTTGCCCGTCCCGTTGACGCCGACGACGAGGAGGACCGCCGGCGTCCCGTCGCTCGGCAGCGCGCGCAGCGAGCGATCGTATTCCGGGTGGAGGTTGTCCACGAGGACCTGCCGGAGCAGGTCCCGCACCTCGGCCTCGGTGCGGACCTGGCGGGTGGCGATGTCCTCCCGCAACCGGTCGACCACGCGCTGGGTGACGGTGGAGCCGAGGTCCGCCATGATCAGCGTGTCCTCGATCTCCTCCCACGCCTCCTCGTCCAGGTCGCCGGCCCCGAGCAGTCCGAGCAGGCCCTGGCCCACGGTGCTCTGGGAGCGCGCGAGCCGTCCGCGCAGGCGATCGAGGCGACCGGCCGACGGGTCGATCCGCTCGGCGGGCTTGACCGGGGCGGGCTCGACCGGGGCGGGCGGGGCGACCACCGTGTCCTCGCCGGGTCCCGGCGCCGGCTCGGGTTCGGGAGCGGTGACGGGCTCGGGAACGGCGACCGGTTCGGGAACGGCGACGGGTTCGGGAAGCGCGACCGGCGGGGTCGGGGGTTCCGTCGGCGCCACCCGCGGGAGGGGCTCCTTCGGGGGTGCCGCCGTCGCGGTCCCGCCCCCCTCGGTGAAGGAGAATCCCGTGCCGGCCTGGTAGTCACCCGACCGCTCCTCGCGGGTGAGTTCCCTGCGCTCCGCCGGCTTGCTCAGGGAGATCCGCCGTTTCCTGCGCAGCTGCAGCCCCAGGACCAGCGCGAGGAGGGCCAGCAGGAGGACGGCGACGACGGCGACGATGATCCAGGTGGTGTTCACGGTGCCCAGTATGGCCGACGACCGCCGGGGAGATCCCGGTCCCGTGGGCCGGGGACACACCTAGACTGGCGCCCGTTACCTGAGGAGGTGTCCGCGCGTGGCCGAGGTCGCCGCCCCGCCCGTCCCCGCCGAACCGCGGATCCGGCGTGCCCCGCTGCTCCCCACCTGGATCGCCAAGGCCGTCATGGCGGTGACGGGGCTGGTCTTCACCTCCTTCGTCGTGGTGCACATGGTCGGCAACCTCAAGGTGTTCAGCGGCGCCGCGTATTTCGACGGGTACGCGGCCTGGCTGCGCACCCTGCTCGAGCCGCTCGTCCCGCCCGAGGGCGTCCTGTGGGCCCTCCGGGTGGTGCTGGTGGTGAGCCTGGTGGCGCACGTCTGGTGCTCGGTGCTGCTCGTGCGCCGGTCGCGGGCCTCCGCCGGACCGCACCGGCGCCGCACCGGCCTCACCGCCAGCTCGTTCGGCGCCAGGTCGATGCTGCTCACCGGGGTGGTGATGCTGCTCTTCGTGGTCTTCCACGTGCTCGACATGACCACCGGGACGGCACCCGTCGCGACGGACTCCTACGAGTCCGGCTCGGCGTACGCCAACCTCGTGGCGAGCTTCTCGCGGCCATGGGTGGCCGCGTTCTACGGCGTGACCATGCTGCTGCTCGCCGTGCACATCGCGCACGGCGTCCGCACCGCGGCGGGCGATCTCGGCGTGACCGGCATCAAGGGCCGCGCGGTCGCGGCCGTGGTGGGCGGGGTCGCCGCGGTGGCCGTCCTGGTGGGCAACGCCACCATCCCGCTGGCCGTGCAGGCCGGGTGGCTCTCGTGACGTTCACGCCGCCGCCGGTCACCGTCCCCGGCGCCCGCGCCGGGGACGTGCTCTCCCCCGGGACGCCCGACGGCGACCCCGCCACGGCGTGGGCCCGCCGGCGCGACGCCTACCCCCTCGTCTCACCCGGCAACCGGCGGCGATTCCGTGTGGTGGTGGTGGGGACCGGTCTGGCCGGTGCGGGCGCGGCCGCCGCGCTCGGCGAGCTCGGGTCCCGGGTCCGGGCGTTCACCTCCCAGGGCGCCCCCCGTCGCGCCCACTCCGGGGGGGCGCAGGGGGGGATCAACGCGGCGCGCGCCCGCCGGGTCGACGGGGACTCCCTGGCCCGCTTCGTCTCCGACACCGTCAAGGGCGGGGACTTCCGCGGGCGCGAGGCCGAGGCGTTCCGCCTGGGCGAGGAGTCCGTCCGGGTGATCGACCACTTCTCCGCCATCGGCACCCCCTTCGCGCGCGAGTACGGCGGCGTCCTGGCCACCCGGTCGTTCGGCGGCGTCCAGGTCTCCCGCACCTACTACTCCCGGGGTCAGACCGGGCAACAGCTCCAGATCGCCGGCTCCCAGGCCCTGCAGCGACAGATCCGGGCGGGCACCGTGCGTCTGCACACCCGCCACGAGATGCTCGACCTGGTCGTCGACGACTCCGGGTGCCACGGGGTGGTGGTCAGGGACCTCGTCTCCGGCCACATCCGCGCCGAGACAGCGCACGCCGTGGTGCTGGCCACGGGCGGGTACGGCACGGTGTTCCACGACTCCACCCTCGCGATGAACTCCAACGCGTCGGCGGTGTGGCGCGCCCACCAGCGGGGCGCCCTGTTCGCCTCGCCCTCGTTCGTCCAGTTCCATCCCACCGCCCTGCCCAAGGACAACCACTGGCAGGCCAAGACGATCCTCATGAGCGAGTCGCTGCGCAACGACGGCCGCGTGTGGGTGCCGCTGCGCGAGGGCGACGATCGGCCGCCCGTCGACATCCCGGACGCCGAACGCGACTTCTTCCTCGAGCGCCGCTACCCGGCGTTCGGCAACCTGGTCCCCCGGGACGTGGCGTCCCGGGCCATCACCGCCGAGATCCGGGCGGGCCGGGGGGTGGGTCCGCGCCGCAACTCGGTGTACCTGGACTTCCGCGACGCCCTCGCCCGGGACGGCCGGAAGAAGATCGCCGAGCGCTACGGCAACCTGTTCGACATGTACTCCCACGCCACCGGCGAGGACCCGTACACGGTGCCGATGCGGATCGCCCCCACCTGCCACTTCACGATGGGCGGGCTGTGGAGCGACTACGACCTCCAGAGTTCGATCCCGGGCCTGTTCGTGGGCGGCGAGTGCGGGTGGGCGTATCACGGCGCCAACCGGCTGGGCGCGAACTCCCTGCTCAGCGCGAGCGTCGACGGGTGGTTCACGCTGCCGTACTCGGTGCCGGCGCACCTGGCCACGCGACTCGGGGACGAGCTACCCGGCGACGACGACGAGGTGGTGGTCTCCGCCGTGCGCCGCGCCCGGGACCGCGTACGGGCCCTGGTGTCGGTGGGCGGATCGACCGGACCGGAGCACTTCCACCGGGAACTCGGGGAGATCCTCTACACCGGGTGCGGCGTCACGCGCACCGCGGAGGGGCTGACCGAGGCGATCGGCCGAATCCGCGCCCTGAGGACCCGCTTCTGGACCGACCTCCGCGTGACCGGGACCGGGGAACACCTCAACCAGGTTCTCGAGCTGGCGGGGCGCGTGGCCGACTACCTGGAACTGGCGGAGCTCATGTGCGTCGACGCCCTCGACCGCGACGAGTCCTGCGGCGCCCATTTCCGGGACGAGCACCAGACCGCCGAGGGAGAGGCGCTGCGCCGGGACGACACCTGGAGCTTCGCCTCCGCGTGGGGCTCCGACGGCGACGACCGCGGCGGCCCACGCACGTTCATCCGACATGCCGAACCGCTCGACTTCTCCGCGGTCGAGCTCACCACGAGGGACTACCGATGAGGCTGACACTGCGCGTCTGGCGCCAGGCCGGGCCCGAGGACGGCGGGCGCTACGAGGTCTACGAGGTCGCCGACGCCGAGCCCGAGATGAGCGTGCTCGAGCTGCTCGACACCCTCAACGGTCGGCTGGTCGACGAGGGCGTGGAGCCGGTGGCCTTCGACTCCGACTGCCGCGAGGGCATCTGCGGGGCGTGCGGGGTGACGGTCGACGGCCGTCCGCACGGCCCCGCCGAGAACACCCCGTCGTGCCACCAGCGGTTGGGGTCCTACTCGGACGGCGACACGCTCCGGATCGAGCCCCTCCGCGCTGCGGTGTTCCCCGTCATCCGCGACCTGGTGGTGGACCGGTCCGCGCTGGACGGGATCGCCGAGGCCGGGGCCCACGTGTGGATTCCCGCGGGCACCGCACCGGACGCCGACGCGATGCTGCAGGACCACGCCACCGCCGAGGCCGCCCTGGACTTCGCCGCCTGCATCGGCTGCGGCGCGTGCGTGGCCGCGTGCCCCAACGGCTCGGCGAACCTCTTCGTGGGCGCCAAACTGCGCCACCTGGCCCTCATGCCGGTCTCCAGTCTCGACCGTGGTCCCCGCGCCAAGGAGATGATCCGCGAGGCCGATCAGGAGTTCGGCCCCTGCTCGCTCTACGGCGAGTGCTCGCGGGTGTGCCCGGCCGGCATCCCGCTCCGCGCGATCGGCGCGGTCAACCGGGAGCGACTGCGCTCGGTGTTCAGGCGCACCTGACCCGGGGTCGGCGGCGGGGGGTCAGCGCATCCGCTGCGAGATGACCTTCGAGATGCCGTCGCCTTGCATGGAGACCCCGTACAGGACGTCGGAGACGTCCATCGTCGGCTTCTGGTGGGTGATCACGATGAGCTGGCTCGTCTCCCGGAGCTGCTCGAACAGCCCGATGAGCCGCCGGAGGTTGGTGTCGTCCAGCGCGGCCTCGACCTCGTCCATGACGTAGAACGGGCTGGGCCGGGCCTTGAAGATCGCCACCAGCATCGCCACCGCGGTCAAGGACTTCTCCCCACCGGACAGCAGCGACAGGCGCTTGACCCTCTTGCCGGGCGGGCGGGCCTCCACCTCGATCCCGGTGGCGAGCATGTCGTGGGGATCGGTGAGGATCAGCCGGCCCTCGCCGCCGGGGAACAGGGTGGAGAAGACGCCGCGGAACTCGCGTTCGACGTCGACCCACGCCTCGGTGAAGATCTGCTCGATCCGCTCGTCCACGTCGTCGATCACGCCCTCGAGGTCGGCGCGGGCCCTCCTCACGTCGTCGAGCTGGGTGGACAGGAACGCGTACCGCTCCTCGAGCGCGGAGAACTCCTCCAACGCGAGGGGGTTGACCTTGCCCAGGGTGGCCAGGTCCTTCCGGGCCAGCGCGAGTCGCCGCTCCTGCTCCGCGCGCACGAACGGCATGGGCGGGGGCGGGGTGACGTCCTCGCCCCGGTCGCGCGCCGCCTCGTACTCCTGCATCTCCAACGCCGACGGCGGCAGCTCGACCTCCGGCCCGTACTCGGCCACGAGCACCTCGGGCTCGATCCCGTGCCGCTCCACCACCGCGGCCTCCAGCTCGGACACCTTGACCTCGAGCTGCGCGCGGACGATCTCGTCGCGGTGGGCGGCGTCTGTCAACCGGGTGACCTCCGCGTCCGCCGCCGACAGCCCGCCGCGCAGGGAGGCCAGTCGGGTGGTGGCCTCCGACCGGGCGGCGGACAACCGCTCTCGCTCGGCCCCCGCCGGGCCGATCACCTCGTCGAGGCGGGGCAGCAGCCGCACGCTCAGCGCGTGCACCACGCCGGGGGGCTCCGCGCCGCGACGGCGGGCCGCGGCCGCCCGGGCGGCCCGGGCCCTCGACTCCCCCTCCGCCTGCGCGGCCCGGCGCAGCGACGCCGACCTGCCGCGGACCCCGCCCGCGCGTTCCTCCGCCGACCGGTGCGCGAGCCTGGCCTCGAGCTCGGCGGCCCGGGCCGCGACCACCGCCGCCTGCGCGGCGACCCGACCGTCGTCCGCGGGCAGCGTCGCCTCGTCGTCGTCACCCGCGCGGGCGAGCCGGTCGGTGAGCTCGGCGTGCTCGGCCCGGGAGACGTCGAGCTTGTCGACGGCGATCCGCCGCGACTGCTCGATGCGCCGCACCTCCGCCTCCGCGCGACGGCGCCGCTTGCCGATGCGCGCGAGCTCGGCGTAGATCTCCTCGATCGCCGCGTCCGACTCCGAGATCGCCGCCAGGGACTCGGAGAAGCGGTCCGCCCGCGCGACGTCCTCGGCCTCAGCCCCGGCCAGCTCGGCCCGGGTGGTCTCGATCTCCGCGCGCACGGCCTGCCGCTCGGCGACCGCGGCGTCGATCGCGGACTGGATCTCCAGGCCCGTCCGCCCGGCGGCCGACCCACCGACGGTCCAGCCCGCACCCGCGAGCTCGCCGCCCCGGGTCACGGCGCGGACACGCCGGTCGGCCTCGACCTGGGCGTGGGCGGCGGCGAGGTCGTCCACCACCACGACGTCCACCAGCAGGGCGGTGACCGCCGCGACGAGGTCGCCGGGAACCCTGACCACGTCCAGCGCCCAGCGCGCCCCCGTGAGCAGGTCCACGTCGAGGCGGTAGCCCCCGCCGGCGAGCCCGCTCCCCACCAGACCGGCACGTCCGGCATCGGCGTCCCGCAGGGCCTCCAGGACGGAGCGTCGGTCCACACCCGCGTCGACGACCACGGCGTCCACGGCCGGCCCGAGGGCCACGCCCACCGCGCGCTCCCAGCCGCGCTCGACGCCGACGAGCTCACCGACGGTCCCCGCCACGGAATCCGGACCGACGTGGCGGACCACCCAGTCGACACCGTCGCCGGCGCCCTTGTTCTGCTCGAGCGTCTCGATCCGGGCGGCGAGGCTGGCGATCCGGTGATCCGCCTCGCGCTCGATGCCCTGGAGCTCCGCCAGTCGGGCGCGCGCGGCGAGGTGCGCCCGCTCCGCACGGCCCAGGTGCTCGTCGAGGCTCTGCTCGCCCTCCGCGTGCGCCCCGACCCGGGCGTGGACGGCGTCGAACTCGGCCTCCGCGTCCGCCACCGCTCCGCGGGCGTTCTCCGCCTCCGCGTCCAGGCGGGCGATCTCGGCCTGGGTCGACTCCACGCGGGCCGCGAGGGTCTCCACCTTGCCCGCCAGCCGGGCGACCCCCTCGCGGCGGTCGGCGATCGCGCGCACGGCCTTGAGGTGCTCCGCCTCGAGCCCGGCGAGCGTCTCCTCCGCTCTTCTCAGTGCCTCGGTGGCCCGGCGGGCCGCGTCCGCGGCGCTCTCGACCTCGGCGGCGAGCTCCTGTTCGTGCGCCGCGGCCCGCTCGGCCTGGCGGTCCAGCTCGTCGGGGTCGGTGCCGTGGTGGACGGCCGTCTCCGAGGCGAGGGTCCGCGCCCGATCCGCCGCGATCCGCGCGGTCGCGCGGGCCCGCTCGGCCAGGGTCGACAGCGCGAACCACCGCTGCTGGGCCGCGTCCGCCTCGGGCGTCAGCCGGTCGAGCCCGGCCTGGGTGTCGGCCACGGCCCGGGCCAGCTCGTCGCGGCGATCGACGGCCGCGGCCACCTCCCCGGCCAGCCTCGAGCGCACGCTCTCGGCGTCGGCGAGTTCGCCGCGCCGGGTCACCAGGTCGTCGGCGGCCAGCCGGAAGGTCGCATCCCGCAGGTCGGCCTGGATCGTCTGCGCGCGCCGCGCCACCTCGGCCTGCCGTCCCAGCGGCTTGAGCTGACGGCGCAGCTCCCCGGTGAGGTCGCTCAGCCGGTCGAGGTTGCCCTGCATCCCGGCGAGCTTGCGCTGCGCCTTCTCCTTACGACGGCGGTGCTTGAGGATGCCCGCGGCCTCCTCGATGAAGGCCCGGCGCTCCTCGGGCTTGGACTCGAGGATCTCCGCGAGCTTGCCCTGGCCCACGATCACGTGCATCTCCCGGCCGATACCGGAGTCCGAGAGGAGTTCCTGCACGTCCATCAGGCGGGCGCGGTCGCCGTTGATCTCGTATTCGGTCGCACCGTCGCGGAACATCCGCCGTGTCAGCGACACCTCGGCGTAGTCGATCGGCAGCGCGCCGTCGGAGTTGTCCAGGGTGAGCGTGACCTCCGCGCGGCCGAGCGGCGCCTTGCCGGTGGTGCCGGCAAAGATGACGTCCTGCATCTTGCCGCCGCGCAGCGTCTTGGC
Source organism: uncultured Dietzia sp. (assembly GCF_937873725.1). Lineage (GTDB taxonomy): Bacteria > Actinomycetota > Actinomycetes > Mycobacteriales > Mycobacteriaceae > Dietzia. Next base: position 22,494 of record NZ_CALMYY010000066.1, read on the forward strand.
GCTGTGCTCGCCCATGACCCAGGTCAGAGCGTCCACGACGTTGGACTTGCCCGAGCCGTTCGGTCCGACCACGCAACAGATCCCGGGTTCGAACCTCAGGGTCGTGGGCGCCGCGAAGGACTTGAAGCCCTTGAGCGTCAGCGACTTGAGGTACACGGGTGTCGATCCTAGGTCAGCGCTCCCCGAATCCGTCGAGGCCGCCCCGGGCGGGCTCCCAGGAGTCCACGACCAGATCCACCCGTCCCGGGGTGTCCCCGCCGCGGAGGAGGCCCACCAGGGCCCTGCACCCGTCCTCCGGCCCCTCGGCCACCACGTGGACGCGTCCGTCGGGCTTGTTGGTGGCGTGCCCGGTCAGTCCCAGTTCGAGCGCGCGGCTCCGGGTCCACCAGCGGAAGCCGACGCCCTGGACCCGGCCGTGCACCCAGGCCACCACCCGGACGGGACCCGGGCCCGGACCGCTCACGCCGTGGTCCCCGTCGACCCGGTGTCGAACGCAAGATCGACCTCGGTGCCCGCCGTCAGTGTCCGGCCGACCGTGCACGCCTTGTCCACGGAGCGGCGGATCATGTCGAGCAGGCGATCCCGCATGGCGGGGTCGAGCCCGGAGAGGTCGAGCTGGTAGGTCTCCTCCAGCCGCGGATACCGCTCGGCCTCGCGGTCCGCGGCCCCGGCCACGTGGACGGTGGCGGAGTAGTCGTCGCCGAGCCTGCGGGAGACGGTGAAGTCCGAGGCCATCGCCGTGCACGCGGCGAGCGCGATCTTGAGCAGCTCACCCGGGGTGAACACGCCCTCGACGTCGGCCGAGCCGATCTCCACCCGGGCGCCCCGGCTCGACAGGCCCTGGTAGCGACGGGTGCCCGTCCGGTCCACGCGCAGCTCCGTGGCGGCCGGGGGCGCCTGCCGGGTCGGGGTCGGGTTCGACGGGGGGTTCCGGATCGGCTCTGTCATGCCGGTCATCGTACGACCGCCCGGCGCGCGGCCCGGGCCCGGCGGGGCGCCGGCTGACAGACCGGGCAGAAGTGGGACCCGCGGTTCATGAAGTCCTCCCGCACGACCGGCGACCCGCACCGCGCGCAGGGTCGCCCCGCACGTCCGTAGACGTCGAGCGAGCGGTCGAAATACCCGGACGCCCCGTTGACGTTGACGTACAGCGCGTCGAACGAGGTCCCCCCGGCGTCCAGGGCGTCCGCCATCACCGCACGGGCGTGGTCGAGCAGCCCGGTGACGGCGCGGAGCGTCACCGTGCCGGAGCGACGCCGGCCGTGGATCGCCGACCGCCACAGGGCCTCGTCGGCGTAGATGTTGCCGATCCCCGAGACGACCGTCTGGTCCAGCAGGAGCCTCTTGACCTCGGTGTCGCGGCGCCGGATGGTCCGGGCGGTGGCGAGGGGGTCGAACCCGGGCTCGAACGGGTCCGCCCCGATGTGGGCGGCCGGCGCGGGCAGGAGCACCCCGGTGCCGTCGAGGGCCTCCGCCAGGGGCACGACGGTCCACCCGCCGAACGTCCGCTGGTCCACGAAGCGCAGCTCGCAGCCGTCGTCGAGCCCGGCCCTCGCGTGCAGGTGGCGCACCGGCGGCGCGCCGGCGTCGGTCACCAGCATCTGGCCGCTCATCCCCAGGTGCACGAGGAGGCAGTCCGCGCCGACGGTGTGATCGCCGTCCAGGGTCAGCCACAGGTACTTGCCGCGCCGCCGGGCGCCGCTCACGGTGCGCCCGCCCAGCCGCGCGACGATCTCCGCCGGGCCGCCGGGTTGGCGGCGGGCCGTCCGTGCCCCTGACACCTCGACCCGGTCGATCCTCCGGCCCACCACGTGGGTCTCGAGGCCGCGGCGCACCACCTCGACCTCGGGCAGCTCGGGCATGTCAGCGAGCGGCCCGGTCCAGGGCGGCCCACGCCTGCTCGGCGGCGTTCTGTTCGGCCTCCTTCTTGGTCCGACCGACGCCGTCACCCAGCGGCTCGTCGCCGACGTGGGCGACCGCGGTGAACGTCTTGGCGTGATCCGGCCCCGAGGACGCGATCTCGTACCGCACCCTGGGCCGGCCGAGGGCCGAGCATTTCTCCTGCAGGCTGGTCTTCCAGTCCAGGGCCGCGCCGAGGGTCGGGATCACCCGCAGACGATCGCCGATGATCCCCTCGACGACCGTGCGCGCCACCTCCAACCCGTGGGTGAGGTAGACGGCGCCGAACACCGCCTCGAGGGTGTCGGCGAGGATCGACTGCTTGTCCCGCCCCGCCGTGAGCTCCTCCCCCCGTCCGAGCCTGAGGTGGGCGCCCAGCCCGTCGGGGCCCAGTTCCCGGGCGATGTCGGCGAGGACGTAGGTGTTGACCAGGCTCGCCCGGATCTTGGCGAGGTCGCCCTCCGGCCGGTCCGGGTACGCGAGGTAGAGGTACTCGGTCACGACCAGTTCGAGGACGGCGTCCCCGAGGAACTCCAGCCTCTCGTTGTCCGGGAGCCCCCCGTGTTCGTAGGCGTAGGACCGGTGGGTGAGCGCCTGGAGGGCCAGCTCCGCGGGAAGCTCCACGCCGAGCACCTCGCCGAGGGCGGAGGACGGGTCCGTCACTCGGCTCCCTCGCCGATCTCCGTGGTGCCGAACTTCTCCGCCAGGCCGGCCCAGCGCGGGTCGATGCGCCCCTCCGTGCTGCCGGAGACCCCGTCGGGGGCGGGTGTGTCGGCGTTCACGCACTCGGTGCGCCCGTAGTCGGTACAGGTGGGCGACATCGGGAACTCGAGGCCGAACGCGTCGACGAGCGCGGGCTCCAGGTCCAGCAGGTCGCCGTCGAGGAGGCGAACCTCGTCCTCCTCGGCCGCGTGCGCGGTGTCGGTGCCGTGGCCGGCGTACATCTCCGTGAGCGTGACCCCCACCTCGGTGGTGAACCCGCCCAGGCACCGGGCGCACTCGACGGTGGCGGACCCGGTCACCGACCCGGTCACGAGGACCCCCTCGTCGACGAAGGTCAGGTCGAGGTCGAGCTCGACCTCCGAGCCCTCGGGGATCCGGATCATCTCGACACCGATGTCCGACGGCAGTACGGCGGCGCGCCGCACCTGCGTCATGGCACCGGGGGTTCGGGCGATGCTGCGGGTGTCGAGGACGAGGGAATCGGCGGCCGGGCGGCCTTGGCGGAGCGGGCGTGAGGTGGTGGACACGCCCAGCAGACTACCCGTCGGGGTCAGTAGTTCCCGAAGCCGTCGCCGTAGTGCTCGTCCTCGCGGGTTCCGCGCCGACCGGGTGCGTCACGCCGCGCGGCCGGGGCGACCCCGTGGAGTTCCTCCCGGCCGCGGGCCACCGTCCGCATGGTCGCACCGAGGAACTCCTCGAATCGCGCCATCTTGTCGTCGATGTAGGCGTCGCACTCCTCCCGCCGGCGGTCGCTCTCGGCGTGCGCGGCGTCGCGGACCCGGCCCGCCTCCTCGTCGGCGATCCGGACCACCTCGGACTCCGAGAGCATCCGCTGCTGCTCCTGGCGCGCCTCGGTGATCGTGCGGTCGTAGATGACGTTGGCCTGCTCGACCAGGCGGTCGGACTCGGCCCGGGCCCGGATCGTGGTGGACTCGGCCTCGCGGCGGGACCTGTCGAGCACCTCCGCGGCGTCCGCCCGTGCGTCTCCCACGAGGCCGTCCGCATGAGCGGTCGCCTCGGCGACCATCCGGTCGGCGCGCGCCTTCGCGTCCGCCAGCATCGCGTCGGCGTCCGCCCGCGCCTCGCGCAGCGTGTGATCCGCCTCCGCGTCGGCGGCGGCCACGGTGTCCCGGGCGGTCGCGTCCGCCTCCGCGAGCACCCTGTCCCGCTGGTCCAGGACGTCCTGGGCGTCGTCCAGCTCACCGGGGAACGAGTCCCGGATGTCGTCGAGCAACAGCAGGGACTCGTGCCTGGGCACCATGCAGTTGGCCGTCATCGGCAGACTGCGGGCGTCCTCGATCATCGCGTTCGGCTCGTCGAGGGCCTGGAACACTCTGTACACGCTCGTCCCTTCACCGGTTCGTCACTCTTGCCAGACCAGTGTGCCCGCAACCCGGTCCCGGCCGCCGGTGCGGCGGCGGTGTGTCCGCAGGTCGGGGTCGCGGCGGCCCCCGCGGGACTCAGGCCAGACGGTCCTTCAGCGCGCGCGCGACGGTGTCCGGCAACAGGTGTGAGACGTCGCCGCCCAACCGCGTGACCTCACGGCACAGCGACGAGGAGACGAACGACAGGTCGGACCGGGTGGGCAGGAACACCGTGTCGATCCCGGCGATCGACCGGTTCATGTGGGCCATCGGCAACTCGTAGTCGTAGTCGGTGGAGTCCCGCAGGCCCTTGACCACCGCCGTGGCCCCCCGGTCGCGGCAGTAGTCCACGAGCAGGCCGTAGAAGCTGTCCACCCGCACGCCGGGGATGTCGGCGCACACTTCCCCGATGAGGGCCTTGCGCTCGTCGATGGAGAACGTGCCCTGCTTGTTGGGGTTGGCCACCACGCACACGATCACGTCGTCGAACAGGTCGGCCGAGCGCCGGATGATGTCCAGATGCCCGAGGGTCACCGGATCGAACGAGCCTGGGCACACGACTGTGGTCATGGGGCGACCGTATCAACCGGCCGGGCCATCTCGACGGCGGTCTCCCCGTAGGTCCGGTCGAACACCACCTCGTAGCCGTCGGGCCACCGCACCGCCGGGGACCGCCTGGACCTCTCCCACACCACGAGCGCGTCGCGGGAGAGCCACCCGCCCTCGAGAAGCGCCTCCAGCACCGGCCCGTCGAGATCGCCGGAGGCCTCGTACGGCGGATCCGCCAGGACGAGGTGGAAACCCCCCGCCACGGGGCAGGGACCGGCGACGGCGGTCGGCAGCGCCGCCCGCCTGATGATCGCCTCGACCGAGGGGAGGGACGACGACACGCCCGTCGTGTTGCCCTTGAGGACCGCGGCGGCACGCGGGTTCTCCTCGACGAACCAGGCCACGTCCGCACCCCGCGAGACCGCCTCGAGCCCGAGGGCCCCCGACCCGGCGAAGAGGTCCAGCACCGCGGCCCCCTCCAGGTCCACCCGGCTGACGATCGCACTGAAGAGGGCCTCGCGGACCCGGTCGGTCGTGGGCCGCGTCCCCGCGGGCGGGACGGCGAGCTGCCGCCCACGCAGGCGTCCCGAGATGATTCGCGTCATGGTGCTCTCCAGCGTCGAGGGGTCGGGAGGTCAGTACTTGAACAGGTAGTCCGACTCCTCCGAGCCGGACAGGCGGCGAACCCGTTCGGCCAACGCCGGGTGGGAATCGAGACCGGGATCGGCGTCGAGGATCTCCTCGGCGTGACGCCGGGCGATCTCGATGACCTCCCCGTCGTCGACGATCGACAGCAACCGCAGCGCCGACAACGCGCCGGACTGGGCGTCGCCCAGGACGTCGCCCTCGCGCCGCTGGACCAGATCCAGCTGGGCCAGCAGGAAGCCGTCCGTCGTGGCGGCGACCGCCCCGAGCCGTTCCATCGCCCGTCCCCCCGCCCGGGAGTTGGTGACGAGCAGGCAGAGCCCGGGGAGTCCGCCCCGGCCCACCCGGCCGCGCAGCTGGTGCAGCTGACTCACCCCGAACCGCTCCGCGTCCATCACCACCATCACGGTGGCCTCCGGGACGTCCACCCCGACCTCGATCACCGTCGTCGACACCAGGACGTCGAGTGCGCCCGAGGCGAACGCGGCCATGGTCGCGTCCTTCTCCTCCGGCGGGAGCCGGCCGTGCATGAGACCGATCCGCAGTCCGGCGAGAGGTCCGGTGGACAGGTGATCGTGCAGCTCCACGGCGGCGACCAACGGCGGCCTGTCGTCGCCCTTGTCGTCGTCGTCCTCGACCTTCGGGGAGCCGTCCGGGGCGTCGGCGGTCTCTCCGTCGATGCGGGCGCACACGACGTACGCGCGGTGCCCCGCCTCGACCTCTTCGCGCACCCGCTCCCAGGCCCGCTCGACCCACCTGGGCTTGTCGCGGGCCGGCACGACGGAGGTCGCGATGGGTCTGCGCCCGCCGGGCAGCTCGCCGAGCTCGGAGACCTCCAGGTCGCCGAACACGGTCATCGCGATGGTCCGCGGGATCGGGGTCGCCGTCATGACCAACAGGTGCGGGACCGTCCCGTCGCGGCCCTTGGCCCGCAACCGGTCCCGTTGGCGGACACCGAAGCGGTGCTGCTCGTCGACCACGACCAGCCCCAGGTCGAAGAAGTCCACCGAGTCCTGGATGAGCGCGTGGGTCCCCACGACGATCCCCGCCTCCCCGGTGACGATGTCCAGCAGCGCCGCCCGTCGCTGCGCGGTGGACATCGAGCCGGTGAGCAGGACCACGCGGGTGGCCTGGTCCGCCGCGCCGAACCTGCCCCGCTCCCCCAGATCCCCGAGCATCGCCGACAGCGACCGGTGGTGCTGGCCGGCCAGCACCTCGGTGGGGGCCAGCATCACGCACTGGCGCCCGGCGTCGACCACCTGGAGCATCGCCAACAGCGCGACGATCGTCTTGCCCGAACCGACCTCGCCCTGCAGCAGGCGGTTCATCGGCTCGTCGCGCGCCAGGTCCGCCGAGATTTCGGCCAGGACCGACTTCTGCCCCCCGGTGAGCTCGAACGGCAACCGCGCGTCCATCGCCGCGCGCACGCCGTCCCCGCGCACGGGACTCGCCGGCGCCGGGTCGCGGGCGGCGAACCGCCGCCGGGCCCCCAGGAGCAGCTGCAGCGCGATGGCCTCGTCGAACCGGAGCCGGTAGCCTGCCCTGTCCGCGTCCAGGGTGGTCTCGGGCAGGTGCGCCTTGCGCAGGGCCTCGTCGAGATCCATGAGGCCCGCCGCCCCCCGGACCGTGTCGTCGAGGGGGTCCACCACCGGGACGAGGGCGCGGATCGCGGTGACCACGGCGCCGAGCAGGTCCCAGGAGGTCACTCCCTCCTTGGCCGCGTAGATGGGCAGGAGCGGGCGGTCGAACAGGCTCGGTCCCCCCTCGGCGTCGATCTGGGCCGACAGCCGGGCGAGCGCGGCGAGGTCTCCCGAGCCCCGGAGCTGGCCGCCGGGTCCGGAGACCGATCTCAGGACCAGGAACTCGGGATGCTTGAGGTCGAGCGAGTGGCGGAAACGCGACACGGTGCCGTCGAACATCGCGACGGTCCCGACCGGCAGCAGGAACTTGATCTTCCGCGCGGCGAAGTAGACCACCCGGAAGGCGGTGTCCTCGTCCGTCACGGTGAGCGTGAGCATCTCCCGCGGCTGCCCCTGCTTGGTGCTGTAGGTGCGGGTCGCGGCGGCGGTGACCTTCCCGATGATCGTCACCCGCTCGCCGTCGACGAGCTCTCGCTTGTCGTAGCGCTGTCCGTGCTGGCGGTAGCGGCGGGGCAGGGTGTGGAGCAGGTCCCCGACGGTCCGGTGGCCGAACGCCGCGGTGATCCGCTCGGCCAGGTCCGCGTCGAGGACCTCGGCCAACGGGGTGTCCGTGGTGGCGAGCGGCGTCATTCGACCCCGACGTGTGCGAGAACCCGGCCCGTCCCGGCCGCGTACCCGACGACCTCCACGTTCGGGTGGGCGCTCCGGAGCCGGGACAACGCCGCCTCCCTGGCCGCCTCGTCGTACTCGTCGCCGAGCAGGAGGGTGAGGAGTTCCCCGCCGGAGGAGAGCAACCGGTCCGCGAGGGCGCAGACGGCCTCGACCGGGTCCGTCTGGATGAGCGCGACGTCGTGACCGACCACTCCGAGCAGGTCCCCCGCGGAGCAGCGACCGACCAGGGTCAGGGCGTCCTGCTCCGCCCTGACGAGGTGGGCGTGCCTGGTGGCGGAGGCGGCATCCGCCATCCCGAATCCGTCCAGCGACAGCGTGGTCGAGGGGTCGTGGACGGCGAGCGCCGACAGCCCCTGCACCACCGATCCCGTCGGGAGGATCAGGGCGTGCCCGTCGCCGTCGCGCAGCGCCGCGTCCAGCGCGCCGATCTGGGCTCGGGAGAGCTCACCGTTGGGCAGCACCAGCATCTCGTCCGCGGGCACCGCCAGGACGGCGTCGATCACCCCGCCGGCGTGCTCGCCGGGATCCACCGTCACGGCTCCGGCCTCGGTGAACAGGTCCGCCAGGGGCCCGTCGGCGACGATCGCCACGACCGTCCGCTCGAGGGCCCGGGGGGGATGGCCGGGATCGTCGGCGGGATCGTCCCGTTCCCGATGCCCGTGGCCCCCCGCCGACTGCTCGCCCACCGGGTCGAGCATGTCGGTCACGCGGATCTCGGTGATCCGGCCGAGCGGGAGCGCCACCTCGATCGCCGTCCCGATGTCGTCCGTGTGGACGTGCACGGCCCAGCGCGCGTTGTCCCCCGTGCCCCCGTCGCCCACCACCACCACGCTGTCACCGAGCGTCCGGAGCGCGGATCTGAGCTCGTCCGCGCGCACGTCGTCCGAGTGGGTCAGCGAGTACATGACCTCGTACCGGGTGCCCGCGGAGGCGTCCGTCGCGCCCCCGTCGGAGCCGTCGCACCGCGAGGGGGCGTCGGTGAAGGGGTCGTCGGGAATGAAGTAGTCGGGCCGCTCGGGCGCCTCGCCCACGAGGACCTCGACCATCGTGTCCAGCAACACCAGCAGGCCCCGCCCGCCGGCGTCGACCACCCCGGCGCGCGTCAGCGCGGGAAGCTGGGAGGTCGTGCGGTCGAGCGCCACCGCCCCGGCGTCCGCGGCCGCACGGGCCACCTCGACGAGGCTGGTGGCGGACGACCTGCCCGCCCCGGCCGCGGCCTCGCGCAGGACCGTCACGATGGTGCCCTCGACCGGATCGCTGAGCGCGTGGTCGACCAGGGTGACCGCGGTCCTCAGTGCGCGCCGGTACGTGGAGGCGTCCACGACCGTGAAGGTCGCCGCCTCCCCGACCGCCCGGAGGACCTGGGACAGGATCACGCCCGAGTTCCCCCGGGCACCGTGGACGGCCCCGTGACCGAGCGCCACGGCGATCTCCCGGGCCCCGGCGCTCCCGCCGCCCTCGGAGATCCACGCCTCCTCGCCCTCGGCACGCTCGACCGCGGCGCGCATCGTGTAGAGCAGGTTGGTGCCCGTGTCGGAGTCCGGCACGGGGAAGACGTTGAGGGCGTTGATCTCCTCGCGGTGGGTCGCGAGTTGCTCCACACAGCGTCGCGCCCAGCCCAGCACACCGTGGGCGTCGAGGGCTGTCGGCCGCTCCTCGACGCGCGTCGACTCCTGCGTCATCGCCCCTCCTCGCCGCGCATTCACCCCTACGATCCGACTTCGCGGGTCGGCGCGGCCAAGCCTAGTACCCTCACCTGTCGACACGCGTCGAACAGGCCGAGACGGCTTGCGATCACCAGGAGCCCCGATGACCTCTGACCCGACCACCACCCCCCTCGCCGCCGTGGAGGACGGGGTGCTCACGCTCCCCGTCTCCCTGGAGGGCAAGGGGAACTCGCTCGACTCCGACGCCGTCGACCGGGCCGGCGCCGCCCTGGACGCACTCCTCGCGGGCGAGGTGGACGCCGGCGCGGTCCTGCTGGTGGGCCTGGGCAAGAACTTCTGCGCGGGCGGGAACGTCCCGGGCTTCGCCGCCGCCGAGGATCGGTCGGAGCACGTCCGGGAGCTGGCCGACCGGCTCCACGCGGTCATCCGTCAGCTCGACGAGGTGCCCGTGCCGGTGGTGGCGGCTGTCGCCGGCTGGGCCGCGGGAGCCGGGCTCTCCCTGGCCCTGGCGGCGGACTTCTCCGTCGGCGGCCCGGACACCCGGCTCCTGGCCGCGTACCCCGGGATCGGGTTGTCGCCCGACGGCGGTATGTCGTGGCGCCTGCCCCGGGCGATCGGCCAGTCCGCGGCCCGCGCGTTCATCCTGGGCAACGAGCCCGTCGACGGCGAGCGGGCGTACCGGATGGGCATGATCACCACGTTCGTCGAGGGTGACGTCTCCACCGCGGCGCGTGACCTCGCGGTCCGGCTGGCGGCGGGCCCGCGGGCCTCCCACGCCGCGACAAAGGACCTGCTGCGGCGGTCCGAGGGCGCGACGCTGGCGGAGCAGCTCGACGCCGAGCGCGACTCCATCGCCGCGCTCGCGGTGTCCCCGGACGGGATCGAGGGCGTGGACGCGTTCGTCGCCAAGCGCACCCCGCGGTTCGGGAGCGTCTGACCGGGAGGGGCCGGTCCGCGTCAGTCGGGGAGGCGCCAGTCCACCGGCGCGGCCCCGAGCCGCGCGAGCTCGTGGTCCGCCCGGCTGAACGGCCGGGAACCGAAGAACCCCCGCGACGCCGAGAGCGGCGACGGGTGCGCGGAGGCGATGACGGGGGTCCGCCCGAGCGCGGGCGCGAGCGACTGTGCGTCGCGGCCCCAGAGGATCGCCACCAACGGCCCGTCCCGCTCCACCAGGGCCTCGATCGCGCGCAGCGTGACGGCCTCCCACCCCTTGCCCCGGTGGGAGCCTGACTCGCCGGGGGTCACCGTGAGCACCCGGTTGAGCAGGAGCACTCCGGCGCGCGTCCAGGCGGTGAGGTCGCCGTGCGGTGGCGTGGGAAGTCCGAGGTCGTCGGTGAACTCGCGGTGGATGTTGACCAGGCTGCGCGGCAGCGGGCGGACGTCCCGGTCGACCGAGAAGCTCAGCCCGACGGCGTGCCCCGGGGTCGGGTAGGGGTCCTGCCCCACGATCAACACCCGGACGTCGTCGAACGGTTGGGTGAACGCCCTGAGCACCCTGTCCGCCGCGGGCAGGTATCCGCGGCCCGCGGCGTCCTCCTCGCGCAGGAAGTCGCCCATCCGACGGATCCGGCCCTCGACCGGCGCCAGCGCGCGCGCCCACCCGGGATCGAGTACCTCGCCGGACGACCATGGGTCCGGCTGGTGCGCGTCCACGGGTTCAGTCGAGCCGGCGGAGCTCGGACCGGTAGCGCATCGCGTTGTCGTGGTACATCCGCGTGTTGCCGGCGAGCATCGCCGGGTCCACCTCGTAGCCCTCCCGGATCCGCGCGGGCGCACCCAGGGCCATCCGCCGGGCGGGCAGCTCGAACCGTGGCGGGACGAGGCATCCCGCGGCGACGATCGCCCCGGCGCCGATCACCGCGCCGTTGAGCACGACCGACCCGGAGGAGATCAACGCCCCGTCCCCGATGGTCGCGCCCTCGATGTGGGCGTTGTGCCCGACGATGCAGTGCTCGCCGAGGACCGTCGGCTCCGACTCGGTGCAGTGGATGATCGTGCCGTCCTGGATGTTGGACATCGCACCGACCTCGATCCGCCCGTAATCGCCGCGCAGGACCGCGGTGGGCCAGACCGAGACGCCCGCGCCGAGTCGCACCCTGCCGATCACCACGGCGTCGGGGTGCACCCACGCGTCGGGCGCGATGTCGGGTTCGAGGTCTCCGAGTGCGTAGACAGCCATGGGGTCACCCTAGTTGCCCGTCCCATCCGGTCTCTCAGCGCATCGCGCTCGCGCCGCGCGCGGAATCCCACCCGCCGGGGACCCGCGGCCTCCCGTCGAGCGTCACCTCGCCGGGCTCCCCGGCCCGGATCCTCCCGATCACGGTGAACCCCGGCGGGATGGTCGCGGACGGCGGGAACGTGCCGAGCAGCCCGTGGTCCTCCCCCCCGTCGAGGACCCACTCCAGGACCCGGGCCCCGGGGTCCGGGGCGCCCAGGACCGCGGCCGCCTCGGCGAGGAGCGGATCCACGGGCAGGTCGCGGCGGACGAGGTCGGCCGCGACCCCCGACGCCCGCGCGACGCCCGCGAGGTCGCGCAGCAGTCCGTCGCTGACGTCGGTGAGGGCGGAGGCCCCGGCCAGGCGGGCCGCCCTGCCGGACCCGATCGGGGTCACCGGGACCCGGTAGGTCTGTTGCAGCACCCCGTCGGGGCGGCCCGACAGGATCAGCGCGAGGCCCGCCTCGGACCGGCCGGGCTCGCCGGTGAGCGCCACCCTGTCGCCCGGCGCGGCGCCGTCGATGCGGAGGGGGCGCGCGCCGTCCGGGAGGGTGCCGATCGCCGTCACCCCCACGACGACGAGGTCGGCTCTGGTGAAGTCGCCTCCCACCACCACGGCACCGGATCGGGCCGCCTCGCCGTGGATCCCCTCCGACAAGCGGGCGATCTGCTCCATGCTCGTCTCCCCCGGCACGGCGACCGCCACGAGCACCCGGGAGCAGTCGGCGCCCATCGCCAGGACGTCCGAGACGTTCTGGGCCACGGCCCGGCGACCGATGTCCCCCCACGTGGTGAGGTCTAGCCGGAAGTGGGTTCCCTCGACCACCATGTCGGTCGTCACCACCGTGGCGGCGGACGGACCTAGGACGGCCGCGTCGTCGCCGTTGCCCACGGGGTCGTCGGTGTGCTGCTCCGCCGGGCCGCGCAGCACCTCGAGGACCTCGGCCTCCCCCACCTCCGAGACGGTGGCGGACCGATCCTTCGCACGGGTCATCGATGTCCTCGGTGGTCAGGCGCCGGGCGGGGCGACGCGGGTCTGTAGCGTTGCCGTCAGGCTAGCGGCCGCCGTCCCGGGCGACCGACCCGAGGAGAGGACGACCCGACGTGGGCACCACCGACACCGACACCGGGGACCGCTCGCCGCTCCCCGTCTCCACCTCCGTGGTCGTGGCCGCGGTGGTCATCCCCCTGGTGCTGCTGGTGGTCGTGCTGGTCCTGGTCCGGGATGTCCGCGAGGACGCCGCCGACGCCGCCGCGAGCGAACCCGTCACCGCGGTGACCCTGCCGTCGCCCGGGGCCGGGTCCGCGGAGTGCGCCGCCCTGGTCGGGGGACTGCCGGATTCCCTCGGGGAGGCGAGGAGGGTCGCGTTGACCGAGCCCGCCCCGCCGGGTGCGGCCGCCTATCGGATGCCGGATTCCGCGCCCGTCGTGGTCCGCTGCGGGCTCGACGCCCCGCCCGGCTTCACCGTCGGCACGACCCTGCAGGAGGTCAACGGGGTGCAGTGGTTCAACGAACCCGACCCCGACCCCGCCGTGACCGCGTCGACGTGGGTGGCGGTCGACCGCCCGGAGTACGTGGCGGTCACCCTCCCGGACGGCAGCGGCACCGGCCCGATTCAGGACCTGTCCGACGCGCTCACCGCCACCCTCGACCTGGTCGAACCGCGACCCGCGCCGATCGGATGACCCTCCGGGGTGGTCAGAGCCCGGCGAGCGCGCTCCGCACGAGCGTGTCGAGCAGGGTCGGGTAATCCACCCCGGTCGCCGCCCACATCTGCGGGTACATGGAGATCGGCGTGAAGCCCGGCATGGTGTTGACCTCGTTGATCACCGGACCGCGGTCGGTGACGAAGAAGTCCACCCGGCTCAGCCCGCGGGCGTCCAGGGCGTGGAACGCCTCCACGGCCAGCGCCCGGAGCCGCTCGGTCTCCCCCTCGGGGAGCTCGGCGGGCAGGTCGAAGGTGCACACGTCGTCGAGGTACTTGGTGTCGAAGTCGTAGAAGGCGTCGCCCTCCGTCCGGCCGGGCTCGCCGGTGGGCTCGCCCGGGATGTGGAGCTCGGCCGGCAGGCTCGCCTCCACCCGCCCGTCCGGGTACTGGAGGACCCCGCACTCGACCTCGCGGCCGACGATCGCGGCCTCGACGATCACCTTGGGATCGAAGCGGCGGGCCTCCGCGATCGCGGAGTCCAGATCCTCCGCGCGGGAGACCTTGGTGATGCCGATGGACGAGCCACCACGGGCGGGTTTGACGAACAGCGGAAGTCCCAACCGGTCGCGGTCGGCGTCCGACAGCGTGGCGGTGCCGGGTCGCAGGACGACCTGCCGACCGATCGGCAGACCGGCCGCGCCCAGGACGACCTTGGTGAACTCCTTGTCCATCCCGGCCGCGCTGGCGAACACCCCCGGACCCACGTACGGGATCCCGGACAGCTCGAGCAGCCCCTGGATGGTCCCGTCCTCCGCGTGGGTGCCGTGCATGACGGGGAAGACCACGTCCACCCGGGCCACCTCGTCGCCCGCCCGGTCGCCGTCCGCGTACCGCAGGACGCCGCGATCGTCGGAGGACAGGCCGAGCGCGACCCGCGGTCGCCGCGGATCGACGACCGGCATCGCGCGGTCGATGATCCGCAGGCCCGACACGTCGTCCGGGCCCAGGGTCCACATCCCCGACCCGGTGATCCCGACGGGGATGACCTCGTAGACGGCGGGGTCCAGATGGGACATGACGGCGCCGGCGGACACGCAGCTCACCGAGTGCTCGGTGCTGCGACCGCCGTACAGGACGGCAACGGTGATGCGATTCACCGGGACGAGGCTACTCGGGCTTGGTGCTCCGCCTCATGAGGCGCACCGCCACCTCCACGGCGTCACCCCCCTCGTGACAGATCTCGTGGACGGCCTCGGTGAGCGGCATCTCGACCCCCGCCTGTCGGGACAGCTCACGGATCGACGTGCAGGACTTGACCCCCTCCGCCACCTGGCCGTTGGTCGCCTCCTGGGCCTGCTCGAGGCTCTCGCCCCTGCCGAGCCGCTCCCCGAAGGTCCGGTTCCGGGACAACGGCGAGGTGCACGTCGCCACGAGGTCGCCGAGCCCGGCCAGCCCCGCGAACGTCATCTGGCTGGCCCCCAGGGCCACGCCCAGCCTCGTCGACTCCGCCAGCCCCCGGGTGACGAGGGTGGCCATCGTGTTGTCCCCCAACCCCATCCCGGTGGCGATCCCGCACACCAGGGCGATGACGTTCTTGGTGGCGCCGCCGATCTCACACCCCACGACGTCCGTGTTGGTGTACGGGCGGAAGTACGGGGTGGAGAAGGCGTCCTGGAGTCGTTCGGCGCGCTCGACGTCCGTGCAGGCGATGACCGTCGCCGCGGGCTGTCCCTCCGCGACCTCCCGGGCGAGGTTCGGGCCCGACAGGGCCGCGATCTTGCCCTCCGGGAATCCGGCGACCTCGGCGACGACCTCGCTGATGCGCTTGAGGGTCCCGGTCTCGATGCCCTTCGCCAGGGAGATCACCCCGGCGTCCGGCTCGAACAGGTCGACCCAGGTCTCCAGGTTGCCGCGCAGGCTCTGGGAGGGGACCGCCAGGACGACCTCGTGGGAGCCCGCGAGCACCTCCGCCGGGTCGGTCGAGGCCGTCACGGTCGCGGGCAGGACGATGCCCGGCAGGTACTTGTCGTTGCAGTGCCCCTCGTTGATCCCGCGGGCCACCTCGTCCCTCCGGGCCCACATGATCACCTCGGACCCCGCGTCCGCGAGGACCTTGCCGACCGCGGTCCCCCATGACCCCGCACCCATCACCGCGACCCGCGCCATTTCGCCTCCCGGCTCGTCGTCCACCACCGCCAGCCCACCCGACGTGGATCGTGAGCAAACGCTACCCGGCCGCGGGCGCCTCCGAGGCCGGGCTGGCAGGATGTCCTGCAATGGGAACAGCGGCGGATCTCGAGACCCCGGGCGGCGGGTGGACACTGGTCGTCCCCGTCAAGGCCCTCGGCCGTGCCAAGAGCCGCCTGTCCCGCGCGCTGCCCCCCGCCGGTCGACGGGAGCTCGTCCTGGCCATGGCGACCGACGTCCTGCGGGCCTGCGCCGCCACGCCGGGAGTCTCGCGGGTCAGGGTGGTCACCTCCGACCCCGCCGTGGAGGCACTCGCGCGGCAGCTCGGCCTCGATTTCGTCGCCGAACCCCAGGCCCCCGCCGGGGGACCCGAACTCGACCCGCTCAACACCGCCCTGGCCTCGGCGATCCGCAACCTGCCGGGACCCGTGGGGGTGGTGACCGCCGACCTTCCCGAACTGCGCCCGGATCTCCTCGCGGGCATCCTCGCCGCCGCCGCCCGGCACCCCCACTCGGTGGTCCCCGACCGTCAGGGTGCCGGGACGACGATGGCGTTCTGGACCGGTCCGGCGCGGTTCCGGACCCCCCGCTTCGGTGCGGATTCCGCCGCCCGGCACCTCCGTGAGGGCGGGGCGGTCTCGCTGCGGCACGCCGACCCGACCGGAGCCGCAGGACGGGATGTCGACACCCCCGAGGATCTCGTGGGGCTGACCGGCAGATCCGTGGGCGGGGCCACCGCCACGACTCTGCGGGCGGGGTCCGGGGCACACGATGCCCGCGTCACCGCGGTATCGGCCACAATGGTCCCGTGACCCCAGACGAGCCAGCCCACGAACAGCTCCCCCGGCCCCGTGACCGTTACCTCAACCGAGAACTCAGCTGGCTCGACTTCAACGCCCGCGTCCTGGCGCTGGCCGGCGAGAAGGACCTGCCGCTGCTCGAGCGCGCCAAATTCCTGGCGATCTTCGCCTCGAACCTCGACGAGTTCTACATGGTCCGCGTGGCCGGGCTCAAGCGCCGCGACAAGACGGGCCTGTCGGTCCGGTCGGCCGACGGGCAGACGCCCGCCGAGCAACTCGGCCGGATCAGCGTCCGCACGCGGGAACTGTGCAACGAGCAGACCCGGTTGTTCCACGACGAGATCCGTCCCGAGCTCGAGCGGAACGGGATCCGGATCCTGCCCTGGAGCGACCTCACCGCGGACGAGCGGTTCTCCCTCGCGGAGTTGTTCCGCAACTCGATCTTCCCGGTGCTCACCCCCCTCGCGGTGGACCCGGCGCACCCGTTCCCCTACATCTCCGGCCTGAGCCTCAACCTGGCCGTCATCATCAGGGACATCGGATCGGGGCAGGAGCATTTCGCGCGGGTCAAGATCCCCCACAACGTCCCCCGGTTCGTGAGGGTGGACCGTGGCCACGAGGACGAGTACGCGTTCGTCCCGGCGGAGGAGATCATCGCGGCTCACCTCGGAGATCTCTTCCAGGGCATGGAGATCGTCGAGCACCACGTCTTCCGTGTGACCCGCAACGCGGACATGGAGGTCGAGGAGGATCGTGACGAGGATCTGCTCCAGGCCCTCGAACGTGAGCTCGCCCGGCGCCGCTTCGGTTCCGCGGTGCGCCTGGAGATCGCGGAGAACATGACCCCGCGGATGCTCCGCATCCTGCAGCACGAACTCGACGTCGAGCCGGAGGACGTGATCCGGTTCTCGGGGCTGCTGGACCTCACCGGGCTGTGGCAGGTCCACGGCCTGGACGTTCCCGACCTCAAGGATCCGCCGATGGTCCCGGCCACCCCGCCGGCCTTCGGCGAGCGGGAGACCGCCCGGAGCATCTTCGCCTCGCTGCAGGAGGGGGACGTCCTGGTCGAGCACCCCTATGACTCGTTCGCCACCACCGTGCAGAGGTTCATCGAGCAGGCCGCGGCGGACGAGAACGTGCTGGCCATCAAGCAGACCCTGTACCGGACCTCGGGCGACTCCCCCATCGTCAACGCCCTGGTCGACGCCGCGGCGGCGGGCAAGCAGGTGGTCGCGCTGGTGGAGATCAAGGCCAGATTCGACGAGCAGAACAACATCAGGTGGGCCCGCGAGCTGGAGAAGGCGGGCGTCCACGTGGTGTACGGCCTGCTCGGTCTCAAGACCCACTGCAAGACCTGCCTGGTGGTGCGCAAGGAGGGCGACCGACTCCAGCGGTACGCCCACATCGGCACCGGGAACTACAACCCCAAGACGGCCCGTCTGTACGAGGACGTGGGCCTGTTCACCGCGGACGAGGACGTGGTCTCGGACCTGACGGACCTCTTCAACCATCTCACCGGGTTCTCCAACGTGTCCAAGTACCGACGGCTCCTGGTCGCCCCGGAGGGCATCCGTTCGGGGATCATCGAGCGGATCGACCGCGAGATCGCGTTCGCGGCCGAGGGCCGCCAGGCGGGGATCCGGCTCAAGGCCAACGCCCTGGTCGACGAGCAGATCATCGACGCCCTCTACCGCGCGTCCCAGTCCGGCGTCCCCGTGAACGTGGTGGTCCGCGGCATCTGCGCCCTCCGCGCCGGGGTCGCCGGGCTCAGCGAGAACATCCACGTCCGCTCGATCCTGGGACGGTTCCTCGAGCACTCCCGGATCCTGCATTTCCGTGGCGCCGACGAGGTGCTGATCGGCAGCGCCGACATGATGCACCGGAACCTCGACCGCCGCGTCGAGGTGATGACCACGGTCACCGACCCCCGGCTCAAGGGGCAGGTCCACCGCATCTTCGACTCCGCCCTCGACCCGTCCACCCGGAGTTTCCACCTCCGGCCCGACGCATCGTGGGCGAGGATGCCCGCGGAGGAGTCCTGGGCCGAGTCGGTCGATCACCAGGAACGCATGGCGGCCGTCCACGCGGGGTTCCGGAACCGATGAGCAGGGCGGTGAACGGAGGCAGGCCCCGCGTCCGGGTGGTCCCCGCCGCGGGCGCCGTCCTCTATCGCATGGACGGCGACGCCCCGCGGTGCGCGGTGGTCCACCGACCGCGGTACGACGACTGGTCTCTGCCCAAGGGCAAGGTCGACGCGGGCGAGTCGCTGGCCGTGACGGCCGTGCGGGAGATCGCCGAGGAGACCGGCTTCACGGCCGTCCTGCAGTCCAGGATCGGGACCACCGCGTACCCGCTCAAGGAGAACACCCGGAAGGAGGTGACCTACTGGTCGGCGCTCGCCCGCGGCGGTGCGTTCGAGGCGAACTCCGAGGTGGACGAGATCCGCTGGCTGTCCGTCGAGGAGGCCAAGAGGACCGTGACGTACGCGCTGGATCGGAAGGTCCTCACCCGCTTCGCCGAGGCCCCCCCGGCCCGCTCGGTCCTCCTGCTGGTCCGGCACGCCAAGGCGGGGAGCCGCTCCGAGTGGAGTGGCAACGACGCGCTCCGCCCCCTCGACAAGACGGGGCGGGCCCAGGCGGAGATGCTGGTGCCCATGCTCCGGGCGTTCGGCGCCCGCCGCGTGCACAGCGCGCCCAGGGTGCGGTGCGAGCAGACGCTGGCACCGTTGGCGGAGGAACTCGGCGTGACGATCGCAGTCGAGCCCGCGCTCACCGACGAGGCGTACCTCGACGATCCCGCCGCCGCCCGGGCCCGTCTCATCGACCTCGCCGCCGGAAAGGGCGTCGCGGCGGTGGGCTCGCAGGGGACCGCCATCCCCGGGATGGTCGGCGACCTGGCCGACCTGGCCGGCCTCGACGTGGGGGACACCTCCACCAAGAAGGCCGGCGCGTGGGGGCTGGGGTTCGACGGCGAGACGCTGGTCTACGCCGACTACTACCCGAGCCCGCTACCGCTGCGCTGAACCCGCCACCGCAGAACCCACCACATTCTCGCGATGGTCGACGCCGTTGGCCCGCAGCCCGCCGAAGGCCTGGTGCGAGCTGGACCGCTTGGCCGCGAGACGCCCCTCCGGCAGAGTCTCCGTCCCCTGGACCACGGATTTGAAGTACTGCCCCGGCCGGAACGCGGGAGAATACGTGGGCGGGACGGGGATGGACTCGCCGGTGTGCGGGTTCCGGGCGACCCGGGCCGCGCGGGCTCTCTTCTCGAAGATCCCGAAACCCATGATGGTGATGGACTCCCCCGAGGCCACGGCCCGCACGATGATGTCGAGGGTGTTCTCCAAGGCCTCGGTGGCCAGCTGGTGGTCACCGCCCATCCGGTCCGCCAGTTCTGTGATCAGGTCCGCCTTGTTCACGTGGGGTCCCCTTCCGGGTGGATACACGGACCGGGTCGACGTCCCGGCCACAACCAACATAAGTATACTCCCACGTTGGCCGTATCCCTCGGCGACTGCGGACCATACTCCGCGAATTCACACGAGGACCCCTCAGCGGGGGGTGGTGACCGGCGCGAAGGCCGGTCGTCGCTCCTCGAAGTCCGAGATGGCGTCGGCCTTACGCAGAGTGAGCCCGATGTCGTCGAGCCCCTCCATGAGCCTCCACCGCGTGTAGTCGTCGATGTCGAACGGGACCGTGACGTCGCCGGCGGTCACCGTGCGCGTGCCCAGATCGACGGTCAACTCGATTCCAGGTCGCTCGTCCATGATCTTCCAGAGCAGTTCGACGTCCTGCTGGTCGACCCGGGCGGCCACCAGTCCGGACTTGCCGGAGTTGCCGCGGAAGATGTCGGCGAAGCGGGAGGAGATCACCACGCGGAAGCCGAAGTCCATCAGCGCCCAGACCGCGTGCTCCCGGGACGACCCGGTTCCGAAGTCGGGGCCCGCGACGAGCACCGAGGCGTGGTCGTAGGGCGGGCGGTTGAGCACGAAGTCGGGCTCCTTGGCGCGCCAGGACGAGAACAGACCGTCCTCGAACCCGGTGCGCGTGACGCGCTTGAGGTACTCCGCCGGGATGATCTGGTCGGTGTCCACGTTGGACCGGTGGAGCGGGGCCCCGATGCCGGTGTGGGTGGTGATCGGCTCCATGGTGGTCAGGCCCCCTTCACGGGCTCGAGATCGGCCGGCGAGGCGAGGCGCCCGACGACGGCGGTGGCCGCGGCGACCGCCGGGCTCACGAGATGGGTGCGGGCACCCTTGCCCTGGCGGCCCTCGAAGTTCCTGTTGGAGGTCGAGGCGCAGCGCTGGCCCGGCAGCAGGGAGTCCGGGTTCATCCCGAGACACATGGAGCAGCCCGGCTGGCGCCACTCGGCCCCGAACGCGGTGAAGATCTCGCCCAGGCCCTCCTCCTCCGCCTGCTGCCGCACCCTCATGGATCCGGGCACGACGAGCATCCGGACGCCCTCGGCGACCTCGCGACCCTCGATGACCCGGGCGACGGTCCGCAGGTCCTCGATCCGGCCGTTGGTGCAGGAGCCCACGAACACCACGTCGACGGGGACGTCCCGGAGCGGGGTGCCCGCCTCGAGGCCCATGTAGTCCAGCGCACCCTCGGCGGCGACGCGATCGCTCTCGTCCGTGAAGGAGTCGGGGTGCGGGACCGACGCACCGAGCGGCGCGCCCTGCCCGGGGTTGGTTCCCCAGGTGACGAACGGGGTGAGCGCGGAGCCGTCGATCACGACCTCGGTGTCGAACACCGCGTCGTCGTCGGTCCTCAGGCCGTCCCAGTACTCGACGGCGGCGTCCCACTCCGCGCCGGTCGGCGCGTGCGGACGGCCCTCGAGGTAGTCGTAGGTGGTCTGATCCGGGGCGATCATGCCGGCGCGGGCACCCGCCTCGATGCTCATGTTGCAGATGGTCATCCGGGCCTCCATCGAGAGCTTCTCGATGGCCTCGCCGCGGTACTCGATGATGTGACCCTGCCCGCCGCCCGTCCCGATCTGGGTGATGACCGCGAGGATGAGGTCCTTGGCGGAGACGCCGGGCTGCAGCTCCCCGGTGACCGTCACCGCCATGGTCTTGAACGGCCGGAGCGAGAGCGTCTGGGTGGCCATGACGTGCTCGACCTCGGAGGTGCCGATCCCCATGGCGATGGCGCCGAAGGCGCCGTGCGTGGACGTGTGCGAGTCCCCGCACACCACGGTCATGCCCGGCTGGGTGAGGCCGAGTTGGGGGCCGATGATGTGGACGATCCCCTGCTCCCGGTCGCCCATCGGGTAGAGCCGGACGCCGAACTCCTCGCAGTTGCGCCGCAGGGTCTCGATCTGGGTCCGCGAGACCCGGTCGGCGATGAGGTCCACCGCGCCACCGACGATGTCGGTCGGCACGTTGTGGTCCTCCGTGGCCAGCGTCAGATCGGGCCGGCGGAGGCCGCGGCCCGCCAGCCGGAGCCCGTCGAACGCCTGCGGGCTGGTCACCTCGTGGACCAGGTGGAGATCGATGTAGATGAGGTCCGGTTCGCGGGACTCGCCCTCGCCCTCACCCTTGGCCACCACGTGGTGGTCCCAGACCTTCTCGGCCAGGGTCCGGGGCCGGGCGCCGCCGGTCGCTGTCTCACTCATCACGCCTCCAGTCCACATCCCGGGCCGGAACCGATAGATTCTCAGCATGTAGGACGCTATAGTCGAACTGTGAGACAGTATAGCGGGATCGGGGTCCTCGACAAAGCGATGACGGTGCTCCACGCCGTGGCCGAGCAACCGTGCGTCCTCTCCGAGCTCTGCGAACGCACCGGACTCCCCCGCGCCACCGCCCACCGGCTGGCCGTGGGTCTGGAGATCCACCAGCTCCTCTCCCGTGACGACGCCGGCGTGTGGAGCCTCGGTCCGGGCCTGGCCTCGCTCGCCGCGCACGCGTCGGACTCGCTCGTCGACGCCGCCTCGTCGGTCCTGCCCCGGCTGCGGGAGGCCACCGAGGAGAGCGTTCAGGTCTACCGCCGCGACGGCGACCGGCGGATCTGCGTGGCGTCGGCGGAACCCCTCACGGGACTGCGGGACACCGTCCCCGTGGGCGCGGTCCTGCCCATGACCCGGGGGTCCGGCGCCAAGGTGCTGGCCGCATGGGCCGATGCGGCCACCCAGCGCGCGCTGCTCGTGGACGCCGCGTACACCGAGCGCCAGCTCGCCGAGGTGCGCCGCCGCGGGTGGGCCCAGTCGGTCGCCGAGCGCGAGGCCGGCGTCGCCTCGATCTCGGCACCCATCAGGGATGCGGGAGGCACCGTCGTGGCCGCGATCTCGGTCTCGGGTCCGGTGGACCGGATCGGTCGCCGCCCCGGTGTCCGCTGGGCCGCCGACCTGCTCGCCGCCGCGGAGGCGATCCACAAGCGGTTGTGACGCCCGGTCGCGGATCTCAGGCCGGCCGCCGCCCCTCCACCAGTCGCCCGAGGGCCCACGGCAGGCTGCTCACGCTGGGCTGGCGGACCGCCGCCACGAGGTCCCCGTCGCGCGGATCCACCCGCACCACCTGGACCCCGGAGCGCCGCAGGTCGCGGTACGGCCTCGGGTCGGGGTAGGACACCACGTCGAGTCCCAGCCCGCGGATCTCGCGTCCGAACGGGGACCGTCCGTCGAGCGTGGCCACCGGGGTGTCGGGGAGCGCGCCCGTACCCACGACGACGACGAGGGCCTCCACCCCCAACCTGCGCTGTCCCCGGGTCCACGCGTCGAGCGCCTCCTCGGCGGCCTCCGCCGCCGGGTCCGGATCGCGCCCCACCGCGTCGGCCACCAGATCGAGGTGACGGCGCCATCCCGGCCGGCCGGCGGGGTCCACCATCACGGCCGCGAGCTGTTCGAACCCGCGGAGCTGGGCCTCGGTGGGGTCGGCGGCGGCGAGGGCGAACCCGTCGACCCCGAACGGCAGCAGCGAGCGCAGGCTCGGCAGGCCCGGACCACCCCAGTCGGGTGCGGGCGGTGCGGCGTGGTCCCGCCAGGGCCTGCGCCCCGTCCCGTCCGCCGCCCAGGCGGCCACCGGTTCCCGCCCGAGGGCGAGCAGGACGTCGAGGTCGGCGGACGAGAGCGTGATCACGCGCCGGACCGGCGAGTCGGGGGTGGGGGTACGGATCGGACTGGGGGGCGCGAGCGGGTCGCTCGTCGAGACCGTCGGGCTCGTCGTCGTGGGGTCCCCGCCCGTCCCGCACGCGGTGAGCCCCACGAGACCGAGACCGACCCCGACCGCGGCACGCAGCAGCGTACGGCGGTCAGGGCCGGCGGCGGGGCGGGACGGCCCCGGGGAGGACAGGGGTGACCGCGGCACGGTGTGAGTCTAATCGCGGCCACTCCGGGCCGCGGCCACCCGCCCGGGGGGTCAGACCCGGTGGACCAGCTTCTTGTTGGAGAACTCGTCCAGGCCGAACCGTCCCAACTCCCGCCCGACGCCCGAGGTCTTGACCCCGCCGAAGGGCATGTCGGGAGCGCTCTTGATGGTGGTGTTGATGCCGACCATCCCGGATTCCAGACGCTCCGCCACGTCCTGGACGCGGGCGGGGTCGCCCCCGAACACCGCGGCACCGAGCCCGAACGGGCTGTCGTTGGCGATCTCCACCGCCTCGTCGGCCGAGGCGACGCGGTGCACGACCGCCACCGGGCCGAACAGCTCCTCGCGGTAGGCCCTCATGTCCGGGGTGACGTCGGTGAGGACCGTCGCCGGGTAGTAGGCGCCCTCGCCCTCGGGGACCTCTCCGCCGAGATGGACGGTGGCACCCTTCGCCACCGCGTCCGCCACCTGCTCGGCCAGCTCGGAGCGTGCCTCGGCCGACGACATGGGTCCCATCCGCGTGGCCGGGTCCGCCGGGTCGCCCAGCGTCCACTGCCGGGCCTTGTCGAGGAAGGCCGCCAGGAACTCGTCCCACACGGGGTCCTCGACGAGGATCCGCTTGGACGAGGTGCAGGCCTGGCCGGCGTTGGCGAAGCGCCCGGTGGCGGCCGCGGACGCCGTCGCGGTGACATCCGCGTCCCCGAGCACGATGAGGGGATCCGACCCTCCCAGCTCCAGGACGCACTTCTTGAGGTTCTCCCCCGCCTGCCTGCCCACGGCCTCCCCGGCCTTCTCCGACCCGGTCAGCGAGACGCCCCGGATCGCGGGGTGCGCGATGACCCGGCCCAGCTGCCCGCTGGTGGCGAAGAGGTTCTGGTAGACCCCTACCGGCGCGCCGGCGGCGAGGAGGATCTCCTCCATCACCAGCGCCTCCTGCGGGCAATTGCGGGCGTGCTTGAGCAGGATGGTGTTCCCCAACAACAGGTTCGGGGCGACGAACCGGGCGACCTGGTAGTACGGGAAGTTCCACGGCATGATCCCGAGCAGGGCGCCGATGGCCTCGGTCCGCACCACCGCCCGCCCCGGTCCGGAGATGTCGAGCACCTCCTCCTCGAGGAACCCCCGGGCCGTCGTGGCGTAGTACTCGTAGATCCGTGCGGCCAGGTCGACCTCGCCGAGGGCCTGGGTCACCGGCTTGCCCATCTCGAGGGTCATCAGCTCGGCGAGCTCCTGCTTCCGCTCGCGGTAGAGGTCCGCGACGCGTTGCAGGACCGCCGCGCGCTCGGACACCTCCGTCCGGCGCCAGTCGCGGTAGGCCTCGTCGGCCCGACCGACGGCGGCGTCGACCTCGGCGTCGCTGACCGCGTCGTAGCGGGCGACGATCTCCCCGGTGCGGGGGTCGGTGGTGGCGTATCTGCTCATGTGTCCTGTCCTTTCAGCACGATGCGGCCGGTGACCCCGCCGCGGACCAGTCTGTCGAGGGAGTCGACCACGCCCGCCAGGTCCAGGGCGGCCTCCGTCACCGGGATCCCGGGGATCGCTCCCCGCCGCGCCAGATCGACGGCCTCACGCATCTCGTCGAGGGTTCCCACGAAGCTTCCCTCGATCGTGAGCATCTTCAGGGCCAGCAGCGCCGTGGGGATCGTGATCTCCCCGCCGAACAGACCCACCTGGACCATGTGGCCGCCCTTGGCCAGCACGTCGAAGGCCAGCGAGGCCGTCGGTCCGTTGTTGACGAAGTCGACCACCGCCCCGACCGGTCCGCCGGTGGCCTCGAGGAGCAGGTCGCGGGTGCCGTCACCGTCCGAGCGGACCGTCCCGGTCGCCCCCAGCTCACGCGCGGCGGCGAGGTTCGCGTCCGACACGTCCACCGCCACGATCGCGCGATGCCCCAGGGCGTGGAGCGTGGCCACCGCGGTGAGCCCCACACCGCCGACCCCGATCACCACGACGGGCTCGTCGGCCGGCCGCGGGAGGACCTTCTTCGCCGCGCTGTACGCGGTCAGGCCCGAACACGCGATGGTCGCGGCCCAGCTCGGGTCCAGCCCCTCGACGTCCACCAGGTAGCGCGGATGCGGAACCACGACCTGCTCGGCGTACCCCCCGGAACGGGCGACCCCGATGTTGCGTCCCCGCGGGCAGGCGTTCTCCCGGCCGGCCTCGCAGACCGCGCACTCACCGCACCCCGTCCACGGATAGACCAGCCGTGTCCGCCCGACCTCGGCGCCGCTCGCGTCGGGGCCGACCGCCTCCACCACGCCCACGATCTCGTGACCCATCACGAGCGGGTACGGCACGCCCCTGTCGGTGAGGTGCATCCTCCCCCGGCCACCCAGGTCGTAGTAGCCCTCGCGGAGATGGGTATCGGTGTGGCAGACCCCCGAGCGCAGGACCCGCAACCGGACCTCGGTGCCGGTCGGATCGGGGGTGGGGAGCTCGATGTCCGACAGGGTCGGGTCGCCGGGCTCGGTGATGGCGAACGCTCGCATGGTTCCTCGCTTCTCGGTGGGGGTGGTCGGGGTCGGCGCGTCAGGCGACGGCGGCTCGGGCCGGCTCGGTGATCCGCAGGCCCCGGTAGCCGTTCTCGCGGACGTCCGCCAGGATCTGCCGGTACATGCCGAGGCCGCCCAGGAAGAACATGACGGTCCGCTTCTTGCCCGGGATGTTGGCGCCGAAGATCCACGAGGCCGTCTTGGGGAAGAGCGTCATGTGCGCGATCTCCTCGCAGGTGGCGGTCCACCCCGTCTCCGCCTCGCTCGTCGCCTCGACCACCGCCCGGCCGCGCGCGACGGCGCTCTCGATCAGCTCGGCGACGTACTCCACCTGCGTCTCGATGCTGGGCAGGAGGTTGGTGAAGGGCCCGTTCGGGCCGAGGATCATGAACATGTTCGGGAAGTTCGCGGTCGTGATCCCGAGGTAGCTGGTCGGGGCGTCGGCCCAGTGCTCGTTGATGTGCAGGCCACCGCGGCCCCGCAGGTCCATGGCGCGGTAGTTGCCGTCCACCGCGTCGAAGCCGGTCGCGAACACCAGGATGTCGACCTCGTGCTCGACGCCGTCCGCCGTCCGCACACCCCTCGGGGTGATCCGGACGATCGGGTTCTCCTTCACCGGGACGAGCGAGACGTTGTCCCGGTTGAACGTCTCGTAGTAGCCCTCGTTGCACAGGGGCCGCTTGGCGTAGGGCTCCGTCGGGGTGAGGGCGCGCGCCGTCTCCGGATCCTCGACGATCTCCGCGATCTTCGACCGGATGAACGTCGCCGCCGCCTCGTTCGCCTCGGGGTTCGTGGCGATGTCGCTGAACGTGCCGAACATGAAGTGGAATCCGTTGCCCCGGTCCCACGCCTGCTGGAACACCTGCCGGCGCTGCTCTTCCGTCACGCTTCCGGCCTCGATCGCGCTCTCCTCGAACCCGAACGCGACCGACGAGCCGCGCACCTGGGTCCAGATCGCGTCGAAGTTCTTCTTGGTCTCGGCCACCTCCGCCGGGTCGACGGGGCCGTTGCCCGACGGGACACAGTACTGCGGCGACCGCTGGAACACCGTGAGGTTCTCGGCCGTCTTCGCGGCCGCGATGATGAACTGGGTGCCGGTGGAGCCGGTCCCGATCACACCGACCCTCTTCCCGGCGACGTCCAGGTCCTCGGGCCAGGCGTTGGTGTGGACCAGCCTGCCCTCGAAGTGGTCCATCCCGGGGATGTCCGGCATGTTGGTCTTGGCGAGCAGCCCCAGGCCGTTGACGAGGTACGTGCAGGTGAACTCCTCGCCGGCGGCGGTGCGCACGGTCCAGCGGTCGCGCGACTCGTCCCACGCCGCCCCGGTCACCTCGGTGTCGAGCCGGATGTCCTTCATGAGGTCGTAGCGCTCGACCACATGGTGGATGTACGCGAGGATGTCCTCCTGCTCGAGGTACCGCGTGGTCCAGTCGTACTCGCGCAGCAGGTCGTCGTCGAACGAGTACCGGTAGACAAAGCTCTCGGTGTCGGACTTCGCGCCCGGGTAGCGGTTGAAGAACCAGGTCCCGCCCACCCCGGAGCCCTTCTCCAGGACGCGGACCCGCAGGCCCTGCTCGTTGCGGAGCTTGTGGAGCGAGTAGAGGCCGGCGAAGCCCGCGCCCACCACGACGGCGTCGAAGTCGGTGTCGGTCGGGTCGGCGGTGGGCGCAGCGGCGCGGATCGGGGTGGTCATGGTGTCCTCCTGGGTGGGTCTGGTCTGTGGTGGTCGGTGGTGGGTGGTCAGCGGGCGTACCAGGCGGCGACGGCGGCGATCTCGTCGTCGGCGGCCCGGGTCCTGCCCGCGTTGAAGGGGTAGACGTGCTGCTGGCCCTCGCCGATGGAGAGCGTGGAGTCGACCCTGGCCGCCGTGGCCAGGTCGTGCAGTCGGGTCGCGTTGTCCAGCAGCGACTCGACCGAACCGGCGGTGATGTACAGGCGGGGGAAGCCGGTGAAGTCCGCGTAGAGCGGGTTGGCCAGCGGCGTGGTGGGGTCGACCGAGTCGCCCAGGACGCCGGCGATCATGCCCTCGAGGAGCCCGCGGGTGATGAGCGCGTCGGTGGCGTCGTTGGTCTCCAGGGTCACGCCCTTGTTCTCCATGTCGAGCCACGGGGAGAACGCGATCACCGCGCCGGGCAGCGGGCCACCCCGCTCCTTCAGCGCGAGGGCGGTGGCCACGGCGAGGTTGCCGCCGGCGGAGTCACCGATGGTGGTGATGGCCTGCGGGGAGATGCCGGAGTCGACCAGGCCGTGGAAGACCGAGACTGCGTCCTCGAGCCCGGCGGGATGCGGGTGCTCGGGAGCGAGACGGTAGTCGAGCACGAAGGACTGGACCCCGAGGGCCTTGGCGACGTGGGCCGCGAGCTTGCGGTGGCTCGACGCCGATCCCACGGAGAAGCCACCACCGTGGGTGTACAGCAGGACCTGTCCGGCATCGGAACCGACGGGGCGGCACCAGATGCCGGGGACCCCGCCGACGACGCCCTCCTCGTAGGTGACGTCCGTCGGCTCGGCCGTGGGCTGGTGCCACTCGTCGAAGATGCTGCGGAACAGACGGACGGTGAGGCCCTCGGTGGTGGCGAGGATCTCGGACCAGTCGGTGTAGAGGTCCTTCAGCGGATCGTTCTCGGTGGCGGCCTGTGTGGTGGTGGCCTGCTCGGTGGTTGCCTGCTCGGTGGTTGCCTGCTCGGTGGTCATGGCGGCGTCCTTCCTTCCGGTCCCGGGCACCTCCCGGGGGTGTGATGCAGAACACTAGGATCGGCCGCCGGTCCGAAAGTGTGCCGTTTCGGAACACCGGCCCCGGCTCTGACAACGGGACCGGCCGAAAGCGACGACGTGAGCCACCCCACATGCGGTGATGCCGCGGCCGCAACAATGCCTCCCGATCCGGCAACGGCGGCCTCCCGACACCGGGTGACACCGGTGTGACGGGTGGCACATAATGGCGTCATGGCGAGAACATCAGGGCTGGTCGCGCCATGACGGTCGATCGTCCGGGCGTCAGTGTGGAGGAGATCCGGTCAGCCAAGGAGGCGCTCATCCGCGCCGGGTCCCTCAGCGATGCGGGTCCGGCCCCGGAGTGGCTGCTCGCCGAGATCGACCGCAGCTGGCGCCGGTCGATCAGCGCGGGTGCGGCCCGGGGATCCGGCGAGTTCCTCTACCGCGACGAGGTCGACCCGGACAGTGAGCTCAGACGCGCTGCGCGCCCGATCCTCGACCGACTCGCGTCGACGGTCCAGGATCTGGGAACCGCGATATTCCTGGCGGACGCCGGCGGCCAGGTCGTGGACCGCCGGATCGCCGACCCCGGAGATCGTGGACGCTTCGACCGGGCGTGCGCCGCCGAGGGGTTCCTCTTCTTCGAGACGACCATCGGTACCAACGGGCTGGGTACCCCGATCGAGGAGAACACCTCGGTCTTCGTGCGGGGCCCCGAGCACTTCAACGAGGCACTGGAGGGATTGGCCTGCGCGGGGGTACCGATCCCCCACCCGATCACCGGACGGGCGATGGGCTCACTGTCGCTCGCGGCGCCCGCCGACAGCGCCGAACGGATGATGCTCCCCTGACCCGCGAGGGGGCCCGGGCGATCTCGGAGCAACTGTCCTCGGGCGAGCTCCTGCGGGACTCGGCGCTGGTCGGGGCGTATCGGCGAGCACGCGGCCGTGGCCCCGTCGTGGTGCTCGACGCCGAGACGGTGATCGCCAGCGTCTCGGGGGCGTCCCTCCTCAGCACCGAGGCGCATGCGCAGTTGTGGGAGGCGCTGGTCACCGGTGCCCCCGGCCACGGCCGACGGCTTCTGGAGCTCGAACTCGACGGCTCCCCGATGCGCCTCATCACGCACCCCCTGGGCGACCACGATCGGCCGGCGTTCGCCGTGGAGATCCTCGACCGTGGCGCGCCGCGCCTTCGCGGCCGCCCGGCCTCGCACGGCGCGACCGCCACCGTGTCGCCCGCCGGCCACACGACCGGCCCGGTTCTCGTCACCGGACCCGCCGGGTCGGGGCGGTATCACGCGGCGCGGCAGCTTCTCCGGCACAACGGACACCCCGAGCCCGTGGTGGTGTCCGCCGCGCGGCTCCGAACGGACGGCCCCGAGCTGGGTGCCGCGTTGAGCGGTCTCGACTCCGGTGGTGCCGTGATCGTCAGACGGTTGGAGGAACTGCCGACCGCCGAGCGAGCAGTGCCCGGGCTCCTC
Organism: uncultured Dietzia sp.; assembly: GCF_937873725.1. GTDB lineage: Bacteria > Actinomycetota > Actinomycetes > Mycobacteriales > Mycobacteriaceae > Dietzia. The sequence goes on from NZ_CALMYY010000066.1 coordinate 52,500, forward strand.
CGGGACGCCGCGGAACGTACGCCCGGTGCACGCCTGGTGGCGACCGTCGACCCCGAACGCTCTCCCGACGACCTCGGCGAGGAACTGGGCCGATGGGGCACCCCGCTCGCCGTTCCGGCCCTCTCGTCCCGGCAGGGAGAGCTTCCGCGGCTGGCCGAGGCGATCCTGGGCGAACTCGACGCCCCCCTGAGGCCGGTCCTGTCCGCGGCCACCCACCAGGCGCTACTGCGGTGGCACTGGCCGGGAAACGTCGCGGAGTTCCGCCGCGTGCTCCTCGACCTCGCCGACGAGTTCCCGGGACGGACGGTCGAGCCGTTCCACCTTCCCGAGAGGATGTGGGAGGCCGCAGAACGTCGGCGACTGAGCCGCATCGAGTCCGTGCAACGCACGGAGATCGTCGCGGCCCTGCGCGAGAGCGGCGGCAACCGATCGGCGGCGGCGGCGCTCCTCGGCATCGGCCGCACCACCCTCTATCGCAAGTTGCGCGAACTCCGGATCGACCAGGACAGCCTGTCCGCGTGAGGACTCCCGACCGGTCCCCGGGTCCTGTCGAGCAGGCCTAGCACTCCCCCGTGAGCTCGGAGAGCAGGTCGAGGACGGTCTTCACCGCCGGGTTCGCCTCGCGGCCTCTCCAGGCGGCCCGGAGGTGGACATCGGGCATGACCGCCACCTCGTCCTCCACTGGGGGTACGTAGCGGATGTGGGGATCGACGACCCTGCGCGCCACGGACCCCAGGGTGAGGTGGGCGCCCACCTCGGCGCTCACGAGGGCGAGCGCGGTCTGCGTGTCCGGGGCGACCTGCGCGAAATCCGGGACGACCCGCGCCGCCTGCGCCAACCGGCGCGCCCGATCCACGAGAACGGACCCCTGGTGTTCGGGCAGGGAGATCAACCTCAGGTCCGCCAGCTCGGCAGCGGGCACCTCCGCGTCGCCCGCCAGTCGATGGGTCGCCGGCAGCGCCCAGATGAGCCCGTCGCGCTCCACCACCCGACTGTCCAGGCCTGCCGGGATCACGTCCCAGCGACCCAGGGCCACGTCGACGTCCCCGGACATCAGCAGGCGGAGCGCGGGCTGGGCGTAGGTCTGACTCGCCAGCGCCAGTTCGATCCCGGGCCTGTCCGACCGCACCCGCCGCGCGAGTTCGGCGACCAGCTCGTAGCTCGACACCCCCGCGAACGCGAGTCGAACCCGCCCGGTCTCCCCGCGCGCCGCGGAGCGAGTCGCCTCCTCGGCGCGCCGCAGCGCGCGGAGGACCTCGCGGGCCGGGCCGATCAGGGCGGCTCCGGAGGGGGTGAGCTCCACCGCTCGCGTGCTCCGGTCGAACAGGGTCGTCCCGAGTTCCCTCTCCAGCGCCTGGATCGTCCGGGTGAGCGGTGGTTGGGACATGTGGAGCCGCTCGGCCGCACGCCGGAAGTGCAGCTCCTCGGCCACGGCCAGAAAGGCGCGGATCTGCGCGACGTCCATGGTCGCCTTCCCCTCTCGCTGGCGCAGCCCGCCAGCGGTGATGCCCCCAAGGTATCATCGTCGCGGCAAAAAGTATTGGACTCGTATCAATCCGGTGTGGAGAGTGTCACACATGTACACCGGAAACCCAGCGGTCCCCGACGACGTCTTCGCCGAGGTCCTCAGTCAGATCAGCAACTTCGTCCGCACCCGCGTGGTCCCGCGCGAGTCCGAGATCATGGCGACAGACTCCATCCCCGAGGACCTGCGCGAGCAGGCCGCGGACATGGGTCTGTTCGGCTTCGCGATCCCGGACGAGTGGGGAGGGCTCGGGCTCGACCTCGTCCAGGACGTCGAGCTCGCGATGGAGCTGGGGTACACCAGCCTGTCGTTCCGCTCGATGTTCGGCACCAACAACGGCATCGCCGGCCAGGTTCTGGTGGGATTCGGGACCACCGGGCAGCAGGAGCGGTGGCTCCCGGGGATCGCCTCCGGGGACGTCGTGGCCTCCTTCGCCCTCACCGAGCCGGGTGCGGGCTCCAACCCCGCGGGCCTGCGCACGAGCGCGCGTCCCGACGGCGAGGACTTCGTGATCGACGGCGCGAAGCAGTTCATCACCAACGCCACCATCGCCGACCTCTTCGTCGTCTTCGCCAGGATCCCCGCCACCGACGGGGGCGACGGCACGATCGCGGTCTTCCTCGTTCCCGCCGACGCGCCGGGCGTCGAGGTGGGCCCCAAGGACGCGAAGATGGGCCAGGAGGGCTCCCGGACGGCGACCGTGACCTTCTCGGGTGTGCGGGTCGGCCCGGAGTCCCTCGTGGGCGGCGATGCGGCATCCGGGTACCGGGCCGCGATGACCTCGCTCGCCCGGGGCCGGATCCACGTCGCGGCCCTCGCCGTCGGATGCGCCCAGCGGGCCCTCGACGAGGCCGTCGCCCACGCGGTCACCGCCACCCAGGGCGGAACCGTCGTCGGCGACTTCCAGCTCGTCCAGGCGATGATCGCCGACATCCAGACCGGCGTCATGGCCGGCCGGGCGATGGTGCGGGAGGCGGCCCGGCTGTGGGTCACCGACCAGGACCGGCGCATCGCCCCCTCTGCGGCGAAGCTGTTCTGCACGGAGATGGCCGGCAAGGCCGCCGACCTCGCGGTCCAGGTCCATGGTGGCACCGGCTACATGCGAGATGTGCCCGTCGAGAGGCTCTACCGCGACGTCCGCCTGCTCCGCCTCTACGAGGGGACGAGCGAGATCCAGCGCCTCATCGTGGGCGGCGGGCTGGTCCGGGCCGCGAAGAGGGCGTTGTGATGCTGCCGCTGGAGGGAATCACGGTCGTCGCCTTCGAGCAGGCCGTGGCGGCGCCACTGGCCACCCGGAACCTCGCCGACCTCGGCGCCCGGGTCATCAAGGTGGAGCGGGTCGACGGGGGCGACCTCGCCCGGGGCTACGACCACGTGGTCAACGGGACCGGGGCGCACTTCGTCTGGCTCAACCGGGGCAAGGAGTCCCTGGCCGTCGACCTGAAGAGCGAGGAGGGACGGGACGCGGCCACCCGCCTGGTGGCCGGCGCCGACGTGGTGGTCGAGAACCTCGCACCGGGCGCCGCCACCCGCCTCGGCGTGGACGCCCCGACCCTGAGGGCGGAGCGCCCCGGGTTGATCGTGGCCTCGCTCTCCGGGTACGGATCCGGCGGGCCCCTGGGCTCGCGGAAGGCCTACGACATGCTGATCCAGGCCGATTCGGGCCTCATCTCGCTCACCGGCACCCCCGAGCACCCGGCCAAGACCGGCATCCCCACCGCGGACATCGCCTCCGGGATGTACCTCGCGCAGTCGATTCTCGCAGCCCTGCTGCGCCGGGCGCACACCGGAGAGGGGGCCACCATCGAGGTCTCGATGCTGGAGGCCACGGTCGAGTGGATGGGCCACGCCCTCTACACCCAGCTGGCGACCGGCCGGCAGCCGGAACGACGGGGCGTGGGACACAGCGCGATCGCCCCCTACGACCGCTACCCCACCGCCGACGGCGAGATCCTCATCGGGGTCCAGACCGACTCCGGGTGGCGCTCGCTGGTCACCGAGGTCCTCGGCGCCCCCGGGCTCGCCGTGGACCCACGGTTCCTCACCAACGTCGACCGGGTCGCCCACCGGGCCGAGTGCGACACCGAGGTCGCCCGCCTGACACGACGGTGGTCGACGGCCGACCTGGAGCACCGGCTCTCCGCGGCCGGGGTCCCGGCGGCCAGGCTCCGGGACCTCGCGCACGTCGTGGACCACGAGCAGCTCCGCGCGCGCGACCGCTGGCGGGAGATCCAGATCGAGAACGGAACCGTGCGGGCGCTGCTGCCCCCCGGGACCTTCTCCGACGTCGAGGCCCCGATGGGCGCGGTTCCCGCGCACGGTGAACACACCCGCCGTCTGCTGGCGGAATCCGGCCTGGACGCGGCGGCCGTCGAGTCCGCCCTGGCGAACGGCGTGGCCTTCCAGGCCCACGTCGACGTCCGCCGGGGGGCACGGTCATGACCGGGGGGTTCACCGTCCTCGACGTCGACCTGCTCCCCGACCGGGTGGTGGTCCTACTCGACCGCCCGGAGGCGCGCAACGCCATCGACCAGGCGATGGTCGACGAGCTGCACCGGGTGTGCGACATGCTCGAACGTGACCCTCGCATCCTGCTGCTCGGAGGCAAGGGCGGGGTGTTCGCCGCCGGTGCGGACATCGCCCAGCTTCGCCACCGGCGCCGGGAGGACGCCCTCCGCGGCATCAACTCGGGGTTGTTCGACCGCATCCGGCGGCTGCCGATGCCGGTCATCGGGCTCCTGGACGGCCACGCCCTCGGCGGTGGGGCCGAGCTCGCCTACGCCTGCGACCTCCGGATCGGGACACCCCGGCTGCGGATGGGCAACCCGGAGCCCGGGCTGGGCATCCTCGCGGCCGCGGGGGCGACCTGGCGCCTGGGCGAGCTGGTCGGCGAGCCCCTGGCCAAGGAGATCCTGCTGGCGGGACGCGTCCTCAGCGGCGACGAGGCGTTGGCGATGCGGCTGGTCAGCGAACTCGTGGAACCCGAGGAGCTCCTCGCCGCCGGAGGGCGCTGGGCGGATCGCATCTCCCGGCAGTCCGCGCTGGCGGTGCGGTTGACCAAGGCGGCGTTCCACGCCCCGCGGGAGGCCCACCCCTACATCGACGACCTGACCCAGGCCGTGCTGTTCGAGACCGAGGAGAAGGAGGAGCGGATGACCGCCTTCCTGGAGAAGAGGAAGAAATGACCGTGCCAGAACGCGTCGGCGTCTACGGCGGAGGACGCATGGGAGCAGGTATCGCCTACGCCTTCCTCGCCGCCGGATCCAGGGTGACCGTCATCGAGGCGACGGGAGAGGCCGCCTCGGCCGCACGGGCCCGACTCGCCGCCTCGGTGACCACGGCCTCCGAGCGCGGGCACCTCGACCGCGATCCGGCCGAGCTCCTGGCCCGCGTGGAGGTGTCCGATGACCCCTCGGCGCTGGAAGGATGCGAGCTCGTGGTGGAGGCGGTACCCGAGAGCCCGGCCCTCAAGGCGGGGGTCCTCGCCGCCATCGAGGCCGCCGCGCCCGACGCGTGGATCGGCACCAACACCTCCAGCCTGTCGATCGACGACCTCGCCGGGTCGCTGGCCAGGCCGGAGCGTCTCGTCGGCCTCCACTTCTTCAACCCGGTGCCCGCCAGCGCGCTGGTGGAGATCGTGGTGGGCGGGAAGACCGATCCCGCGCTCGTCGAGCGCGCCCGGACCTGGGTGGGTGGCCTCGGCAAGACGGCCGTCTCGGTGACCGACTCCCCCGGGTTCGCCTCGTCCCGTCTCGGGGTCATGCTGGCGCTGGAGGCCATGCGCATGGTCGAGGAGGGTGTGGCCTCGGCCGGGGACGTCGACACCGCCATGGAGCTGGGTTACCGGCACCCGATGGGCCCGCTGCGCACCACCGACCTCGTCGGACTGGACGTGCGGCTGGCCATCGCGGAGTACCTGGAAGAGCGCCTCGGCCCACGGTTCGCCCCGCCCCGGATCCTGCGGGACAAGGTGGCCGCCGGCGATCTCGGTAAGAAGACCGGCCGGGGATTCTTCTCCTGGTGACCCCGCACCCCGGAGACGACGAGACCCCCCGACTTCGATCGAAGTCGGGGGGTCTCGGTCTGTGGTACCCCCGATGGGATTCGAACCCACGCTACCGCCGTGAGAGGGCGGCGTCCTAGGCCGCTAGACGACGGGGGCCTGTTCGCTCACCCGTGACACGAGAGCCGATCGGGCTCCGCGTTCCGGGCTTCATCACACTAGCCGGTCGTTCCCCAACCCCCAAATCGCGGGTCGGCCGTCGCGCCGGGGCGGAACACGGGAGAAGGCCCGGAGCGGATGCTCCGGGCCTTCTCTGTCGTACCCCCGATGGGATTCGAACCCACGCTACCGCCGTGAGAGGGCGGCGTCCTAGGCCGCTAGACGACGGGGGCCCGAGGACGCGGATCCCCCCGGGGGGATCCACTGTGCGAACGTTCCATGAACGCTCAGCTGGCCTACCAGGACTCGAACCTAGAACGACGGTACCAGAAACCGCTGTGTTGCCAATTACACCATAGGCCACTGTATTCACTTTTCCGCCCCTCGCGGGGCGCCTCGAAGAGACTATCAAATCACCGAGGGTGAATAGCAAATCGCCCTGTCACTCGGCGATCGGAGCGGACCGCAGACGAGCGATCGTGGCCTCGCGGCCAAGCAGTTCGATCGACTCGAACAGCGGCGGGGAAATGTGCGATCCGGTCACCGCGACGCGGACCGGGCCATAGGCCTTCCGCGGCTTGATCCCCAGAGTGTCCACGAGCGCCCCCGACAGCGCCGACTCGATCGCGGGCGTCGTCCACTCCTCCAGCGGCTCCAGTGCCGCGACGGCGGCGTCGACCACCTGGCGGGCCTCCGCCTTGAGGTTCTTGGCCGCCGACTGCGGGTCGACGGAGAACGTGGCCTCGTCGACCACGAGGAAGCGGATGAGGTCCCACGCGTCGGACAGGACCACGATGCGGGTCTGCAGCAACTCCGCCACCACCGCCCAGCGGTCACCGTCCAGGTCCGCCGGGAGCGTCAGCCCGTCCTCGGACGGGTGCTCCACGAGGAACTCCCGAAGGCGCCGCGCGAACTCCTCCGGAGGGAGCTGCCGGATGTGCTCGGCGTTGATCGCGTCGGCCTTCTTCTGGTCGAAACGCGCCGGGTTGGCGTTGACCTTCCGGATGTCGAACGCGGCCACCATCTCCCGGAGGGAGAACACGTCACGGTCGTCGGACAGTCCCCAGCCCAGCAGGGCCAGGTAGTTGAGCAGCCCCTCGGGGAGCATGCCGCGGTCGCGGTGCAGGAAGAGGTCCGACTCGGGGTCCCGCTTGGAGAGCTTCTTGTTGCCGTCTCCCATGACGAACGGCAGGTGGCCGAACTCGGGCACCCTGTCGGCCACGCCGATCCGCATGAGCGCGCGATACAGGGCGATCTGCCGCGGCGTGGAGCTGAGGAGATCCTCGCCACGAAGGACGTGGGTGATCTTCATCAGCGCGTCGTCCACGGGATTGACCAGGGTGTACAGCGGGATCCCGTTGCCGCGGGTGAGCGCGAAGTCCGGGACCGTGCCCGCCTTGAACACCGTCTCCCCGCGGACGAGGTCGTCCCACGCCAGGTCCTCGTCCGGCATCCGCAGGCGGACGACGGCGCCGCGCCCCTCGTCCCGGTAGGCCTGCTTCTGCTCCTCGGTGAGGTCGCGGTCGTAGCCGTCGTACCCGAGCTTGGGATCCCGCCCGGCCGCGCGGTGCCTGGCCTCGACCTCCTCGGCGGTGGAGAAGGACTCGTAGGCCTCCCCCGCCTCCACGAGCTGGCGCACCACCTCGAGGTGTTGGTCGCGGCGCTGCGACTGGCGGTACGGCGCGTAGGGTCCGCCCACCTCGGGCCCCTCGTCCCAGTCCAGCCCCAACCACCGCAGCGCGTCGAGCAGGGCACGGTACGACTCCTCCGAGTCACGGGCCGCGTCGGTGTCCTCGATGCGGAAGACGAACGTCCCTCCCGTGTGCCGGGCGTGGGCCCAGTTGAACAGCGCCGTCCGGACGAGCCCGACGTGGGGCGTGCCGGTGGGAGACGGGCAGAAGCGGACGCGGACGTCTGAGGCGGTCATGGCGACCATCCTAGTGACGGTCCCGCCTCGCACCCCCCACGAGGACCGGCCTAGGATCGGGCGGGTACCCGTGGCCGCGATGCGAGCGCGAGCCACCCCCGTCCGAGCCGAGGGAGGCGAGCCGTGGCGTCAGGGCCCCACCCCGACGCCGCCAGGCCTGTCACCGCACCGGACTTCCTCCTGTCCCGCCACACCGGATCCCTCCGCACGCAGGGCGCCCTCCGGGAGTTCACCGACCCCGCGGACGCCGCCCTGGCGCTGCGGTCCGGGGCCTGCGGACTGGTCGTGGGCGCGATCGGCTTCGAGCCGGACGCGCCCGCCGCCCTGGTCGAGCCGGACATCGTGGTCCGCACGGACGGGCCCCTCGAGCCGCCCGCCTACTTCCGGTCCATCCGTACGCGGGCCCGGGTGGCGGAGGAGATCCCCCCGACCGCCGTCCACCGGGACCGGGTGGCCACCGCCGTCGCCGGGATCCGGGCCGGCGGCCTGGACAAGGTGGTGCTCGCGCGCGCCGTGAGACTGGTCGCCGAGGAGTCGATCGATCCTCACGCGGTCTGCGCGGCGCTCATCGACTCGAGCCCGTCCGCCGACGGCTTCCTGGTCGACCTCTCCCCGGCCGGCGGGGACCACGCCGGCAGGGTCCTGGTGGGGTCGAGCCCCGAACTGCTCGTCCGCCGCCGCGGCGACATCGTGGAATGCCATCCCCTCGCCGGATCCGCACCCCGCGCCGCCGACCCCTCCGCGGACCAGGCGGCCGGTCGCGCCCTGCGGGAGTCGGGCAAGGACGCCTCGGAACACGCCTTCGTGGTGGACGCGCTCGCCGCGGCCCTGGCCCCCCTGTGCCGCGACCTGGAGATTCCCGACCACCCGTCCCTCACGTCCACCCGCGAACTGTGGCACCTGGGAACCCGGATCCGGGGCCGGATCGCCGACCCCCGCACCACCGCGCTCGACCTCGCGCTGGCCGTGCACCCCACTCCCGCCGTCTGCGGCACCCCGACCGACGAGGCCCGGCGGGTGATCGCCGGCCTCGAGGGCGAGCGTGGGTTCTATGCGGGAGCCGTGGGATGGGCGGACTCCCTGGGCGACGGCGACTGGATGGTCACCATCCGCTGCGCCGAGATCGACGCGGACCGCTCCGGTGCGGTGGCGTGGGCGGGCGGAGGGCTGGTCGCCGACTCGGACCCCGACGACGAGGTGGCCGAGACCGCGGCCAAACTCCGCACGGTGCTCCGGGCGTTCAACGCCTCCTGACCGGCCGACTACCTGTCGACGACCGGATTGCTCAGGGCCCCGATCCCCTCGATCTCCACGGTCACGCGGTCGCCGGGGAGCATCGGCCCGACCCCGGCGGGGGTGCCCGTGAGGATCACGTCGCCCGGGAGCAGGGTCATGACCCTGGTGACATACTCGACGATCTCGCCCACGGTGTGCATGAACTGGGAGGTGTTGCCGTCCTGGCGCACCTCCGAGGTGCCGTCCGCGTGGTGGAGCGTGGTGCGCACGTCGAGGCCGTTGGGGTCGAGGTCGGTGACGATCCACGGGCCCAGGGGGCAGAACGTGTCGTACCCCTTGCCGCGGGTCCACTGGCCGTCAGAGAGTTGCTGGTCGCGCGCGGTCACGTCGTTCGCACACGTGTATCCCAGGATCACCTCGTGCGCCCGGGCGGCGGAGACGTCGCGACACGGTTGGCCGATCACCACGGCGAGTTCGCCCTCGTGGTCGACCCTCTCCGAGCTGGGCGGGTACGCGATCGCCGCCTCGGGTCCGACGACCGAGGTGTTGGGCTTGAGGAAGATCAGGGGCTCGGCCGGGGCCTCGGACCCCATCTCCTCGGCGTGGTCGGCATAGTTCTTGCCGACGCACACCACCTTGGAGGCGAGGATCGGGGCGAGCAGCCGGACGTCCGCGAGCGGCCACTCGCGGCCGGTGAACTCCGGTGTCCCGAAGGGATGCTCGGAGATCTCGGCGCAGGTGAGCGCGGAGGGGTCGGAGATGTCCCCGCGGACCTCGACGAAGGCGAATCCCTGGGGGTGGGCGATACGGGCGAGACGCATGACCGCGATCCTAGGCCGTCCGCAGATCCCGGAGCGTCGCCACCCCACGGTCCCGCAACTCGGCCGTCTGGGCCAGGTACAACTCCGCACAGGCGAGTGCATCGACCAGCGCGTCGTGCGCGCGGTAGCGGGGCAGGCCGTACCGCTGTCTCGCCCCCCACAGCCGCAGCTCCCGCGGCGAGGGATCCGGGGCGAAGCCGCGGTCGATTCCCCCGCCGAGCACCCGTCGGTGGAGTTCGAGGGTGTCGACGGCCACGAGCGGCGGGCGCACGCCGTACGCCTCGACGCACAACGCCCCGAGGAAATCCAGCTCTATACGGGTGTAGTGTGCGACGAGGACCCTGCCGGTCAGCGCGTCGAAGATCCCGTCCAGGAACACCTCGACCCCCACCCCCGCCGCCACGGTGTCGTCCGTGAGGCCGTGCAGCGTGGCGCTCTGGCCCACCCCGTCGTCGTCACGGGTCCCGTCCGGCCGCAGAAGCATGGACTCCGCGCCGGCCAGCACGATCCGGTCCCCGTCGATCGGCACCAGCCCCACGGAGAGGACGCGGTCGCGGCGCGGGTCGAGTCCGGTGGTCTCCACGTCCATCGCCAGGAGGGGCAGATCCCCGAGGGGGGTCGCCGGCTCCGGCTGCGGCGTCTCCAGGTAGCGCCGGAGCGGACCGTCGGGAACGCGACGGGCGCTGCGCCGCCGGCGCCCCGCCACGGTGAGTCCGCCGAACATCACATCTGCCCGACGCGGTACTTCAGGGCCACCGAGCCCTGGGCCCCGGCGATGATCCGGAACGCCGCCCGCAGGCGGTTCCGGTCGGCCGAACTCAACATCGACGGGTCGACGTGGTTGTCCTGGGGATCGTCGTCCGCGATCTGGCGCGCGTGGTGTCGGTAGGCCAGGCCGCGGAGGTAGCGGAAGGCCTCCCCCAGGTTCTCGGCGTCGGACCGGCCGATCACGCCCGCTCCCGCCGCGGCGTCCAGTCGGCCGATCGTCGACACCTCCGAGAGCCCGGCGGACAGGGCGTGGAGCCTCGCGAGCTGCACCACCGGCGCGATCCCACCGGCCTTGATGTCCAGGGTGTTGCGGTACTCGCCGCGTCGGGCCACCACGAGCCCCCGGAAGAACCCCAGCGGGGGCTGCCAGTCGCACGCGATCCGCGCGAGGTGGGCGAGGAACCTCGGGCTGCCCACCGACCGCTCGAGCATCTGCGACCGGACGCGGAGGTACAGCGAGGTGTCCCCCACGACGGCGCGGTTGTCGAAGAAGACCTGGGCGTGCAGGACGGCGTCCGCATCCGGGGCCTGCACCCAGTCGCCCACCTGCCTCTCCCATGCCGAACACGTCCGCCTCCATCGCGGATTGGAGGCCATCACGTCGCCGGGGCACAGCGGGAACCCCGCTCCGTCCAGCCCGGCACACACCCGCTCGGCGAGCGCCGCGAAGTACTCGTCCGCTCCCGGGGTGGTGTCCGCGGCGTCGTCGAGGATCAGGGCGTTGTCCTGGTCACTGGCCACCCCGAGTTCGCCGCGGGCCTGGGAACCCAGGCCGACCCAGCAGTAGGGCACGGGCGCGGGCCCCAGGTCGGCCTCGGCCAACTCGATCAGCCGTCGGGTGGCGGCGTCCGCCGTCGCGGTGATCACGCGGCCGATGTCCTGCGGGGCGGTTCCCCGACGGACGAACTCCCCCACCAGCGGCAGCAGCCGGGCGGCACGCTCGGCCACCCCGGACGCGTCCGGGGCGCGGGAGATCCGGGCGGCCAGGTAGACGGGGTCGGTCTGCGCGAGCCGGAGCAGGTCACCGGTCGTCACCATGCCCACGGGAGCCCCGTCCTCGACCACCGGCAGGTGGTGGACCCCGCGCTCGATCTGCAGGAGGGTCGCGTCGAACGTCCGCGTCCGGGACTCGACCGTCACCGGGTCCGGGGTCATGATGGTCGAGACCGCCGCGCTCGTGTCCCCGCCGGTGGCGACCACCTTGGACCGGATGTCCCGGTCGGTGAGGATGCCCACGACCCGGCCGGACTCCACCACGAGCAGCGCCGAGACGCGGTGGTCGGTCATGATCCCGGCGGCCTCACGTACGGAGGTGTCCGGCGTGGCCGTCACCGCGTCCCGCGACAGCAGCTCGCCCACCGGGGGGCCGAGCGCGTCCCCGCCGGCCGCGGCGAGCCGGGCCGACGCGAGGTCCTCGCGGATCCGGTCGCTGCGTTCTCCGAAGAAGTCCCGGAAGCCCGGGTGCGCCGCGGCGATCTCGTCGAAGACCCCCTTGGACATCTCCAGCAGCAGGGTGTCGGCGACCGCCACCATCCGGTAACGGGAGGGCCCGGTGTAGGCCAGGGTCGAGTAGCCGAAGCAGTCGCCCTCGTCCCGCGCCTCGAGCAACGTACCGTCCGGGTCGCACACCTCCACGGCACCGGTGCGGATCACGTGCAGGGTGTCGTTCGGCGCCCCCGCCTCGATGATCACCGTCCCGCGGCGGTGGTACCGCTGGGTGAGCCGCGCCGGGATCCGGTCGAGCTGCTCGACGGGCAGCTGGTCGAAGGGAGCGCAGCGGGCGAGGAAGTCCCTCACCTCGGCAAGTTCGACGTCCATGCCCCCACTCTGGACGCCCGCGGCCCGCGGTGTGATCCGCTTCACGCGATTCACACCCGCGGGCCGCGGGTCGCCGGGGCGACCGGGGTGCCGCCGGGCCTAGCCGCTCACCGCTGCGACGATCCTGTCGCCCACGTCGGACGTGACCACCGGGGCGTCACCCCGCGTTCCCAGGTCGGCCTCGACGGCCGCCTCGACCCGCTCGGCCTCGGTCACCCTGCCCACGTGGCGCAGCAGCAGCGCCACCGAGAGGATGGCGGCGGTCGGATCGGCCTTGCCCTGGCCGGCGATATCCGGCGCCGACCCGTGGACCGGCTCGAACATCGACGGGGTGGTGCCGGAGGCGTCGATGTTGCCCGACGCCGCGGTCCCGATCCCGCCGGTGACGGCGGCCGCGAGGTCGGTGATGATGTCGCCGAAGAGGTTGTCGGTGACGATCACGTCGAAGCGCGACGGGTCGGTGACCATGTAGATGGTCGCGGCGTCGATGTGGCAGTAGTCCACCGCGACGTCGGGGAACTCGGTGGCCACCTCGTCCACGGTGCGCTGCCACAGCCCGCCGGCGTTGACCAGGACGTTGGTTTTGTGGACCAGCGTGAGCTTGCCGCGGCGAGCCGTGGCGCGGGCGAACGCGTCGCGGACCACGCGCTCCACTCCGAAGCGGGTGTTGACCGAGGTCTCGGTGCCGATCTCGTGCGGGGTGCCCACCCGGATCGCGCCGCCGTTACCGGTGTAGAGGCCCTCGGTCCCCTCGCGGACCACCACGAAGTCGATCTCCCCGGGGTTCTTCAGCGGGGTGGCCGAGCCCGGGAAGAGCCGCGACGGGCGCAGGTTGACGTGGTGGTCGAGCGCGAACCGCAGCGGGAGCAGCATGCCCCGCTCGAGGATTCCTGCCGGCACGCTCCGCGGGTCGCCGATCGCGCCCAGCAGAATCGCGTCGTGGCCCTTGAGGCTCTCGATGTCCGCGTCGGTGAGGGTCTCACCGTTGCGGAGGTAGCGCCGCGCGCCGAGGTCGTACTCGGTCTTCTCCACCCCGGGCACCAGGGCGTCGAGCACCCTGAGGGCCTGGTCCGTGACCTCGACGCCGATGCCGTCGCCGGGGATGACTGCGAGTTTCATGATCTGTCGCGTCCTCTTCGGTCAGGCCAGTGAGATCTGGGTGGCGGTGGCGTCGAGCTCGGAGATGATCCGGTCGACGGTCGGCTCGGCCACCGCGCGGTCCACGCGCAGGATCAGCGACGCGCCCTCGCCGTGGGCGTCCTGGCTCAGGGCCGCGGCCTGGATGTCGATGCCCTCGCCCCCGAGGATGGATCCCACCTTGCCGAGCACGCCCGGCCGGTCGGCGTAGTGGACGAAGAGGTTGTGCCCCTCCGCGCGCATGTCGAACCCGCGCTCGTTGATCCGGACGATCTTCTGGACCTGGTCCAGCCCGGAGAGCGTCCCCGTGACGGTGGCGGAGGCGCCGTCGGCCGCCACGGCCGTCACCGAGACCGTGCTCCGGTAGGACTTGGACTCGCTCCGGGTCTCCACGGTGTGCGAGACGCCGCGCTGCTCGGCCATCTGACCCACGTTGACGAAGGTCGCCGGCTCGTCGGTGATCGCGGAGAACATCCCGCGGAGGGCCGCCAGGCCCAGGACGTCGACCTGCTCGGCGGCGAGCTCGCCGGCGACCTCGACCCGCACCGCGGTGGGCACGCCCGGGCACAGGTGGCCGGCCATGAGACCGACCTTGCGGACCAGGTCGAGCCAGGGCGCGACCTCGTCGCCCACGGGGCCCCCGGAGACGTTGACGGCGTCCGGCACGAACTCGCCGCGCAGGGCGAGCAGGACGCTGCGCGCGACGTCGGTCCCGGCCCGGTCCTGGGCCTCGCTGGTGGAGGCACCCAGGTGCGGGGTGACCACGGTGTTCTCGAGGTCGAAGAGCGGCGAGTCGGTGCAGGGCTCGGTGTCGAACACGTCGAGCGCCGCCGACCGGACCTTGCCGGACCTCAGGGCGTCGACGAGCGCCGACTCCACGATCAGTCCACCGCGCGCGGCGTTGACGATCACGACGCCGTCCTTGGCGCGGGCCAGGCGCTCGGCGTCGAACAGGCCGGCGGTCTCCTTGGTCTTGGGCAGGTGCATCGTGATGATGTCGGCCCGCGAGACCAGCTCGTCGATGTCCACCAGCTCGATGCCCAGCTGCGCGGCGCGCGCGGCGGGGAGGTAGGGGTCGTAGGCGACGAGGTGGGTGTCGAATGCCGCGAGCCGCTGGGCCACGAGCTGTCCGATGCGTCCCAGGCCCACCACGCCGACGGTCTTGCCGAGCAGCTCGACACCGTTGAAGGAGCTGCGCTTCCAGGTGTGCTCGCGCAGCGTGCGGTCGGCCGCCGGGATCTGACGGCAGGCGGACAGGAGCAGCGCGACGGCGTGCTCGGCGGCCGAGTGGATGTTGGAGGTGGGGGCGTTGACCACCATGACGCCGCGCGCGGTGGCGGCGGGGATCTCCACGTTGTCGAGTCCGACGCCCGCGCGGCCGATGATCTTGAGCCTGGGGGCTGCGGCGAGCACCTCGGCGTCGACCGTCGTGGCCGACCGGACGAGGATCGCGTCGGCCTCGGCCACCGCCTCGAGGAGCTTGGGGCGATCCGGGCCGTCGACCCAGCGGACCTCCACGGCGTCGCCGAGCGCGTCGACGGTCGACTGGGCGAGCTTGTCGGCGATGAGGACGACGGGACGTCCGGATGCTGTCACAGTGGGATCTCCTCGGTGTCAAAATAGGCACCGCCAGTCTAGGCCACCGCGCGGGGCCCACGACCAGTGGCCGGGGGGTCGTCGGAGGCCTACCGTGGCGGATGTCACCGCTGGACCCATCGACGCCGACGAACGGACCACGTATGCCGCGCCCCTCCCTGCCGACCGGGTTCCCCGGCCGTCTGCCCAGCCCCTGGCTGCCCGTTCTCGCGCCCGCGCGGGGACCGACGGCGGTGGCCACCTACCTGCGGGCCCACCTGTACGGAGCGGCGGTCGGCCGCAGCATCCTCGACCGGTGCATCAGCGCGGTGGACGAGCGGGACCGGGCCCGTCTGGCCCCGCTTCGTGCGCAGTTCGATCAGGAGATCGCCACCGCCATCCGGCTGCTGTCCCGGCTGTCGCCGATCGGCACCCCGGGCCGACGCCTGGTCCGGCTCTCCTCGGCCATCACCCTGTCGGCCCTCCCCGTGGGTCCGGTGCTCTCCGATCCCCTGGCCCGGCTCGGGATCCTCGAGACCCTGCGGACGCTGGTGGTGGCCAAGCGGAGCATGTGGGAACTCCTCGCCGAGTCGTGGGTCGCGGACGGGCCGCCCGTGGGGGACGACGACGAGGTGGGCGGCACCCCCACCGGCCACCTCCTGCGGGGCCTGGCCGACCAGGCCGCGGGTCAGGAGCGGCTGCTGGAGGACCTGCGCCGGACCTACGGCCTGGCGGTCTTCGAGTGAGCCCGTCCGCGCCGGTGCGCGCCGATGTGGTGGTGGTGGGGTCCGGCCCGAACGGTCTCGCGGCCGCTCTGCTCTGCGCCCGGGCCGGCCGGAGCGTGGTGGTCCTCGAGGCCGAGGACACCGTCGGCGGCGGCTGCCGCACGCTCCCCATGGACGGGATGCCCGGCGACCTCGGCACCGAGCTCATGGTGGACCCCTGTTCCGCCGTCCACCCCATGGCGGGCGCCTCGCCGTTCTTCCTGGGGTTCGACCTGTCCGCGCACGGCGTCGAGCTGGTCACGCCCCCGGTCCAGCTCGCCCACGCGCTCCCGGGCAGGGACGCGATCGTGGTGCCGTCGGCGCCCGGGCCGGGGTCCCTCGCCGACGGCCTGGGGTCGGACGCCGAGGCCCGCGCCTGGTCGCGGCTCATGGGTCCGCTCGCCACCCGGACGCACGACGTGGTGGCCGCCGCGCTGTCCGATCAGCGGTCGGTCCCCCCCGTCGCCGCGACCGCCGCGCTCGGGGTGGCCTTCGCGCGCGCGCATCCGCGGGGGGCGCTCGGGGACCCGCTGGGCCCGGACGGCCGCACCCTGCTGTCCGGGATCTCGGCGCACGCGATCACACCGCTGTCGTCCCCCGCCGCGACCGGCGTCGGACTCGTGCTGGGGTCCCTGCTGCACTCCCCGCGCGGATGGGCCCTGCCGGTCGGGGGCAGCGGAGCGCTCACCGCGGCGCTGTCCGACGCCCTGCGCGAGGCGGGCGGCGAGATCCGGACCGGCTTCCGGGTGGGTTCGCTCGCGCAGGTCGACGCCCGCGACGTGGTCTTCAACACCTCCTCCCGGATCCTCGGCCGGATCCTCCTGGAGTCCTCGCCCTCGCCGGCGGTCGCCCGGCGCGCGCGGGCGCTCACCGACGCGCCGGTCGGCGGCGCGGCCGCCAAGGTCGATCTGGTGCTCTCCGGCCCGGTGCCGTGGCGCGATGCGCGCCTGGCCGGAGCCGGCACCGTGCACCTCGGTGGGGATTCCGCGCAGATCGCGGCGGCGGAGCGGGAGGTCGCGGCGGGTCGTCACGCGGACCGGCCGGTGGTGCTCGTATCGCAACCGTGGGTGACCGATCCGGCTCGCGTCGCCCCCGACGGACGACGCCCCCTGTGGACCTACGCGCACGTGCCCGCGTTCTCCGAGGTCGACCAGACGGAACGGGTGCTCGCCGCCATGGAGGAGGTCGCCCCCGGCGTCCGCGACGTCGTGGTGGCGGCCCGGTGCACCCCCGCGGCGAGGATGGGAGACCACAACGCCAACTACGCCGGCGGGGACATCGCGGCGGGCCGGGTCGATCTCCGGGGACTGGTGGCCCGCCCGGTCCCCCGCACGGACCCCTTCGCCACGGGCGTGCCGGGGCTCTGGCACGCCTCCGGCTCGACGCCGCCCGGTCCGGGCGTCCACGGGATGGCCGGGCAGCACGTGGCCCGGCGGATCCTCGGAGGGCTACCGGCTCACTGGTAGGACACGAACCACGGCCGCGGCTCGACGGCCATCGTCTGCTCGGCGGTGAAGGTCGGCGTGTCCTCGTCGTAGAAGTTCTTCCACGCCATCCGGATGTCGGGCGACAGCCCCTGGCGCAGGACGCCCCACGTCTCCATCTTGAGACCCGGGGTTCCGTGGCCGTCCGCGTGCAACGCGATCGCGAGTTCGGGACGGGACGTGTCGATCCGGTCGCGGTTGCTGATCATCTCCGTGCTGAACTGGTGGAGGATGAGGAGCTTCTGCGGGCCGCCGGAGTCCCGGGTGAGGTCGGCCAACCAGTGGATGACCCGGTTGATCTCCTCGGCGTCGGCCGTGCCGATCTGCGCGCCCGGCTGCTGACCGGGCCTGAGCTTCCACTCCGGATCCAGGGCCAGTCCGACCCCGGGACGCCTGAGCAGGTCCTCGAAGATCGTCGCCTGGTCCAGCAGGTCCGCCATCCCGGGCTGGAGGTCGATCACCGCGTATCCGCCCGCAGCGGTGATCGCGTCGACGAGCGGGACGAACACCTGCGGGTCCCACTCGTTGGTGAAGTTCCCGTCGGCTCCGGGACCTCCGGCGGCGACGGTGCCGATGATCTCGAAGGCCGGGATCACCGGTTCCGGGGAGAACGGCTGGTACTCCTCCACGAGCTGCCGCACCCGCGCCACGCTCTCCTCGGGCCCCTGCTCGCCGAGGATCCCGAGGACCGGTGTGATGGGCGAGCCGTAGGCCGCCACGAACCGCCGACCGGGGAACAGCAGCTGGCCCCCGCCCGGGAGCTCGGGGACGGTCCGCGCCTGCTCGATCCGGTCGGCCAGGTCCAGCTCGGTCCCCCAGCCGGGTCCGAGCGCGTACACCGCGTCGGCGTCCCTCACCGCCTCGACCGCACCGCCGTCCACCCGCGGGTCCGGGGCCCGGAGGTGGGAGACCGCGGCGCCGGAGGCGACGGCGGTGGCGATCGCCGCCACGGGTGTGCCGTCATGGACGAGGACCCTCGGGGCGTCGTCACCGTCCCACGCCGGATCGGCGGCCGCGAACGGTTCGGAGGCGGCACCGGCGTCGCCGCCGGCGGTGAACTCCCCCACCACCATCAGCGACGGCCTCCCGGGGACCTGGTGCACCGCGACCTCGTCCACGCGGTCCGCCGGTAGCGGCAGTTCGGAGTCGAAGGTGATGCCCGTGAGTTCCTCGAGTTCCGCCCGTCCCGCCGGGGCGTCGACCACCTCGCCGTCGTCAGGGGTGAAGGTCACCGTGCCGACCCGGAGCACCCGCTCGGCACCGAGCCGCCCCACCTCGTCGGTCAGCGCGGCCTCGCCTCCGGGCACCGCGGTGAGCATCGGGGCGCGCAGCCCCACCGCGACCGAGGCGGCACGCGCCTGGGCGGCCGGGTCCGGCGCCGACACCACGACCACCGGTGCCGACTCCACCAGCAGGCCCGTGGTCTCCACGCCGGAGCCGTCGGCGTCGACCGCCACCTTCGCCCCCTCCGCCCGGTACGCCTCGATCCCCGGGCCGCCGTCCCCGGAGCCCGAGGAACACGCGACGGTGGTGGCGGTCAGGGAAATGGCGAGGACCGCCGCACCCACACCTCTGTTGAAGTGGCGCACGGCGGTCCTCCTGGCGGTCGGGGAACGATCCCGGTGGACCCTACAGGGTCACCCGGGGCTCATCCCGGGACACTCAGGCCGTCTCCGTGATCGGACGATCGACCCAGCTCATGAGGTCGCGCAGCTTCTGGCCGGTGACCTCGATCGGGTGCTCGGCGTTGGCCTTGCGCAGTGCCTCGAGCTCCTTGTTGCCGCCCTCGACGTTGGCGACCAGGCGCTTGGTGAAGGTGCCGTCCTGGATGTCGGACAGGATCGCCTTCATCCGCTCCTTGGTGCCGGCGTCGATCACGCGCGGGCCGGAGAGGTAGCCGCCGAACTCGGCGGTGTCGGACACCGAGTAGTTCATGCGGGCGATGCCGCCCTCGTACATGAGGTCCACGATGAGCTTGAGCTCGTGGAGCACCTCGAAGTAGGCGAGCTCGGGCTCGTAGCCGGCCTCGACCATGACCTCGAAGCCCGTCTTGACGAGCTCCTCGGTGCCGCCGCAGAGCACGGCCTGCTCGCCGAAGAGGTCGGTCTCGGTCTCGTCCTTGAAGGTGGTCTTGATGACGCCGGCGCGGGTGCCGCCGATCGCCTTGGCGTAGGACAGCGCGAGCGCCTGGCCCTCGCCCTTGGGGTCCTGCTCCACGGCGATGAGCGCCGGGACGCCCTTGCCGTCGACGAACTGGCGACGCACCAGGTGGCCGGGGCCCTTGGGGGCGACCATCGCGATGGTGATGTTCGCGGCCGGCTTGATGAGGCCGAAGTGGATGTTGAGGCCGTGGCCGAAGAACAGCGCGTCGCCGTCGCCGAGGTTGGGCTCGATGTCCTCGGTGAAGATCTGCGCCTGCGAGGTGTCGGGGGCGAGCAGCATGATGACGTCGGCCCACTTCGCCGCCTCGGCGGCGGTCTTGACGGTGAGGCCGGCCTCCTCCGCCTTGGCGCGGGACTTGGAGCCCTCCCGCAGGCCGATGACGACCTCCACACCGGAGTCGCGCAGGCTCAGCGAGTGCGCGTGACCCTGCGAGCCGTAACCGATCACGGCGACCTTCCGGCCCTGGATCAGCGACAGATCAGCCGCATCGTCGTAGAACATCTCCACTGCCATGGTGGATTCCCTTCGTGTTGGTGATAGAAGTCGAGACTATCGAGTGGTGTTGATGGACTTGGGACCGCGTCCCAGCGCGACCATCCCGGACTGCACGATCTCGCGGATCCCGTAGCCGTCGAGCATGCGCAGGAGCGCGTCGAGCTTGTCCGGGGTGCCGGTGGCCTCGAGCGTGACCGATTCGGGCGAGACGTCCACGACGTGCGCTCGGAACAGGCTCGCGATCTCGACGATCTGGCCGCGGTTGGTGGCGTCGGCGCGGACCTTGACCAGGGTGAGTTCGCGCGAGACCGAGCCCGCCGGGTCCTGCTCGACGATCTTGATGACGTTGACCAGCTTGTTGAGCTGCTTGGTCACCTGTTCGAGCGGGAAGTCCTCGACGTTCACGACGATCGTCATGCGAGACAACCCGTCGGTCTCCGTGGGTCCCACGGCCAGCGACTCGATGTTGAACCCGCGTCGGGAGAACAGGGACGCCACGCGCGCGAGCACGCCCGGCTTGTCCTCCACCAGGACGCTCAGGGTGTGGGAGCGAGCGGTCACTTGTCCTCCTCCTGCTGGGCGAGCACCGCGGCGTCGATCCGCTCGGTCGCCTCGTGGATCTCCGCCGGGTCGTCCGCGGCGGATTCCGAGTCGTCGAACAGCGGTCGGATGTCCCGGGCCGCCATGATCTCGTCGTTGGACGTGCCGGCGGCGACCATCGGCCACACCTGCGCGTCCTTGCCCACGATGAAGTCGATGAGCACCGGGCGGTCGTTGATCTCGCGGGCCTTGGCGATCACCTCGTCGACGTCCTCCGCGCGCTCACAGCGGAACGCCACACAGCCGAGGGCCTCGCCGAGCTTGACGAAGTCGGGGATGTGCATGGAGTGGGTCGACAGGTCCGTCTGCGAGTACCGCTTGTCGTAGAAGAGCGTCTGCCACTGGCGGACCATGCCGAGGTTGCCGTTGTTGATCAGGGCCACCTTGATGGGCGCGCCCTCGATCGCACAGGTGGCGAGCTCCTGATTGGTCATCTGGAAGCACCCGTCGCCGTCGATGGACCACACCTCGGCGTCCGGTCGGCCGAACTTCGCGCCCATGGCCGCGGGCACCGAGTACCCCATGGTCCCGAGGCCGCCCGAGTTCAACCAGGTCCGCGGCTTCTCGTAATGGACGAACTGCGCGGCCCACATCTGGTGCTGACCCACGCCGGCGCAGTAGATGGCGTCCGGGCCGGCCGCCGCACTCAGGCGCTCGATGACGTACTCGGGCGAGAGCGACCCGTCCGACTGCGGGCCGTACCCGAGCGGGTACTCGGCCCGGATCTCGTCCAGGTGCCCCACCCACGCGGCGGGTTCCGTGAGGACGCCGGAGTCGCGGTCGCCGCGCATCGTCTCGACGAGCTCGACCAGCACCTCCTTGATGTCCCCGACGATCGGCACGTCGACGGTGCGGTTCTTCCCGATCTCCGCCGGGTCGATGTCCGCGTGGATCACCTTGGCGTCCGGGGCGAACGTGTCGAGCCGGCCGGTCACCCGGTCGTCGAAGCGGGCACCCAGGGTGATGAGCAGATCCGAACGCTGGAGCGCCGCCACCGCGGCGACCGTGCCGTGCATCCCCGGCATGCCGTAGTGCAGGCGGTGCGAATCGGGGAACGCCCCACGCGCCATGAGCGTGGTGACCACGGGGATGCCCGACAGCTCGGCGAGCGCCAGCAGCTCCTGCGAGGCATCGGCCTTGATCACGCCGCCGCCCACGTACAGCACGGGCTGCTTGGCCTTGGCGATGAGCCGGGCCGCCTCGCGGATCTGCTTGCCGTGCGGTTTGGTCACCGGACGGTATCCGGGGAGCTTCATCTCCGGCGGCCACGAGAAGGTCATCTCGGCCTGGAGGACGTCCTTCGGGATGTCCACCAGGACCGCACCCGGTCGGCCGGTCTGGGCGATGTGGAACGCCTCGGCGATCATCCGCGGGATGTCCTCCCCGTGGGAGACCAGGAAGTTGTGCTTGGTGATCGGCATCGTGATGCCGGAGATGTCGGCCTCCTGGAAACCGTCCGTCCCGATGAGCGCGGTACCCACCTGGCCGGTGATGGCCACGATGGGGACCGAGTCCATCTGCGCGTCCGCGAGCGGGGTCACCAGGTTGGTGGCCCCGGGACCCGACGTGGCCATGCAGACACCGACCTTGCCGGTGGCCTGGGCGTACCCGGTGGCGGCGTGTCCCGCGCCCTGCTCGTGCCGGACCAGCACGTGGCGGACCTTGACCGAGTCGTAGAGCGGATCGTAGACGGGCAGGATCGCCCCGCCGGGGATGCCGAAGACGACCTCGACGCCGATCTCCTCCAACGATCTCACGACCGCCTGGGCGCCCGTCATCCTCTCGGGGGCCGCGGGTCGGGCCTTCTGCTCTGCACCCGGACGCGGTCCGGGCTGTGCCGTTGGTGCGCTCACTTCAACTGTCCTTCATGCTGGTCGTGGAGCTGTCAATCGTCGCCTTCAGGGGCCCGGTGGGACCGCTGGAACCCGGCAACAAAAAACCCCCGACGGCCACGGGGGCCGGCGAGGGTGCGCGTCGACGGAAAGCCAGGTGACGGCTCAGGCGTCGACGCGCCGGCCGAGTACTAGACCGTTCCAGGTGTTCACGGGGCCAGCGTAGGTCGCGCCCGGTGGGATCGTCAACTCGTGGAACGTCCATCCCACATAGTGGACCGTGAGACACTGGGACGACCATGAGCGCCCCATTCACAGCCCCCCTCCCGGAGTCGACGCCCAAGGACCGCGCACTCTTCCGGGTCAATCCCATGTCCTATCTCGTGATCGGGATCGTCGTGATGGCGATCCTCTGGCCCGTCACCGCCTATCCCGCCACCCTCGGATGGCTCGTCCTGCTGCCGATCGGTTTCGGGTGGTGGGTCGCCCGGACCAACACGCGACTCGACGAGGACGGCGTCCACCTGACCACGTGGCGGACCCGGAGGTCCGTGCCGTGGGCGGAGGTGAAGGGCGTGATGTTCCCCAAGAACGGGTTCGCCCGGCTGATCACCACCTCGGAGGACTCATACCCGATGGGCGGGGTCTCCTTCCACGACCTCCCCCGGCTCTCCGAGGCCAGCCGCGGGCGCATCCGCGACCCCTACGACGCCTCCTGACCGACCGCCACCCGACCTCCGGCCGGCCGGCACCCGCTCGGCGACCGCCTGGCGGCGCATCCCCATCCGCTCGTAGGCCAGGGTGACCGCGATACCCAGCACGATCCCGGCCACCGCCCAGCCGGACAGGACCCAGACCGCGTGCCCGAGCCCCGCCTCCCAGCTCGAGTCGAAGAACATGATCGAGCGCAGCCCGAGGTACGCCTGGTGCATCGGCTGGAAGGACCCGATCGTCACGAACACCGGGGGAAGCATCTGGGTCGGGGTGGCGCCTCCCGAGGTGGGGATCCCCAGCACGACGAACAGGACGAGGTTCACCAGGAGTCCGGCGTTCCCGATGGCCGCGATGATCGTGTGCGCGCACACCCCGACCGCGACGATCACCAGGTTCGAGAACCAGAACATGTCCCACGGGTCGTAGCCCGTGAGCCCGACGATGTCGGCGACGAGAAGGGTCAGCCCGGACACCAGCGGAGCGGTCACCGCGGTCACCACCCACTTGCGCACCAGCGTCTGGAGCCGCCCGAACGGCGCCACGTGCACGTTGAGGGCGAGGGGTCCGATCTCCAGGGGGATGAACCCGAGCCGGGCGTCCAGGAGCGCGGAGATGATCATCGCCCCGGTGAAGCCGGCGAGCACGACGATCAGCGCGTAGAACATCGGGAGTGAGGCGTTGGACACCCCGTCCGGGAGCGGGTTCCACGCCACGACGTCGACCCGCACGGGATCCCCGAGCGCCAGGGCCGCCGCCGCACCGACCGTCCTGCCCTCGGCCTCGGCGAGCAGCCGTGAGTCGGACAGGATCGTGCTCCCCATCCGATCGTGGAACGAGGTCCGTATCGCCTCGGCCATGGTCTGCATGACCTGACCCGAGACGATCGACACCCGCGGCGAGTACTCGAGGGTGATCCGGGCAGGGGCCGGAGGTTCCCCGCGGTCCCCCGCCTCGGTGGCTGCGGCCTCCACGAGCTCGACCACCCGCTGGCTGAGGTCGGGGGGCATCCGCACCGCGCCGAAGTAGGACCCGTCGCGGAGTCCCTCCTCGGCCGCGGCGGCGTCCACCACGTGCAGTCGGATCCGCGTCCAGTCGTTGTTCTGGAGCAGCCCCGCCGTGATCTGCGTGCCCACGTCGAGCTGCCGTGGGCCGATCGGCGTCTCGAGTGACGCGCCCCGGTCCTCGTCCACCACGGCGACCGGGATGTGGCGGGCATGGGACTGGGGATCCGCGGTCCCGCCCAGGTACATGAACGCCAGGAGGAAGAACAGGCCGCACACGAGGACGACCGCCCCGGCCGAGTGCGAGGCGAACTCCCGGAAGCCTCCCGTGTGTCCGGAATCGACCGGTCGCCGCGATGCCGGGTCTGTCATGTGCAACCTCGCTCCACTGGGCCGGGCGGCCCACCGTGACGAGGGTAGCGCCACGGCGGGGCGTATCGTGGGGAGGTCACGGCGTCGTCGACCCCGGTCCGCCGCCATCCCCGCCACGTCGGATCGAGGTCCCATGCCGCCCCTGAGGTCACGCACCAGCACCGCCGGACGCAACGCCGCGGGGGCCCGCGCCCTCTGGCGTGCGACCGGCATGACCGACTCGGACTTCGGCAAGCCGATCATCGCGATCGCCAACTCGTACACCCAGTTCGTCCCCGGTCACGTGCACCTCAAGAACGTCGGCGAGATCGTCGCCGAGCAGATCGCCGCGGCCGGCGGCGTGGCCCGCGAGTTCCACACCATCGCGGTGGACGACGGGATCGCGATGGGCCATGCCGGCATGCTCTACTCGCTGCCGAGCCGCGAGATCATCGCCGACTCGGTCGAGTACATGGTCAACGCCCACACCGCGGACGCGCTGGTGTGCATCTCCAACTGCGACAAGATCACCCCGGGCATGCTCAACGCCGCCATGCGCCTGAACATCCCGACCGTGTTCGTCTCCGGCGGCCCCATGGAGTCCGGCTTCTCCGTGGTGGTCGACGGCGTGGTCAAGGCGGGGTCCGACCTCATCACCGCGATCTCCGCCTCTGCCAACTCCGCGATCGACGACAAGGGATTGGACGAGATCGAGCGGTCCGCCTGCCCGACCTGCGGCTCCTGCTCCGGCATGTTCACGGCCAACTCCATGAACTGCCTCACCGAGGCCCTGGGCCTGTCGCTGCCGGGCAACGGCTCGACCCTGGCCACCCACAGCGCCCGCCGCGAGCTGTTCGCCGAGGCCGGCCGCGTGATCGTGGACCTGTGCACCCGCTACTACCGGGACGGGGACGAGTCGATCCTGCCCCGGTCGGTGGCCGGCAAGGAGGCCTTCACCAACGCCATGACCCTCGACGTGGCGATGGGCGGCTCCACCAACACCGTGCTGCACATCCTCGCCGCCGCCCGGGAGGGCGAGGTGGACTTCGATCTCCACGACATCGAGCGGATCTCCCGCCGCGTGCCGTGCCTGGCCAAGGTCGCGCCGAACTCGGACTACTACATGGAGCACGTCCACCGGGCCGGCGGGATCCCGGCGATCCTGGGCGAGCTGTACCGCGGCGGCCTGCTGGAGACGGACGTCCGCTCGGTCCACTCGCCGTCGCTCGAGCAGTACATCGCCGACTGGGACATCCGCAGCGGCACGGCCACGGAGAAGGCGATCGAGCTGTTCCACGCGGCCCCGGGCGGGGTGCGCACGATCGAGCCGTTCTCCACGGACAACCGGTGGGAGTCGCTCGACACCGACGCAGTGAACGGCTGCATCCACTCCGTCGAGCATCCGGCGACCGCCGAGGGCGGGCTCGCGGTGCTCCGCGGCAACATCGCCCCCGACGGATCGGTGTTCAAGACCGCCGGCGTCTCGGAGGAGAACTTCCACTTCTCCGGCCCGGCCCGCGTGGTCGAGTCCCAGGAGGAGGCCGTGTCGGTGATCCTCGACAAGACCCTGCAGGCGGGCGAGGTCCTGGTGGTGCTCTACGAGGGCCCCGCCGGCGGTCCGGGCATGCAGGAGATGCTGCACCCCACCGCGTTCATCAAGGGCGCGGGCCTCGGCGCCAAGTGCGCGCTCATCACCGACGGCCGCTTCTCCGGCGGCTCCTCGGGCCTGTCCATCGGCCACATCGCGCCCGAGGCCGCCGCCGGCGGCCCCATCGGTCTGATCCGGGACGGCGACGTGGTGACGATCGACGTCACCACGCGGTCCATCTCGGTGGATGTCGACGACGACGAGTTGGCGCGTCGCCGGGCCGAGAAGGGCGCCCTCCCGTGGCGCCCCGAGCACAGGGACCGGAAGGTCTCGGCCGCCCTGCGGGCCTACGCCTCGATGGCGTCCTCGGCGGACAAGGGCGCCGTCCGCATCCTGCCCGACTGAGACCCTGCCCGGGCCCTCAGCCCGCGCTGACCGGGGCGCTGTCGGCGGTCGACACCAACGGGTTGGTCCCGTTGAAGAAGTACCAGACCAGTCCGGCGGCGACCGCGGCGATCACCAGCCAGACGACCCCGCTGAAACGGGGTCGGTGGGACCAGCGCCACCGGCGGTCGGCGGACCAACGACCCGGCCCCGCGAAGAGCAGCGCCGCGAGGGCGGCGGCGTACAGGATCGACGTCTCGAGGCCGCGCGTGGTGTCCCCGAGCAGCGGTACGGCCTCGGCACCGGTCAACCGGATCGCGATGCCCACACCCACCAGCGCGAGCAGTCCGGCCGCGGCGACGGGCGTGGCCAGCCCCACGACGAGCATCACCCCCGCGACCAGTTCGACGGCGCCGCCGGTGATCGCGAGGATCCGGGCCTGCTCGAAGCCCGACGCGGTGAGGATCTCGGTGAGACCGTCGATCCCGGGGCCGCCGAACAGCCCGAAGAGCTTCTGGAGTCCGCGCATCGCCAGCAGGACGCCGACGGCGACCCGCAGCAGGAGGAGGCCGAGGTCGGTCGTGCCGCGTCGGGAGATCTCGTCCCCGGGTGCGGGTGCGACGGTGGTCGAGGTGTCGCCGAACGGGAGCGGGGTGGACGCGTCGTAGCCTCCGGACTCGACGAACGGCGTGTAGTCCGCGCGACCGGCGGAGGGGAACGCCGTGGTGGCGGAGTCCGTCTTCCCCGCGCCCGCCCCGGAGCCCGTCGCCTCGGGGACGTCGAGCGGGTAGTCCACGTCGTGGATGATCTCGGTTCGGGCGTCGTCTCCGGGCGTTGAGGAAGTCACGCACCGACCATAGGCCGATCTGCGGGTGTCCGCATCGAGGACACGGCGCACCGTACTCTGGTCGGCATGAGATCGCTCGCACTCCTGCTGGTCATGGCCCTCGCCGCGACCGGCTGCGCGAGGTTCGACGATCGCCTCTACGACCCCTTCACCCCAGCACCGGGCCCGGGCATGGGCGCCGCCCCGCCGTCCACCCCACCCGGCAGCCCTCCGCCGTCCCCGACGCCGCGCTCCGGTCAGCCGGAGCCCACCCCGGAGTCCGGGCCGTGCGTCGACCCGGACCCGGCCGTCATCGCGACCTGCCTCGACCCCGCCGTCGCGGTCGCGGGGGTGGGACAGCGCGCGCTGGTCGCGCAGTCCTCGGGTCGGGTCACGATCGTCTCGGTCGACGCGCAGCCCGAGGAGTTCGGGCGCGTCGACGTCCGGGGTGGCCGGGTGGCCGCCGTCGCGCCGTCCCCCGACTTCGCCCAGGACCGGCTGGTGTACCTCCTCGTCGTCGGAGACGGCCCCTCCAGGGTCGACCGCCTCGCGCGCGGGGACGCCCCGCGGACCGTGACCGAGCTCGCGCCCGCGGACAGCGGCGGAATGGCGTTCGTCGACGGGGTCCTCACCGTGGGGGTCGGACCCGAGCTGGTGAGGTTCCCCGGGTTCACCGGGATCGGGCGCGCGACGGAGCCCGAGGTGGTGGCCAAGAACCTGGGCGGGATCCGGGCCCTGTGCACGCACGAACGGGACCTCTACCTCTCGGCCGTCACCGACCGGGGCGCGGTGGTCCGGACAGCGGATCGGGTCGTCTGGACCTGGCCCGACCAGCGCGACGCCGGCGGGGGGTTGGGCCCCGCGGATTCCCTCCCCCCCGCCCCCCCCGTCCCCGGACGCCCCCCCGTCCTGCCTCTCGTCGGGCGGGGCGCGCGGTGGCACCCGACGCAGCTCGCGCAGGGCCGTTACGGACGACTCACCGGGCTCGCGGTGATCGGGGAGGGACTGCTGCTCGCCGGCACCACCAACAAGCTGGGCGGTTCGCCCGTGCCGACCGACGACCGCGCGGTCCTGCTTCCCGAGTCCGGCGGCGGCGCAGACGCCCGCGTCTGACCGGTCGCGCTCCCCGCACTTTCTCGCTATTCGAACTCTTGCGCTACCGCCGGGGTGGCGGTAGACTCGTACACACATTCGAGACAGGTGACGCGCGGGAGGGGG
>NZ_CALMYY010000067.1 GCF_937873725.1 uncultured Dietzia sp.
TCGTCGCGACCGGAAACCGCCTCTGGGTCGCCGCGGCGGGCGGCGGGGCGCCCCCGCCCACCGCCACCCGCCCGCCGGGCTTGACCACCCTCGCCATCTCGCGCAGGCCCGCGGCGGTGTCCTGCACGTTGCGCAGGCCGAAGCTGATGGTCGCGGCGTCGAAGGACTCGTCCGCGAACGGCAGCCTCATGGCGTCGCCGGCGACCTTGGGCACGTCGCGGCCGGCACCGGCGCGCAGCATGCCCAGCGAGAAGTCCGCGGCCACGCACCACGCACCGGACTTGCCCAGCTCCACGGTCGAGACCGCGGTGCCGGCGGCCAGGTCGAGGATCCGCTCCCCCGGCCGGGGCGCGAGCAGGGACCGCGCACGGCGGCGCCACACGTGATCCATGCCCCCGGAGAGGATGGTGTTGGTCAGGTCGTAGCGCTTGGCCACGCCGTCGAACATCGACGCGACGTCGCGGGGCTGCTTGTCGAGATCGGCACGGGACACGGGGTCGACGCTACCCCGCCACCGGGCCGCGGACCCCCACCGGCCGGGGCGGGCGCTCAGGCCACCACCCGCGAGGCCCGCCCGAGGCCGACCCGGCCGGGTGCCGAGCGGGCGCCCGCGGCGCCGTAGTGGTCGAACAACTGACCGCAGACGGCGTCCCAGGTGCGGCCCTCGACGGTCGCGCGGGCGGCCGCGGCCAGTCGCGCGTGGTCGGCCAGCACCAGGTCGACGGTCCGGGAGATCTCCGCGGCGTACCGCTGCGGGTCGAGCAGGTACCCGTTGACGCCGGCCTGGACGAGGTCGCGCGGGCCGCCCCGGTCGGGCCCCACCACGGGCACGCCCGAGGCCTGCGCCTCCTGGATCGCCTGGCAGAACGTCTCGAACTCCCCGGCGTGGCAGAACACGTCGAGCGTGGCGTACGCCTGCCCGAGCTGCTCGCCGTGGAGCTCGCCGGTGAAGATCGCGTGGGGCATGGCGGCCTGGAGGGCGGGGCGGTCGGGGCCGTCGCCGACGACGACGAGGGTCAGGTCCCCGTCCGGGCCCGACCTGTCGGCCAGGGGCTGGAGTCGCTCGACGTGTTTCTCCGGGGCCAGGCGGCCGACGAAGCCCACGACGGGCCGCCCCTCCGGGGACCACAGCCGGTGCAGGGCCCCGCTGCGGCGGGACGGGGAGAACTGCACGGAGTCGACGCCCCGGCCCCACCGGTACAGGCGCGGGATGCCGTGACCCGCCAGATCCGCCATCGCGGCGGAGGACGGCGCGAGGGTGCGGTCGCACGTGGTGTGGATCGCCCGGGTCCAGGCCCGGGCGGCGTCCGCCATGACCCCGACCCCGTACGAGCTCGCGAACCCGGCCACATCGGTCTGGTAGACCGCCACGCAGGGGACGTCCAGGGCGCGGGCGGCGGCGGCCCCGGCGGCGCCGAGGACGAACGGCGAGGCCAGGTGCACCACGTCGGGCCCGAAGTCCCGCAGGGCGTTGTAGACGCTCGGGCTGGGCGCGCCCAGCGGCAGCGAGGACACCACGGGCACCCTGACGGCGGTGACGCGGTGGACGGGGTAGCCGAGGTGGTGGTCGGGGTCGCGAGCCCCCGAATCCGGGCCGCCGAGCAGGGGCGCCATGGCGCTGATCAGCGGGTGGGCGCGGACCGCGTCTGCGGCGCCGTGCCAGAACCCGACGGTCCCGGACGGGGCCACCACCAGGCAGTCGTGCCCGTGGCGCCGGGCGTACTCGAGGATCCGCAGGACGGAGTTGGTGACGCCGTTGACGTTCGGCAGGAACGATTCGGTGACGATGGCTACGCGCACGCCCCCACTGTGTCCGGGCCCGGCGACGGCCCGGTGATCACCGGGGGTCGGTGCGGGGAATTCGTGGGGCCGGGCGGTGAACCCTCGGTGACGCGGCGGCGTAGGCCAGCGCGGACAGGGGGACGGCGATCGCGGGCACGCTCAGGGCGGGCAGGACGGCGACGGTCCAGCTTCGGCCCGAGACGCGGACGAGGTCGGGGTTGGCGCGGCGGAACTCCACCTGCACCCGCTGCCCCTCGACGAGCCCGGTCGGGTAGAGCACGCCGGTCACAGGCCTGACCTGCCGTCCGCCGGCGTCGAACTCGACGGCGGAGCGGCGGGCGGTGACCTCGGTGACGGTGGCGGTCGCGCTGCCCAGGTCCTGGTCGATCCGCAGGTCGTTGACGATGCACGCCATCAGGATGAGGCCGGCGGTCAGCAGGGAGAACGCGGCCACGAGCACGGCCACGACCCGCACGATCCGCCGGGTCAGTGCCGCGCGGCGGGCCTGCCGCCCGGTCATCGTCACGGTCACCTGCCGTCCCCGGCGGCGCCGGACCCCGGCGCGTCCGTCCGCAGCGCCTCGGCGCGGAGCGTGGCGTGCAGGTCCCGCAGGCCCACGCGGCTGGTGGCCACCCGCACGACCCGCAGCCCGGCGGGCACGATGTGCCGGTGCTCGACCCGGGGCGCGGTCTCGGCGAGGAGCACCTCGAGCCCGGCGGGGTCGGTGTCGGTGAAGGGCACCCCGAAGCCCGCGCAGAGGGCCCGCAGGTCCGCGCCGTGCGGGGTGCCGAAGACCCGCTCGAAGTCGGTGGCCAGTCGCGGATCGCCCTGCTCGAGGAGGGAGAAGATGCCGCCGCCGTCGTCGTCCGCCACCACGATCGTGAGGTCGTCGGGGTGCGCCTCCCGGGGCCCCAGCAGGAGCCCGGAGAGGTCGTGGAGGAAGGTGAGGTCGCCGAGCAGCGCGACGGTGCGGCCCGGCGCGGACAGGGCGACCCCGATCGCGGTGGACACCGTGCCGTCGATGCCCGAGGCGCCCCGGTTGGCGTGGACGGACACGTCCGGGTCCAGCGGCCCCACGAGGGACAGGTCGCGGACCGCGTTGGAGGCGCCCACCACCAGCGTGTCGCCGCCCCGCACCCCGCGCGCGACGGCCCGCGCCACGTGCAGGCCCGTGGGCGTCTTGGACTCCAGGTGGCGGTCCAACACCCGGTCCACCGCGGCGCGGGCGCGGGCGTCGGCACCGGCCGTGAGGGCGGTCCACTCCGCGTCGACGCCCCACCCGGTGAGGACGGAGTCGGCGAGCTCGGCCGCGCTGCCCGTGGGGTTGGGGGCGTTGGGGCCCGCGTCGAGGATCACCAGGTCGACGTCCGGGTCGGCCAGCAGCCGGGTGACCGCGCGGTGCAGCGTGGGCCGCCCGGTGACGATCACCTGCTCGGGGTGCAGGGCCGGCAGGGCCAGCGGGTGGACCGGGTGCAGCGGGACCGGGGCCCCGGGTTCGGCGACGGTCGGCACCCCCACGAGACCCGCCACGGGCCGGGCCCCCACGCCCGAGACGACCAGCGTCGGGCGGGTGAGGTCCACGGCCACGGCGGAGTGGGCGGGCTCGGAGTCGACGCCCGCCCCGGCGCGCTGGACCCACGGGCGGCCGCCGGGACGCCCCTCCGGGAGTCCGCGGGGACCGTCGCCGGGCGACCCCTCGTCGTCGTCCCCGGCGTGCCGGGGCCCCACCACGAACTCCTCGTCGCCCTCGCCCGGCACCAGCGGCTCGCGGAAGGCGATGTCGACCTGCACCGGGCCGGGGTGGGCCGGGGCGGTGGCGGTGAGGATCGCGCGGCCGATCGCCGACCGCCAGTGCCGGTGCTCGGTCACCGGGTCGCCGGCCGCGCCCACCTCGATCACCGCGCGGGCGTGCGGGCCGAACAGCCCCACCTGGTCGATGGTCTGGTTGGCGCCGGTGCCGCGCAGCTCGGGCGGGCGGTTGGCGGTCAGGGCCAGGATCGGCACGCCGGAGTGGGCGGCCTCGACCATCGCGGGATGGAGGTTGGCCACGGCCGTGCCCGAGGTGACGACGACGGGGACCGGCCGCCGGGACCCCAGCGCCAACCCGAGGGCCGTGAACGCGGCGCCCCGCTCGTCGATCCGCACGTGCAGCCGCATCCGCCCGGTCCGCTCGGCGGCCGCCAGTGCCAGCGCGAGCGGGGCGCTGCGCGAGCCCGGGCAGAGGACCGCGTCGGTGATCCCGTGCCGGATCAGTTCGTCGACCAGGACGCGCGCCTGCGCGGTGCTCGGGTTGCTGCTCGGGGTGCTGCGTCCGGGGTTCATCGCCTCCAGCCTAATCCCGCGGGGTCGCCGCGCCGGCCGCGAGCGTCAACCGCCCAGCCATGTCCGCGAGCGCGGCGCGCAGCCCGTCCGGCGACTCCACGACGAACGGGCCCGGGAGCCGCGCGAGGTACCAGGCCAGCTCGTCGAGGTCGGCGGCCCCGGTCTCCAACCGGCAGGCGGGCCCCTCGGGGTGGTCGACCGGTCGCAGCGCGGTGAGGGTGCCGAAGCCGGGCGGGAAGCGCTCGAGGACCTCGTCGGCGGTCGCGTGGACCACGACTCTGGCCCGGTGCCGGTAGGGGGCGGCGGCCACCGCGCGCTGGACGTGCGTGGCCGGGTCGGGCACGTCCGGGCGGGGGGTGAAGCGCCAGCGGCTGCGATGGACGGCCCGGATGCGGTCCAGGCGGAAGGTCCGCCAGTCGGCCCGCTCGGGGTCGTAGGCCAGCAGGTACCAGCGGCGGCCCAGGACGACGATCCGGTACGGCTCGACCCGGCGCTCGGTGTCCTGTCCGGCGCGGTCCCGGTAGTCCAGCCGTACCTGCTCGGTCCCTCGCACAGCGTGTCCCAGCTCGATCAGCATCTCCGGTTGGACCCGGGCGTCGTCGCCGGGGACGGCCACCATCGACTCGGTGACGTCCGCGACCCTCTCGCGGAGCCTGCCCGGCATGACCTGGTCGAGCTTGGTCAGTGCCCTGAGCGCGTGCTCGCCGACGCCGGCCACCGCTCCCCCGGCGGCCAGGCGGAGCGCGATCGCCACGGCGACGGCCTCGCGGTCGTCCAGCAGCAGCGGCGGCAGCCGGCGGCCCGCCCCCAGCCGGTAGCCGCCCCCGGCCCCGCGCTCGGACTCGACGGGGTACCCCAGGTCGCGCAGCCGATCGACGTCCCGGCGCACCGAGCGGGTGGTGACCCCTAACTCCGCCGCGAGCTCGGGCCCGGACCACACGGCGCGTCGCTGCAGGAGATCGAGCAACCCCAGCACGCGCTGGGTGGTGGGCGTCCGGTCCTCGGCCATGCCGCCAGTCTCGCACCGACAGAGGACGGATTCCGTCCTGAATGGCTGCGACGCTGTGGTGGACGGCCCACCGCGACACCGATCGGAGACCCCGTGACCATCGACTGGACCCACCAGCTCGTCGAGCAGCTCGACTTCCACTGGAACGGCCACCTCCGCCCGCGACTGGAGGGACTGACGGACGACGAGTACCACTTCTCCCCCGCCCCCGACGAACGGACCTGGGACGTGCGACCGCGGGGCACCGGCCGGGCCGGGGTGCAGGGCGGGGTCGGCGACGTCACGATCGACTTCGCCCACCCCGAACCCCGGCCCGCCCCGTTGACGACCATCGCGTGGCGGATCGGCCACCTCGTCGTCGGGGTGTTGGGCGCCCGGTGGCACTCCCACTTCGGCGGGCCACCCCACGACTACATGACCCACCGCTACGCCGGGGACGCCGCCGGCGGACTCGCCCAGCTGGACCGGACCTACGCCGGATGGATGGACGGTGTGCGGCAGCTCGACCCGGACGGGCTCGCCCGGCCCGTGGGCGAGTCCGAGGGGCACTGGGCCGAGTACCCGATGGCCGCGCTCGTCCTGCACATCAACCGCGAGGTCATCCACCACGGCGCCGAGATGTGCCTGCTCCGCGACGTGTACGCCCACACCCACAACTCAGCCGGAACCCCCTAGGAGTCGTCATGCCGTTCTTTCCCGCCACCCGCGCCACCGAGCACGAGCAGCTGTGCGAATGGGTCGACGCCCAACTCGTCAACGCCCGCTCCGTCGTCCACGGCCTGACCGCCGACCAGCTGCGGGCCCGTCCTGTCCCCTCCAGCGAGCTCACGCTGGGCTGGCTGATCCTGCACATCGGCGAGGTCGCCGAGACCTGGCTGGCCCGGGCCGCCGCCGGGCCCGCCGGAGTCGACACGGGGCTCTCACTCGCGGAGGCCTTCGAGCGGGCCGAGACCGTCAACCTGCCGGCCCCCGGTGCGACCGCGGAGGACGTCCTGGCCGAGTACGACCGTCGCTGTGCCGCCGGGCTCGCGCACCTGCGTGCCACGGACCTCGACGCCCCGGTCCCCGTGCCCGACGACGCACCCTGGTACCCGCCGGGCCAGCCGGAGTTCAGCGGGCGCTGGGTGGTCCACCACGTGCTCACCGAGATCGCGCGTCACTCCGGCCACGCCGACATCCTGCGGGAGGCGATCGACGGCAGGACGATGTATGAGCTCCAGGCCGAGGACCAGGGGATCGACATGACCTACATCGGCGAGTGGTTCGCCGCCCACCGGGAGGTGCCGGCGCCGTGGTGACGCGGGCTCACTCCTCCTCGTACCACCCGTCGAACGTCGTGAACTGACCCTCGATCATCCCCGCGACCTCGCCCGGATCCGGGACGAGCACGGCATCGGTCGCGATACCCACCGTGACCTCGCCGTTGTAGCTGAAGATGCAGATCCCCAGGGCCTGGTCACCGCTCATGGGAACCCAGCCGAGCATCCCCCCGACCGGCGTGCCGGCCAGCCGGACGGTCGAGACCGGCCCCGGCACGGAGGTGAGCTGCCCGACGGTCTTGTTGGCGAACATGTCCACCACCGCGTGCGCGACCGGCCCGGGCGTGACGGCCACGGTGAGCATCGTGGCCAGGTTGACGTGCGGCTCGAACGAGTAGCGGACCCGGGTCATGGACTTGGTGATCTCGTCGATCAGCTCGTCGGGGTCGTCGATCCCCAGCGGCAGACGCATGAGGATGAGCGTGAGGTGGTTACCCAGGTCCTCGGGGAGGTCGTCCCCCACCGGCGCGACGGACATCGGCACCATGAGGTTGATGTCGGAGACGGGGCGGTCGCCGTGCGCGTCGAGATACTCGGTGAGCGCCTTGGACACGGCGGCGATCATCACGGCGGTCACCGTGGTGTCGTGCGCCCTGGCGACCCGTTTGACCGCCGCGAGGTCGAGCCCGGAGATCCAGGAGACCCTCTTCTGGGCGTGGGCGTGTCCGCTCCACGTGAGCTCGGGCGACTTCGGCTCGAACAGTAGGCGGAACACCGAGCGGTAGGTGTTGGTGGTCCGGTTGGTGGGGTCGATGTTCTCCGACAGCGACTCGACCACCCGGGTGGGGATCCTGGTGATCCCCCGGCCCGGCGCCACGACGTCCCTGGCCAGCCTGGCGAGCGTCAGGGGAAACTTGATGGTGGCGCCGGTGAGGCCGAGCGCAATGCCGAACGAGTCCTTGGCCATCCCGGCGCCGGCACTGCCCACCGCGCCCAGGATGCCGCCGCCGCTCGGCGAAAGATCGCGACCCACCTTGGGCAGCGGCGACTCGTCGTCCCTGTCGCACAGGCTGAGGATGAGCTGCGTCAGGCGGATGCCGTCGACCATGCCGTGCTGGACGCGGAAGAGGAGCAGCGCCCCCTCCTTCTCGGAATCGTGTCCGAAGTAGCCCTCGATGAATTCCGTTCGCCAGATCGGGCGGTCGTCCGGGAGCGGGATGCTCATCTGCTCGGCGACGTACGCCTCCGCCTCCGCCCGCCCGCCCGGGGCGGGGAGGCGGCTGCGGACGAGTTGCCTCGAGATGTCGTAGTCCGGGTCGTCCTGCCAGTACCACCGGCGGCCCTCCCGGACCGGGACCCGACGGAACACCGGGTACGGGTCCACCATCCGGGTGGCGATCGCCTCCGTGACCTTGTCCCAGTCGGGGATCTCCTCGAACCACAGCAGCGAGTTGATGTACATCAGGTTGTCGGGGCGGTCCATCAACAACCACAGTTGATCCCGCAACGGGATCCTCACCCTGTCCGTCTCCGCCATCGTCCCCGACCCCTTTCCTCGCCGACCGCATCCTGGGCCCGCCGCTCAAGGCTAGAGCAGGTGTGACACGGCTCATGCACCTTCGGGTGGGCTGGCTGCAGAATGGTCCCATGCGCACCGTCCACACACCTGAGGATCCCCCCGCGAGCGGCATGTACGCCCTGCTCACCGCGGCCGTCGCCCCCCGGCCCATCGCCTGGGTCTCGACCGTCTCCGCCGACGGGCACCCGAACCTCGCGCCGTACTCGTTCTTCACCGTGGCCTGCACCGACCCCGCGATCCTGGCGGTCACCTCCGTCGGCCGCAAGGACACCTATCGCAATGTCGTGGACACCGGCGAGTTCGTGGTGAACATCGGCACCGAATCGCTCATGGAGGTCATCAATGCGACCTCCGCACCGGTGGGACCAGAGGTCGACGAGTTCGCCGCCTTCGGGTTGACCGCCGAGCCCTCCGACGTGGTGGCCGCGCCGCGGGTGGCCGAGGCGCCGATCGCGTTCGAATGCGTGCGCCACGACGTGATCGACCTCGGCACCAGCGCGATGCTGCTGGGTCGGGTCGTGAGCGTGTCGATCGTCGACGAGGTGCTGGCCCCCGACGGCCTGCCCGACTTCGGCGCGCTCCTGCCACCCTCGCGGCTCGGTCGCCATCAGTGGGGATACGCCCCGCGGACGAGGGACTTGCCGCGGCCGACCCGGTAGGCCGCCACCCGCCCCCGCCCCCGCGCCGCCCGCGCCCCGCCGGCTGCTCGAGCGTCCGCGCGGTTGCTCGTGGATCGCGAACCGTTGGTCGTGGTTCGGCGACGGCTGCTCGTGATTCCTGCCCATTTGCTCGAAGTCCCGGCGCGGGACACGCCGCCGGCACGTACCGGAGTTCGCGCAACGGGGCAGGAATCGCGAGCAACCTCGCCTGACCCCTGTAACCGGGGCTGTGTGGCGTTCTCCGGCGCCGGGCTCGACGCCCTCCCCGCGGGTCGCCGGGGGCGCTCCGGAGCCTCACGCGGCGAATGGCGGCGGGACCGCTCGGCGAATGGCGGCGTGACCGCTCGCGGACTGCCCGGCCGGGCCTCAGAGCAGAGCGTGGCAGCGGCGGATCCGCCCCAGCCACCAGTCCCGCCGGTCGGTGCGCGCCCGCAGGCCCGCCAGCCGCGCCGGGTCCGGGGCCACCGCGACCACCGGGAGATGGCCGTCCACCAGGGCGAACGTTCCCGGGTCGACCACGTCCTCGAGGAAGAACCCGCCGGTGCCCAGGCCGGCGGCGGGGATCTCGTCGTCGTCGGCACCACTCCCTCCGGCGCCACCGCCGCGGCCGCCCGGTAGCGCCGCGGCCGCCGCGACCCCCGCCGCGACCCCGACCGCGGAGTCGAGTGCGCTGGAGACGGTGATCGGCACCCCGAGTTCGGCGGCCACGGCCAGCAGGCGCCGCGGCCCGCCGAGCGGCGCCACCTTGACCACGGCCCGGTCGGCGCCGCCCGCCCGGATCACGCGCAGCGGGTCGGAGGCGCGGCGGATGGACTCGTCGGCGGCCACGTCCACGTGCACCCCGTCCGCGGCCAGGCGCGCGCGCAGCTGCACGAGCTCGTCGACCGTGGCGCAGGGCTGCTCGACGTACTCCAGGCCGGGGCCGTCGAGGGAGACCGGTCCGGTGCCGGGAGCGCGGGTGGCGTCGGCCGCGCGCACGGCCTGGTCCAGGACCCGGACGGCGTGCGCGGCCTCGGCCACCGACCACGCGCCGTTGGCGTCCACCCGGACGCGCGCGCCGGGGCGGGCCTGGAGGACGGCGGCGATGCGGGCGACGTCGTCGTTGAGCTTCTGCCCCTTCTCAGCCACCTTGATCTTGACCGTGGTGCAGCCGGGG
Organism: uncultured Dietzia sp.; assembly: GCF_937873725.1. GTDB lineage: Bacteria > Actinomycetota > Actinomycetes > Mycobacteriales > Mycobacteriaceae > Dietzia. Next base: position 9,767 of record NZ_CALMYY010000067.1, read on the forward strand.
AACCGCTCGAGGATGCCCGCGACCTCGCCGGCCGCGACCGCCGGGACCGTCGCGTTGACCGACACCCGCGAGCGGACGGCGGCGGGCGGCCCCTGCCACGCCATCTCCAGCGCGGAGGCCAGCCAGTGGGCCGCCTCGGGGTCGTCGTACTCCGGGAACGCCCCGAACTCGCCCCACCCGGCCGGCCCCTCGATCAGCGCGACCTCCCGCTCGGTGATGCCCCGGAACCGCACCCGCATGGGCAGGGCCACCACGTGGACACGGGCGAGCAGATCGTCGATCGACTCGGGGCCCGGTACGGATGTCATGGCTCCACGCTAACGTCGAACCCATGACTGAGCAGAGCGCCGGAGCACAGGACCAGGCCGCCAACCCCTTCGATCCCACGCAGTGGCGGGAGGTCGAGGGCTTCCGCAACGGGGTGGACCTCACCGATCTCACCTACCACCGACACGTGGGCGAGGGCCGGGTCAACGGGATCGTGCGCATCGCCTTCGACCGGCCCGACGTCCGCAACGCGTTCCGCCCGCACACGGTGGACGAGCTGTACCGGGTGTTCGACCACGCCCGCCGCTCCCCCGACGTGGGCACCGTGCTGTTCACCGGCAACGGGCCCAGCTCCAGGGACGGCGGCTGGGCGTTCTGCTCCGGAGGCGACCAGCGGATCCGCGGGCGCTCCGGGTACCAGTACTCCACGGAACACAGCGCGGACGTCGCGGGCGCCACCGCCGACAAGGTGGACGAGGCGCGCGTCAAGGCCGAGGGCGGCCGCCTGCACATCCTCGAGGTGCAGCGGCTCATCCGCACCATGCCCAAGGTGGTGATCTGCCTGGTCAACGGCTGGGCGGCCGGTGGCGGGCACTCGCTGCACGTGGTGAGCGACCTGACCCTGGCCTCCCGCGAGCACGCCCGCTTCAAGCAGACCGACGCCGACGTGGGCTCCTTCGACGCCGGCTACGGCAGCGCGTACCTGGCCAAGCAGGTCGGCCAGAAGTTCGCGCGCGAGATCTTCTTCCTGGGCCAGCCGTACACCGCCGAGGAGATGTTCCACATGGGCGCGGTCAACCGGGTGGTGGACCACGCCGAGCTGGAGAGCACCGCCATCGAGTGGGCGCGGCAGATCAACGGCAAGTCGCCCACCGCGCAGCGGATGCTCAAGTTCGCGTTCAACCTCACCGACGACGGCCTCATGGGCCAGCAGGTGTTCGCGGGCGAGGCCACCCGGCTGGCGTACATGACCGACGAGGCGGTGGAGGGCCGCGACGCGTTCCTGGAGAAGCGCGAGCCCAACTGGGACGACTACCCGTACTACTACTGAGCCCCGACCGGTGAGCCCGCGTTCGCCCATGCCCGCCTCCCGCGAGCTGCGCACCCTGGCCGTCCCCGGCGGGCCGGCGGTCGCGGAGGTGTTCCCGCAACTCGCCGACCTGCTCGCCGACCGCGGTCCCGCGCTGCTGCCCGTCCCGGCCGACGACCCGGCCCGGACGCGCCTGCTCGTGGACGCCATGCGCCCCGGCGAGCCGGTCGACGACCGCGCCGCCCTGGTGGTGAGCACCTCCGGATCGACCGGGACCCCCAAGGGCGCGATGCTCTCGGCGGCCGCGTTGGCCGCGTCGGCCGCGGCGACCGACGCCGCCCTCGGCGGGCCGGGCCGCTGGCTGCTCGCGCTGCCGGCGCACCACATCGCGGGGCTGCAGGTGATCCTGCGCTCGCTGCGCGCCGGGCACGAGCCGGTCGTCATGGACGTGACCGGCGGATTCGACCCTGCCGCCGTGCCCGCGGCCGTCGAGGCCTGCACGGGCACCGGCCCGGGGAGTGGCCCGGGCGGGAGCGGCCGGGCCAACACCCGCGCGTACACCTCGCTCGTGCCCGGCCAGCTGGCCAAGGTCCTCGACGAGGGACCGCCCGAGGCCGCCGCCGCGCTCGCCCGCCTGGACGCCGTCCTGCTCGGCGGGGCCGCGGCCGCGCCTGACCTGCTCGACCGCGCCGCCGACGCCGGCATCCGGGTGGTCCGCACCTACGGGATGAGCGAGACCGCCGGCGGGTGCGTCTACGACGGGGTGCCGCTGGCGGGGGTGGAGGTGGAGATCGACGACGACGAGGGGCGGGTCTGGCTGGCCGGCCCGCAGGTCGCCCTGGGGTACCGGAACGCCCCCGGCCACCCCGCCTTCGCCCGCGCGGGGTGGTTCCGCACCGACGACGCCGGGCGGGTCGGCCCCGACGGCCGGCTCCGCATCCTCGGCAGGCTCGACGAGGCGCTGAGTGTGGGCGGGCTCACGCTCCTCCCGCAGGCGCTCGAGGACGCATTCCGGCGGCACGCCGCGGTGGTCGACGTCGTGGTCGTCGGGATCCCCGATCCCCGCCTGGGCACGCGCCCGGTCGCGGCGGTCACGCTCCGGTCCGGGGCGACCCCCGACGAGTTGCGCGCGCACGTCACCGGGCTGCTCGGGGAGCGCTCCGCCCCCGCCGCCGTGGCCGTGGTGGGGGCGCTGCCGACGCTTCCCGGCGGCAAGGTGGACCGGCGGGCGGTCGCGGCCGGGTTCGTCGATGGGACAATCGCAGAATGACCCGCGAGCACTCCCGGTCCCCCCAGCGCCCCCGGGCGTCCGAGGACTCCGCCCACTCCCCCGCCGAACCCGCCGAGCCCCGGGGTGCCACCCTGGCCGACTGGCTCGAGGGCGCCCGCCCGAGGACCTGGCCGAACGCGGTCGCGCCGGTGCTCGTGGGCACGGCGGCCGCGGGGCTGGGGGGCGGTGCCGTGTGGTGGCAGGCGCTCCTGGCGCTGCTCGTGGCGTGGTCCTTCATCGTCGGGGTGAACTACGCCAACGACTACTCCGACGGCATCCGCGGCACCGACGACGACCGCGTGGGCCCGCTGCGCCTGGTGGGCTCGGGATTGGTCCGGCCGGCGACGGTCAAGCGGGCCGCGTTCGCGTTCCTCGGCCTGGGCGGGCTGGCCGGGCTGGTGCTCAGCGCCACGTCCGCGCCGTGGCTCATCGTGGTGGGCGTGCTGTGCATCCTGGCGGCGTGGTTCTACACGGGCGGCCGGAGCCCGTACGGCTACCGCGGGCTCGGCGAGGTGGCTGTGTTCGTGTTCTTCGGGCTGGTCGCGGTGATCGGCACGCAGTACACCCAGCTCGGGACGGTGACCTGGTACGCGGTGGTCGCGGCCGTCGCGGTGGGCAGCTTCTCGAGCGCGGTCAACCTCACCAACAATCTGCGGGACATCCCCTCGGACACCGAGTCGGGCAAGGTCACGCTCGCCGTCCGGCTGGGCGACTCCCGGACCCGGGGCCTGCACGCCGTGCTCGAGCTGCTGGTCCCGCTGGTGGCCACGCTGGCGCTGATCCCCGCCACCCCGTGGGCGCTGCTCGGGTTGCTCGCGATGCCGGTGGCGTGGAGGGCCAACGCCCCGGTCCGCGCGCGGGCCACGGGCGCCGGGTTGATCCCCGCGCTGACGACCGCGGGGATGGCGATGCTGGCCTGGAGCGTCCTGGTCAGCGCCGGGATGCTGATCTCGGCGCCGTAGGCGTCACCTGCCGAGCGAGCCGGGGGGGACGGCGTTCCACGCCGCCTGGATGCCGTTGTTGATCGCCAGCGCCGCACCGAGGATCGCGTCCTTGACCGGCTGCGGCAGGGGCAGCGCCTGGATGTCGGCGATGGAGATCGTGCCGGGGGCCGGCGCGGGCGCCGGACCCGGGGCGGGGACCTGCACGGGAGCGGGGACCGGGCCCGGGCCGGGGGCGGCCCCGCCACCGGTGACGGTCACGGTCGTGGTCTCGGTCCGCACGGGGATGCCCCCGAGAAAGGCGGTCGCCACGGGCTGATAGACGCCCGGCGTGGTGGGCACGCCCCTGATGGCGGTGGTGCGCGGGTCGTAGGTCAGTCCGGGCGGCAGGCCCCGGAAGCTGATGGTGGCCCCGGGCGGGATCGTGACGTGGTCGCTGATCCGGTTCTCCGTGTACACCCCGACCGGGAACGTCAGCGAGGGCAGCGCCGAGGGGGTGAGGTCCGACGCCTCGACCACGAGGGGCGCGGTCTCGGGCGCCTCCGCCAACCCCGACGCGACCCCGGCGCCGGCCATGGCGAACAGGGCGAGGGCGGACGCGGCTATCGGGCGGGAGATGCGCATTCGGGGCCTTTCGAGAGCGTGCGGCGCGGCGACTCCCGCGACCTTACGCCCACGGTAACGCACCCAGACGGTTCACCCCGGTGGGGATCTCACGCACTGAGATCACCACCGGGGTGGACGTGGTCACCGGCGACCTGCGCGGCCGCCGGGAGTCGGAGGGTCAGCCGCGGCCGTTGGCGACGGTCGGGCCGGGGGCCTGGACGGGCTTGGGGGCGCCCGCGGCGACGGTCGGGGCGGTCGAGCCGGACGACCCGCCCGTCGTCGTCCCGCCACCGTTGGTGGTCGATCCCGGCAGGGCCGGCAGGAGGGCGGAGGAGCCCGGGGTCGAGGACCCGCCGCCCAGGATCAGGCTGAGGCCGGCCAGACCGAGCAGTGCCGCACCCGTCAGGGCGAGTCCGGGGGCCAGATTGCCGAGCGAGCCGGTGTCCCCGGTGGTGGTCGACCCCGGGATGGAGATCTGGCCTCCGGTGGTGAGGTCACCGCCCGTGGTGCCGTTGGTGGTCGAGCCGGTCTGCCCACCGGTGTCGAGGAGCGAGCCCAGCGGCCCCAGGCTCTGGGTGTCGAGTCCGCCGGTGGTCTCACCGGTCACCTCGCCGCCGGCCGTCGTGGAGGACCCCGGGAGGTCGAGCGAGCCGGAGTCCGGCACCTCAGGGGAGTCGACGACGGGCAGCAGTTCCGGGCTGTCACCGGTCAGGCTGCCGAGGTCGATCGGGCCGCCCGCCAGGCTGGACAGCGGGCCCGTCGGGGTCTCCGGGGTCCCGTCCTCGCCGGGGGTCATCCCGCCCTGGCCGGTCGACCCGGCCGCGAGCTCCGCGGCGGATCCGGCGTCGCCGCCGAGCGAGGTGACGATGCCCAGCACCGCGCCGAGGATCGCGTCCGTGCCGTCGGAGCCGGTGGTGAGCTGGCCGCCCGCCTGGGCACCCGCCTGGGCGCCCGCCCGGGCCTCCGCCTGGGCCTCGCCGCCGAGGCTCCCCTCGACCGCGGCCGCCGAGCCCGCCTCGAGACCGGCCGGGGCGGTGCCGTCGGCGTTGTTGATGGTGAGGGTCACGGGGACCTGGACGGGCTGGTCGTTGCGGGTCCCGATGACCGTCACGGTGTACACGCCGGCGGCGGCGTTTCCGGAGATGACACCGTTGCCGTTGTAGGTCAGCCCCGCGGGCAGACCCGTGATGTCGGTGATCTGGACTCCGGCCAGCTCCCCGGCCCCGAGGGCGGCGCTGAAGTTGAAGGAGAACCCGGCGCCGGCGTTGCCCGCCGGGACGGTCAGCGCGACGGTCTGGACACCACCGCGCACGGTGGGGGCGTCGGGGGCGGCGACGACCATGCCGCCCACGAGGGCGACCGCCGCCGCGGCTGCGACGGGGGCGACGAGTCGACCCCGGACGATTCGACGAGGGCGGGCGAGGCGAGCACGCATCGGCTGGTTCCTTCCGGAGGGTTCGGATCGCTCACTCCACGTATTCGGGAGCGCAGACCATTACCCGGATAACCCTAACCCCACGCGCACCAGCTGTCTACTTCTGTCACACAAGTCTCATAGTCACCATTAGTCCCCATCGTCACATACCCCTGGGGGTTCAACGGCGGCGGGTTCCCGCACACACGACAGCGGCCCGGCCCCCGGAGGGGAGCCGGGCCGCGCAGAGGTCCCGTCGGGCAGCCGTCAGGCGTCAGGCGCCGGGGGTCGGGACGCTGGTCGGCAGCGCCACGGTGCCCGTGCCGCCGGGTGCACCTGCCGGACCGGACGGGGTGGAGGCAGCGGTGGAAGTGGAGGTGTGGGTGACCGCGCTGGTGCTGCTGCGCACGACGGTCCCGGTCACGGTGGTGATCGGGGTGCCGGATCCGTCGACGATCACGGTGACGGGCGGCAGAATCATCTCCCCGCCGAGGATCGAGGTGCACAGGGGCCCGGCGAACGACCCCGTGTCCCCGAGGAGGGCGGCGCCCCCGCCCTCGCCCGCCACCACGTCGAGGAGGTTCGGGAACGAGCCGAGCGCCGAGGTGACCAGGTTGATGACGGCGGTCGGGATGCCGGAGATGCCGAAGAGCGGGTAGAACTTGGCGACCGATCCGCCGAGATCGGGGAGTTCGCAGACGCCGTCGGGCTCCGGAACCAGGTCCCCGACGCTGGTGTCCTCGCCACTGGCGGAGTCGAGGCTGTCGGAGTCGAGGCTGTCGGAGTCGAGGCTGTCGGAGTCGAGGCTGCCGGAGTCGAGGCTGCCGGACCCGGAGGAGCCGTCCTCCTCCGAACTCCCCTCCGCGCTGCCACCGGACTCGCTGCCGTCGGACAGGCTGCCCTCGAGGCTCCCGCCCTCCAGGGAGCCCCCGTCGAGGACGCCCGACCCGGCGGAGCCCGACCCGGGGCCCTCGCCCTGCGCGTTGACGACCGGGACGGCCAGGGCGAGCAGCGTGACCGTTGCCGCGGAGGCGGTGACTACCTTGCGAACGAACATGACGAGAGGACCCCTTCGATGGCCACGGACGCTGTGACGCGCCGCCGATCGGGGCGCCTGCTATCGGTAGGAGGACTCTAACCCGGCCGACGGCCCACCGTGTGCACCTTTCGGCAGCGCGCCCTGCCGGCCGTCACCCGCCGGTCAGTCGCCGGCGCTGCCGGTGCCCGAGGTGAGCAGTCCGAGCAGCGCGGCGGGCGCCCCGCCGACACCGGCGGCGCCGGTGGTCGTCGCTCCGGTCCCGCCCCCGGCCTCCCCGGAGGACTCCCCTCCGAGGAGGGACGGCGCGAGGGTGCAGAGGATCTGCCCGGCCGAACCGAGGTCGTCCGTCGAGCCGCTCTCGCCGAGCACCGACGGCAGCAGGGTGAGCACCGCGTTGAGCACCACCATCACGAGACCGGTCGAGGCCCCCTCCTCGTTGCCGAGGACCAGCGGCAGCAGCTGCGAGACCGAGGCGCCGTCCACCCCGCCGTCCCCGAGGACCGCACACAGGTCGGGAGCGGGACTCTCGTCGTCGTCGCCGGTGGTGTCACCCGGATCTGCGTCACCGAGGGCCGCGACGCCGGGGGCCGCGGACAGGGTCGGATCGGCCGCGGTCGTGGTCGTGGTCGTGGTGGCCGGATCCGAGGCGGGCCGCGTCGTCGGCGTCTCCGCGCCCCGACCCTCGGTGGTGGCGCCGTCGACGGTCTCGTCGTCCGCGGCGGGCGCCGCAGCGGTGGTCGTGGGGGCGGCGGTCGTCGTGGCGGCCGCGGCGGCGCCGGGCGCGCCGGTCACGGTGATCGTCACCTTCTCCGACTTGGACACGCCGCCGTTGGAGACGGTGATCAGCACGTCGTAGTCGCCGGCGCGGGAGGGCGTGCCGGAGATGACCCACCCGTCCTGGGTGAGCCCGTCCGGGAGGCCCGTCACCTGGACGGTCGTGCCGGCGGGGATGGTGCCACCCGCGGCCTGGGCCACGACCGGCTCGAGGTCGAGGTCGACGGGCACGCCGAGGGCCATCTCCTGCGGGCCCGCGTTCTGCGCCAGGAGGATCTCGCCGGCGGACACCTCGGTCGGTGCGGACACCGCGACCACGGCCCCGCCGCCGACCACGGCGAGGACCGCGAGGGCGCCACCGAGGGCGAGCGAGCTGGTGCGGGGGGCGGAGCGGTGCGAGCGGCGCAGGAACATGGGATCACCTTGTCGTTCGAGGGCGGGGCACGACCGGGCCGCGCCCAGTCACATGAGCACCATACGTCACAAAATTCACATGAGCCACAGATTTCGTCGTGGTGTCCGAGGCTGTCCCTACACTCGGGCCGGACCCCACGCCCCAGGGAAGGACCCCGGTGACCCCAGCTCCCGAGATCGCGATCCGAGCCCACGGCCTGCGCAAGACCTACTCGCACGGGCGGGTGAGGGTGCGCGCGCTGGACGGGGTGGACGTGGCGCTCGACAGGGGGCGCTGGACCGCCGTCATGGGGCCGTCGGGCAGCGGGAAGTCCACCCTCATGCACTGCCTGGCCGGGCTCGACACCCCGGACCACGGCACCGTCACGATCGGGGACACCGAGGTCACCCGCCTGGGCGACGCGGGGCGGACCCGCCTGCGGCGCACCCGGGTCGGCTTCGTCTTCCAGTCCTTCAACCTGGTCCCCTCGCTCTCGGTCCGCGAGAACATCGTGCTGCCCGTGCGCCTGGCGTTCCGCCGCCCCGACGGACGCCGCCTCGACGGGCTGGTCGGCGAACTCGGGATCGGCGACCTGCTGCGCCGGCGGCCGCACGAACTCTCGGGCGGGCAGCAGCAGCGCGTGGCCATCGCCCGGGCGCTGCTGCCCCGCCCGGACGTGGTGTTCGCCGACGAGCCCACGGGCAATCTCGACTCGGAGTCGGGCGAGGCGGTCCTCGGGCTGCTCGGTGCGTGCGTCCGCGACCACGGGCAGACGGTCGTCATGGTCACCCACGACGCGCACGCCGCCGCGCACACGGACCGGGTCCTGGTGCTGGCCGACGGCCGGATCGCCGACGAGCTCGACTCCCCCACCCCGGACTCGATCGACGCCGCGATGCGGGCCGCCGGCCGCCGCCCGGCCACGGCGTGAGCCCCCGGCTGGTCCTGGGGCAGCTGCGCGCGCACGCGGGTCGCTACCTCGGCACGATCCTGGCGATCGCCGTGGCCGTCGGGTTCGTCCTGGCCTCCGTCGGCGTGCTGCGCACGATGTCCGCCAGCGCGGAGGCCACCTTCGGCATGCGGTACGCCGACACCGCCGTGCTCGTGCAGAACCTCGGCGACCGCACGTCGGCGGGCACGGAGGCCGCGCGCGGGGAGGCCGCCGAGGCGCAGCGGCTCGGTCTGGAGACCATCGCCGCCACCCCGGGGGTCCGGGCCGTGACGGTGGATGCGCAGACGTACGTCCGGGTCCGCGTGGACGGACGTGCCCAACAGATGACGACGACCACGGTGCTGTCCACCGATGACGGCCTGCGGTGGCAGCCCCTGGCATCGGGGCGCCTTCCCGGCGGGCTCGGCGAGGTCGCCGTGCGCGCCGACTCCGGGCTCCCCCTGGGCGCGGCCTTCGAGGTGCAGCCGGCCGGGCGCGGCGAGCCCGGGACCGTGACCGTGGTGGGCCTGTTCGACCTCGCCGGGCAACCCGATCTCGAGGCGTCGTTCCCGCTCTACGCCGTGGACGAGCAGGTCCAGCTGTGGTCCGCGGACGGCGCGGGCGGGGACGTCCGGGTGGCCGGCGACGGATCCGTCCCCGACCCGGTGCTCGCCTCACAGATCGGCGCGCGGCTCGCCGGGATCCCCGGGACGTCCGCCGTCGAGGTCTCCACCGGCGCCGCCGAGGCGGACGCCCTGGCGGAGTCGTTCGTCGGGGGCCGTGACGTCTACGCCCGGGCCCTGCTCGCGTTCACCGTGTTGGCCGTGGCGGTGGCCGCGCTCGTGATCGCCACGACCTTCGCGGTGGTGTTCGCCGCCCGGGTCCGCGAGACCGCGTTGCTGCGGTGCCTGGGCGCCTCCCGACTGCAGCTGCGCGCGTCCGGGATGGCGGAGGCGTCGGTCGTGGCGGTGGTGGCCACGGCGATCGGCCTGGCCCTGGGCCGGGTCGGCGTGTCGCTCGCGTCACGGGAGGCGCCTCGCCTCGGCGTGACCATCCCGCTGCAGGAGGTCACCGTCCCCCCGGCCGCGTACGCGCTCGCCGCGGCGGTGGGGGTGGGAGTCACCCTGCTCACCGCCCTGCCGGCGCTGTGGCGGGCCACCTCGGGCAGCCCCCTGGAGGCCCTGCGCCCGGCGGACGTCCGGCCCGACCCGTGGTGGCGCCGGGCGGCGATGGTCGTGGGCGGCGGGGCCGTGGCGCTCGTCGGCCGGGCGGGGATGATCTCGGCGGTGGACTCCCGGGCCGTGGTGGAGGCCGGGGCGTGGGGCGTCCTGACGTTCCTCGGCGTGCTGGCCGTGGTCGCCGGCGCCCTGCCCACGCTGCTCGGCGCGGCGGGAACGGCGGTGGGCGTCCTCCTCGGACCGATAGGACTCCTCGGCGCGCGCAACCCCGCCCGGAGCCCGCGCCGCACGGCCGCCACCTCGGCCGCCGTGCTGGTCGGGGTGACCCTCACCGCGACCATGGTCACGGGGATCGCCCTGCTCGGGCCCGCCATCCAGTCCCGGCTGATCGACCGCGTCCCGCTGGACGTGGTCGTCACCTCGCCCGACGGCGTCCTGCCCGCCGAGCTGCCCGCGCAGCTGGCCGGCCTGCCCGGGGTGGCGGACTCCCTCGTCGTGGTGGACATGTACGCCGAGGACGCGCAGGGGCGGCGGACCGTCCTGCGCGTGGCCGACCCCGCCCGGGTCCGCGCGGTGCTCCGACGCGACGTGGTCCTTCCCGGGCCGGGCGAGATCGTCCTGCCCGAGTCCTCCCCCGTGGCCGCCGACGCCCGCGACGGCGACACGGTCCGGTTCACCTTCTTCTCCGGCGACGACGGGCGGGACCTGGTGGTCCGCCGGTCCGCCGACCCGTGGGCGCTCGCCGCCCCGGGCAGCGTCCCCGGGTGGCCCGTCGCGCAGGCGCCGGACGGCTCGCCGTGGCCCCCGGACGTGGAGGTGCCCGCGCAGTTCGTCCCGCGCACCGAGCAGTGGCTGCGGATGGACGAGGGGCTCGAGGGCGAGCGGCTCGAGTCCGCGCTTGAGGGGGTCCGCTCCACCGTCGTGGGCGCGGGGCCCTCGTTGGCCGTCACCGAGAGCTTCGCCTCCCGCGAGCAGATCGCCGGGTCCGTCCGGACCGTGCTCACGTCCAGCTCGCTCCTCCTGGCGGTGGCCGTCGCCCTGGCGCTCGTGGGGGTGGCCAACACGCTCACGCTCGCGATCCGCGAGCGGAGGCGGGAGATCGCGCTCCTCAGGGGTGTCGGCGTCACCCGCACCGGCGTGTGGCTGATGCTCGTCCTGGAGACCCTCGCGGTGGCGACCTGCGCCGCCGCGCTGGGAGTGGCGCTCGGCGCGGCGTTCGGCCGACTCGGCGCGGACGCCCTCGTCGGCCCGGGGACGGCCGGTAACACCGCCGCGTCAGCGGGCGATCTGGTGGTGGTGGGGGTGGGCGGGGTCCTCGCCGCGCTCGCCGCCGCGGCGGTCGCCGGGCTGGGCGCGGTCCGAACCCGGGAGACCCGGCACTGACGTCCGGCGGGATGCCCCTGCGTCCCTGCGGTAGCCAACCAATGACAGAACTGAGACACTATCGTTATGCGAAATCGGCTGCTCCTCTCCGCCGGCGCGCTCGCGCTGGTGGCCTCGTCGTGCGCACAGCCGGACCCGCAGATCCTCTCCGACGCTCCGCGGTCCGCCACTGCCACCGAACTGACGACGTCGACCGAGTCGCGAGATCGTGAACCCCAGCAGGGCCGGTTCATCGCCCGGTGCGCCACGGAGGCCGATGGCGGGACGCCGGGGATGACCTTCTTCACCGACGGCACCCAGAACGTCACCGATCACTGCCTCAGCCGCTACTACATCGGCGTCCAGCCCGCGCCCGGCGCGCTCTACGTGGCGGACGAGGACGCCGGGGCCTACGCCCCGACCCGCGGCACCGAGGACACGTCCGGGACCTCCGCCGCCCAGTGGACCCCCGCCCAGCCGCGCACGGACGCGGGCCCCCGCGACCCGCTGCTCGACGGGCCCGACGGCCGCGAACCCGGCACCGGCACCGGCGAGGTCCGCGAACCCGGCACCGGCGAGCCGACCCCGGAGTCCCCCGACACCCCGGCGTCCCCGACCGAGGGGGCGCCCACCACCTCGCCCTCGGCGACCCCACCGGGCGAGACCGGCCCCGCCACCCCCGGCCAGACCGGCCCCACCACCCCCGGCCAGCCGGGTCCGACGTCACCGGGCGGGACCGACCCGTCCACGACGGGGTCGACCGAGCAGACTCCGACCGCCGTCCCGAACGTCACGGTCCCGACCGTCACGGTCCCGACCGTCACCGAGGCCCCGGGGGCCCGGCCGGCCCCGACCCCCTCGTCGCTCGGGTCCGTCGACCCGCTCGGGTCGGGAGCACAGGCCCCGGCCCGCTCACAGGGGTTCGCCCCCCTGCCGTGGTTCGTCGGCCCGATCGCCCGGGCCGACTAGACCGCCGGGGCGGCCGGACGCCTCAGGCCTCGCCCATCCGACGGTGCAGGTCCTCGCGCTTCTCGCGCCGCCCGGCGTCCACCGCCGCGATGTCGGAGTTGATCTCCGCGCGCATCCGGGTGAACAGGACCATGGAGAGCGGCAGCGCGATCACCACCGCGATGATCGCGGCGACGATCACCGGGACCTCCACGCCGGCGAGCAACCCGATGCCGATGATGAGCAGGGTCAGTCCCAGGACCAGGAGCAGTCGCAGAATCGTGTAGAAGGCCATGTTCCGGGCCAGCCGGCCGCCCGGCCTGGGGCCGGCCGGGGCCTGCGTGGGGATCGTTGACTCGTCGTGCTCGCTCATGACCCCAAGGATACGTATCGTGGTGGGAAGGAGGTTCGAGTGATCTGGCTGTTCGCACTCATCGGGGCGGTGACCGTGGGGATCCTGCTGTGGCGGGCCTTCGGCCCCGGGTCACGCCCGGCTCCGCCGCGGGTGATCGCGCCCGACGACGACCCCGACTTCCTCCGCGACCTCGACCGGAGGAAGCCGCTGGATCCGTAGCCGCCCGGGGCGGTGTGCCCGCGTCGGCGGGCGCGTCGGCGCCGTCAGGTGCGTGCGAGGAGCCGGACGATCGAGTCCACCGCGGCGCTGATCCGGGCGCCGGTCCGGTCGAACACCTCGGGGTCCCGGCCGATGGGATCCTCCACGTCCAGCGACGGGTCCTCGGGATCGATGCCCAGCCGGGCCCTCGGCAGCCCCGCCAGGGTCAGCGACGCGTCGGCGTCGGCCAGTCGCGCCGCCTCGAGCAGCGTGTAGGTCCTCTTCCACAACAGCGGCGCGAGTTCCTGCACGGCGTCGCGGTGGGCGCGGGTGGCGGTGAGGACCAGGTCGTGGCCGGCGAGCAGCCGCGGCGTGAGGAGCCGGGACGCGAAGCCGTCGGCGCTGCCGCCGTAGCCCTCGAGCACCCGCAGGGTCTCGCGGTGAATCCGCACCCCGTTGGCGGCCCGGGTCCCGGCGGAGTCCACCGTCACCTCGATCCCGGCCTCGGCCGCGCGCGCCGCGAGCAACCGTTCCGCCAGCGGCGAGCGACACATGTTGCCGGTACAGACCGTCATCACCGCGAGCGCCATCCCGCCGATCCTAGTGTGCGGCGATCCCGGCGGGCCCGCCGCTCACTTACCCTGCCACTGCGGGGCGCGCTTCTCGAGAAACGCCGTCATCCCCTCCTGCGCGTCGCAGGTCACCGCGTTGGTGGCCATGGTCTCGGCCATCTCGCGGTAGGCCGCGTCCTGCGGGAGGTCGATCTGCCGGTAGAAGGCCTGCTTACCGATCTCCAGGGTGAGGGGGCTGGCGTCGGCGATCCGGGCGGCCAGCTCGTCCACGCGCGCGCGGAGCCGGTCCGCGGGCACGGCCTCGTTGACCAGCCCCCACTCCACGGCGGTGGCCGCGTCGATCGTCTCGCCGGTCAGCAGCATCTGCAGCGCTCGCTTGCGGCCGATGGAGCGCGAGACGGCGACCATCGGGGTGGAACAGAAGAGGCCGATCTTGACCCCCGGGGTGCCGAAGCGCGCGGAGTCGACGGCCACCGCGAGGTCGCAGGTCGCGACGAGTTGGCAGCCGGCCGCGATCGCGTGGCCCTGGACCTCGGCGATCACCGGCTGGCGGATGGCCTGGATGGATTCCATGAGGTCGACGCAGGTGTCGAACACCTCGCGCTCCTGCTCGAGGGTGCGGTCGATCATCTCGCCGATCTCGTGGCCGGCGGACAACGCCGGCCCGGAGCCGGTGAGCACCACGACGCCGCACGTCGGGTCCCGGCCGAGGTCGCGGATCGCGGCGGTGGCCTCGCGCATCATCTCCAGGGACAGCGGGTTGCGCCGGTCGGGCCGGTCGAGGGTCACTCGGGCGGTCGGACCGCTGCGGTCGACGAGGACGTACGGGGTGCTCACTGGGGGCCTCCGGGGTGACGAGGGGATCGCTCCCCCGGTTCTACCCCGCCGGCCGGGGCGGCGGAGGCGGTGCGCCGGGGAATGCCCCCGGGTCACCGCCTCCGCCCGGCGCCCCGGGACCGCGGCCCCGGGGCGGGCGACCTACGTGGTGGACGTGCCGTGCTGGCCGCCGCACCACTGCTCGGCGGGCACGCTCGCCTTGACCTCGGCGACGTGCTGGCCGCAGCCGTCCCAGGTGATCTTGCCGCAGACGGGGCAGGTGACGGGGTAACACATCGTGGCCTCCTTCGAGAGGGTGTCGGCACGGCCGGGCGCCGTCCGATACCCCCTAGGGTATATCACGCCGGGGCCGGGCGCCACTCCTCGTCGACGCGGGCGGTGGCCTCGCGGAGGCGCTCCACGTGCGCGGCGCAGTCCTCCCAGCGCGGGAGCCGACCCGCGGCCGCCACGTCGAGCAGGCTCGGCGCGTCGCGGTCCTTCTCGCTCATGACGGTGGTGATCGCGGTGCCGTCGAGCGCCACCGACGGCCAGTCGATCGCGATGTGGGGGTCCAGGGCGTCCACCACGTGCTCGGCGCCCGGCCTCCAGCCCTCGGAACACAGGTACATCACCGTGGACTGCGGCTCGAGCGCGAGGAACCCGTGCGCGAGGCCCTCCGGGATGTAGATCGCCCGCTGCTCGCGCGAGTCGAGGATCACCCCGGACCACTCGCCGAAGGTCGGCGATCCGAGGCGGACGTCCACCACCACGTCGAACACCGTGCCGGACGGGCACATCACGTACTTGGCCTGGCCGGGCGGGACGTCCGCGAAGTGCAGGCCCCGCAGCACGCCCTCCCCCGACACCGACACGTTGACCTGCGCCAGGTCGAAGCGGTGTCCGGTCATGCGGCGGAAGGCGGGATCGGTGAACGCCTCGTGGAACACCCCCCGGTCGTCGGCGATCTGCCGGGGCGTGATCTCCCACGCCCCCGTCACGCTGAGTTCGCGCATGTGCATCCGGTCCCACCTTCCCGTCGACGGACTCCGCCCACCCTAACGGTGCCTCAGCCCCGCATCGCCTCGACGATCTGCGCCGCGGACCATTCCCCGATCAGCAGGCACCCCATGGCCGAGTCGTGCATGTCCGCGTCCTCGTGCCACCCGGTGACGACAAACTGGAAGACGTAGGTCGCCTCGTCGTCGCTCCACCCCACGATCAGGCTCGAGGTGGCCATCTCACCGGGCTCGGCGGTGTAGGTGCCGCGGATGAAGCGGTAGCTGCTGCGGACGGCGCCGGCGCTCTCGTCGCCCTCCCCCGCCACCTCCTCGACGAGGGTCCAGCCGTCCAGCGCCTCGGCGGTGGCGACGATCATGGCCACCGCGGTGTCGGTGTCCATCGCGGGCGCGATGCGGGCGCAGGTGGCGATGGCGTTGGGCGAGAACCCGTCGCGGTGCGCGCCCGGGTCCACGTAGATCACCGCGGACGGCTCGGGGGACTCGATCCGCTCCCAGGGCGGGCTGTCCACCCAGGTGAGCGGCTGCGCGGCGACGGCCATCGGCGGGCTCGCCTCGAGCGCGCGGCCGGTCGAGGCGCAGAACTCCTGGATCGAGGTCACGTCAGCCGTCCAGCCCGGCGCCGACGATGTGGGCCCCGCCGTCCACGACGAGGGTCTGGCCGGTGATCCAGTGCGCGTCGTCGGAGAGCAGGAACGCCACGGGCCCGGCGATGTCGTCCGGCACCCCCAGCCGACCGGCGGGCAGCCTCGCCGACATCGCCTCCTCGCGCCCGGAGTACAGCGCCTCGGCGAAGCGGGTCTTGACCACCCCGGGCGCGACCGCGTTGACCCGCACGGCGGGCCCGATCTCCGCGGCCAGCTCCTGGGTCAGGCGCATGACCAGCGCCTTGGTGGCGCCGTACCAGCCGATGCCGGGCGATGGCGCGAGGCCCGCGATCGAGGCGATGTTCACCACGGCGCCGCCGCGCTCGCCGAGGCCCGAGTGGTAGACCCGCTGCGTCCAGGCCAGGGTGCCGAGCGCGTTGACCTCGGTGATCTTGCGGGCCGCCGCCAGGTCCACGTCGATCGTCCGGCCGTACACCGGGTTGATGCCCGTGTTGTTGACCAGCAGGTCGACGGGCCCGAAGGCGTCCTCGGCGCGGGCCACCACCTCGCGCTGGTGCTCGGGGTCGTCGGCCCGGCCCGCCACCGCGAGCACCCGGTCCGGCGACGCGAGCTCGGCCACGGCCCCGTCCAGGCCCTCCTGCCCGCGCGCGGTGATCACCACCGACGCCCCCTCCGCCAGCAGCCGGCGCGCGATGCCCAGGCCGATCCCGCGGCTGGCGCCGGTGACGATCGCGGTGCGGCCGGCGAAGCGGTCCGGGACGACGGGTCCGGTGCGGGGGGCGGGAAGGGGGGTGTGGGTCACTGCCGTCTCCTGGGTGCGTGGGGGAAGTCGTGGCGTGCAGAGTCCCAGCCTAGAGGCCCTGGCCGGTCCCGCGTTCACCGGATTTTCTCAGCCGGTGCGCACGGGTCACTGTGCACATCGCGGCCGCCGCGTTAAAGTTCTCGACAGAAACCATCCGGCGCCGCGCGCGGCACGAGCAGTCCGAGGCGGGTCCGATGTCCTCACTCACCCCCCACGGTGCGGACTCCTCGACGTGCTCGATCCTCGACGTCCCGGGCCCCCGTTGGTTCCACCCCGGCGACCCGATCTGGCGCGTCCACGGCGACGCCGCCACGCCGATCGGCATCACCACCGGGCTGTTGATGCTGGTGGCCAACCCGGCGTTCGCCGCCGTCCTCAGCGCCTGCGGGGTGGAGGACTCGCCCTGGACCGTCGACGACTACCTGCACGACCTCGTGGAGATCAGCACGTTCGGGACGGTCGACGACGCGATGGTGACCATCGAGCACGCGTACCGGGACCGCCGCTCGCTCTCCGGGACCACCGAGCAGGGCGAGTACTTCTACGGTCTGGACCCGGAGCTCCTGGAGTGGGCGCACGCCGCCGTCACCTGGGCCCTGCTCGCCGCGTACCAGCGCTTCGGCGCCGAGCCGCTCAGCCCCGCCGAATCCGACCACTACGTGCGGCAGTGCGCGGCGATCGCCCACCTCCACGGGGCCCGCACCTCCCCCACCACCGTCCGCGAGCTCGAGCAGTTGCTGCGCAGCGCCCGCGGTCGGGCCCGGGCGACCGCGGCCGGTCGCACCGCCGCCGCGACCCTCCGCTCCTCGGCGCGCCCCTGCCCCGGCGTGGTCGACACGTCCGTCACCGCCCACCGGCAGTGCGTGACCGTGGTGGACGCCGCCGCCGGCCTGGTCCCGTCCGACGTGCGCCGGGCGCTGGCCCTGCCCCACCGGCCCATGGACCGGACCGCGGTCTTCGGCCGGATCACCAGGGCCCACGAGGGGCTGGGCAGGCCGATGCTCACCACCCGCGCCCCCATCGCCGCGCCGTCCGCGTTGCGCGCGCGCCCGCGCTGACCTCACCAGTGGCGGTTGAGGCCGCCCTTGACCCACCCGGCGGCCTCCCACACCAGGTGCACCGGCAGCATCGCGCCGTCCACCCGCCGGATCGGCGTCATCCTCACGTCCAGCCCCGTGGCGTTGCGCATCCACCGGCCGGCGCGGAGCGTGTGGGGGCGGTTGGTCACCACCAGGATGCGCTCCCACCCGCGGGCCCGGGCGATCGCCGCCACCGTCCGCGCCTCGCCCCAGGTGGTCCGCGGCTCCGGGGAGAAGCACACCACCTCGGCGTGGGCGGGGCGGGCGATGCCCGTGCACAGTCGGCGGGCGACCAACTCGGAGTTCCCGCCGGGGTTGCTCACCAGCAGCGTGTCCGCGTACCCGGCCTCGACCAGGTCGCGGGCGTGGAGGTGACGACCGTCGTCGGCGCCGGCGAGCATCACCACCGCGTCGGCGCGGACCGGGGGGTCGGCGCGGGGCCGGAGCAGGAACACCCCCCACGCGGTGAGGACGAGCGCGGCGACCGTCACGGCGGCGGCCCCGACGATCGCCGCGCGCCGCGGACGGGACCGTCGGCCGGCGCGGGCCGCGGGTGCGGGCGGGGTCACCGGAGGGGCGACGACGACGAGGCCGCGCCCACCACCCCGGGTGCCGAGGCCAGCGCCGCCCGCAGGCTCTCCCCCCAGTCCGGCAGGGGCGCCAGGCCGGCGTCCTCCCAGGACCGCCCGGACAGCACCGAGAACGCCGGCCGCGGGGCGGGCCGGGGGAAGTCGGCGGTGGTGCAGGGCGTCACCCGGTCCGGGTCGGCGCCGAGGTGGGCGAAGGTCCGGCGGGCGACCTCGCACCACGTCGCCCGGCCCGACCCGGCCGCGTGGAGCACGAGCCCGCGGGTGTCCACCGCTCCGTCGGCCTCCAGCGCGACCATCTCGAGGATCGCCGCGGCCAGCGTGGGCGCGTGCGTGGGCGAGCCCCACTGGTCGTCCACCACGGAGACGGTGTCCCTCTGGCCCTCCAGCCTCGCCATGGTGTCCACGAAGTCCGAGCCCGACAGTCCCTGGCCCCGGCGCCCCGGCCCGGTGTACACCCACGCCGTGCGGATCACGGTGGCCTCGGGGTGCGCCGCCAGCACCGCGAGTTCGCCGGCGAGCTTGGTCCGCCCGTACGCGGTCGCGGGGCCGGTCGGGTCGTCGGGCTCGACCCCCGGCGCCGTGGCCGGGTCACCGCCGCCGGGGACCTCGCCGGAGAAGACGTAGTCGGTGCTGAGGTGGATCAGGCGGATCCCCCGGTCTCGGCAGGCCAGGCCGAGTGACCCGGCACCCGCCGCGTTGACCGCCCGGGCGGCGGCCTCGTCGGATTCCGCGCCGTCGACGTCCGTGTACGCCGCCGCGTTGATCACGACCCGCGGCCGGTGGCGGTCCAGCGCCGCCGCGATCGAGCCGGGGTCCGTGAGGTCGAGCTCGCGCCGCCCGAGGGCCACGACGCGGGCCCCGGCGCGGGCCCCGGCGCGGGCCCCGGCGGACCTCGCGAGGTGATGCCCGAGCTGACCGCCCCCGCCGGTGGCGAGGATCGCGTCCGGATGGCCGACGCTCACCGGCGCCGGCCCCCCTCGCGGCGGAGTACGTCGAGGAGGTACTGCCCGTACCCCGATTTCCTCAGGCCCCGAGCGCGGTCGGCCAGCTCGTCGTCGTCGAGGTATCCCATCCGCCACGCCACCTCCTCCGGGCAGCCGATCTTCAGGCCCTGCCGGTCCTCGATGGTCCGGATGAAGTTGCCCGCGTCCAGCAGCGAGTCGTGGGTCCCGGTGTCCAGCCAGGCGGTGCCCCGGGGCAGCACCTCCACCTGCAGGCGACCCGCCTCGAGGTAGTGGCGGTTGACGTCGGTGATCTCGTACTCACCGCGCGGGGACTTCTCCAGGTTCCGCGCCACGTCCACCACGTCGGCGCTATAGAAGTAGAGGCCGGGGACGGCGAAGTCCGAGGACGGGTTCTCCGGCTTCTCCTCGAGGCTGATCGCGCGGCCGTCGGCGTCGAAGTCGATCACCCCGTACGCGCTCGGGTCGGCCACCCGGTAGGCGAACACCGCGCCGCCGTCGAGGTCCGCGAACCGCCGGAGCTGGTTGCCGAGCCCGGGGCCGTAGAAGATGTTGTCTCCCAGGATCAGCGCCACCGGCTCGTCACCGATGTGGTCCGCACCCAGCACGAACGCCTGGGCGAGCCCCTCCGGCCGATCCTGCTC
The DNA here is from genome assembly GCF_937873725.1 of uncultured Dietzia sp. Classification (GTDB taxonomy): domain Bacteria; phylum Actinomycetota; class Actinomycetes; order Mycobacteriales; family Mycobacteriaceae; genus Dietzia. The sequence continues at coordinate 29,563 of NZ_CALMYY010000067.1, forward strand.
GACGTAGCTCAGCGTGATCCCGAAGTTCGAGCCGTCGCCCAGCAGCCGGCGGAACTGCGGGCCGTCCTCCGGCGTGGTGATCACCAGGATGTCGGTGATGCCGGCGAGCATGAGCGAGGTCAGCGGGTAGTAGATCATCGGTTTGTCGTACACCGGCACGAGCTGCTTGCTGGTGGCCAGCGTGAGCGGACGCAGCCGCGTACCGCTGCCGCCGGCCAACACGATCCCCTTCACAGCACCCTCTCCGTCTGCGCATATCTCGCCTCGACGCGGGCCTTGACCGGCTCCCACCAGTCGGGGTGGTGACGATACCAGTCGATCGTCTGCCGCAGACCCTCCCTCAGGTCGGTGTACCGCGGCTCCCAGCCCAGCTCCTCGCGGGTGCGGCTCGCGTCGATCGCGTAGCGCAGGTCGTGGCCCGGACGGTCGGTGACGTGGTCGAAGCCGGGGTCGTCGCCGCCGTCACCGGCCCCCATGAGCTCGCAGATCATCTGCATGACCTGCAGGTTCGACCGCTCGCCGTCGGCGCCGACGAGGTAGGTCCGGCCGAGCTCGCCGCGCTCGAGGATCGGCAGGACGGCCGCGTTGTGGTCGTGGACGTGGATCCAGTCCCGCACGTTGGCCCCACTTCCGTAGAGGCGGGGGCGCCGGCCGGTGAGCAGGTTGGTGATCTGCCGCGGGATGAACTTCTCCACGTGCTGGTACGGCCCGTAGTTGTTGGAGCAGTTGCTGATCGTGGCGCGGAGCCCGAAGCTGCGGACCCACGCCCGGACCAGCATGTCGGAGCCGGCCTTGGTGGCCGAGTACGGGCTCGACGGGTTGTAGGCGGTCTCCGGGGTGAACTTGGCCGGGTCGTCCAGCTCGAGGTCGCCGTAGACCTCGTCGGTCGAGACGTGATGGAGCCGCACGTCGTGGCGGCGGCACGCCTCGAGGATCGCGTAAGTGCCCACGATGTTGGAGTGCACGAACGGCCACGGGGCGGCCAACGAGTTGTCGTTGTGGCTCTCCGCGGCGAAGTGCACCACGGCGTCGCGGGGCCCGGTGAGACCGGCGACCAGTCCGTCGGTGACCGCCTGGTCGGCGCAGTCCGCCTCCACCACCTCGACCCGGTCCGCGGGCAGGTCGGCCAGGCTCGCGCTGTTGGCGGCGTAGGTCATGGAATCCAGCACGGTGAGGTGGGCGTCCGGGTGATCCCGGACCACGGTGCGGACGAAGTTGGCACCGATGAACCCGGCTCCACCGGTGACGACGAGGCGCATGCCCGCCACCCTACCGCCGCGACCGGCCCGTCTCGGGGGTGTCCTCGACCGGCGGCTCGAGCCGCAGCGCCCGGTACCGGTCCAGCATCTCCTCCCGCTTCCGGTCCCGCCGCACGCTCGCGGCCGTGTCCCGCGGGGTGAGCACGAGGGTCTCCTCGGCCGGGAGCCCGTCCCGGATCTGCCGTACGCGCAGCACCTCCGCGTCCAACCGGACCCCGTAGACCACCGCGATGTTGACCGACCACAGCCACAGCAGGAAGATGATCGCCCCGGCGAGCGAGCCGTACACCTCGTTGAAGTTCCCGAAGTGGGTGACGAAGAGGTTCAGCCCGTAGGTGGCCACGCCGATGACGGCCAACGCCACGCCCGCGCCCAGGGAGAGCCAGCTGAACTTCCGCGTGGCGACGTTGGGCGCGAACCGGTAGAGGATCGCCAGGGCGAGGACCGCGGACACGATCGCGGCCGGCCACTTGGCCGTCTCCCACACCGCCAGCGCGGTGGCCCCCAGCCCGATCCAGCCGCCCACCCGCTCGGCGACGGGGCCGGTGAACACCAGCGCCAGGCACCCGATCACCGTGAGCGCGACGAGCGCCGACGTGAGCAGGAACCCGGCCGGCCACAGCCGCCACAAAGGCCGCCCCTCCTCGACCCCGTACACCGCGTTCATCGTCCGTCCCAGCGCCCGCACGTAGCGCGACGCCGTCCACAGCGCCGCGACGGTGCCCACGACGAGCGCGGTGCCGGCGGCCGGGGTGGTGACCAGCGCCGTCACCGGGCCGCGGATCGTGTCGAGCGCCTCCGCCGGCACGACGTCGGCGAACGTCTCCATGACCGCGTCGACCGTTCTGGTCCCCTGGCCCAGGATCCCGAGCATGGAGATGGCCGCCAGCAGCGCGGGGAAGAGCGAGAGCACGCCGTAGAAGGTGAGCGAGCCCGCGAGGTCGGGACCCCGCTCGCGCAGGAACTCCCCGACCGACCGGACCAGGACCAGGCGGACGGTGTACAGCCGTCGCCGAACGGCCGTCACGAGGCCACCGGGGGTGTTGTCATGGGGAGATTATGGACTGCGGGCGCCGGGGCCTCAGCGTCGGTCGCGGGCCTGTTCCGCCTGGGCCTCCCGGCGGTCGGCCGAGGCTTGTTGGGGCGGCCTCCGCCGTTCTGCTCCGCCTTTGTCGGTGGGGGTGGTGCGCGGGGGCGGGTGTTGGAGGGCCGCCTCGGCGGGCAGACCCGCCTGCAACTCGCGCGCCCGCTCGATCTCCGCGTCCACCTCGGCGCCGAACAGCAGGGCGTTGTTGGTGATCCACAGCCAGAGCAGGAACACGATCACGCCGGCCAGCGAGCCGTACGTGGCGTTGTAGCTGCTGAAGTTGGAGACGTAGAACACGAACCCCACGGTGGCGACCGCCCACACGAGCAGCGCCACGATCGCCCCGACGGAGATCCACCGGAACCGGGGCTGCTTGACGTTGGGCGAGAAGCCGTAGAGCACGGCCAGGATCACCACCACGACGAGGGCCAGCACCGGCCACTTGGCGATGCCCCACACGGTCACCGCCGTCGCGCCGAGGCCCACGAGGTCGCCCACCCACGCGGCGACTGGCCCGCTGACGACCAGCATGAGCCCGGCCACACAGACCAGCAGCAGCAGGATCGCGGTGAGCAGCAGCGTGGCGGGCTTGAGCTTCCAGAAGGGCCGCCCCTCCTCGACCTCGTAGATCCGGTTCATCGCCCGGCCGAACGCGCCCACGTACCCGGACGCCGACCACAGCGCGCCCGCCAGACCGGTGACCAGCGCGATCCCCGCGGCAGGGGTGTTGACCAGCGCGTCGATGGGACCGCGCAACGCGGCCAGCGTCTCCTCGGGGGCAGCGCCCTCGAGGAGATCCATCACGGCGTCGACGGTGGCCTGCCCCTGGCCGAACACGCCGAGCAGGGACACCACCGCCAGCAACGCCGGGAACAGCGAGAGCACCGCGAAATACGTCAGCGACGCGGCGAGGTCCGTGCACTGGTCCTTGGAGAACTCCCCCGCCGCGCGCGTCAGGCCGATCTTCCACGCCCCCGGCGTCAACGAGGTGGGCGACTCCGGCTTCCCGGCGTCCGGATCGGTGCCGGGATCGGGCTTGTCGCTGATGTCGCGGTCATCGGCCACACGGTCGGTGCTCATGTCCGCCGAGCCTGCCACCTGCGGGCCCCCCGCGCATCCGCGGCGTGCAAGCCTCCGCCGCCGCGGGCGAGTCGGTGCGGCGCTCGGCGCGTTCTCCGCCGGGCTGCTCTCGTTGTACTTCCACCATCCGGCGATGACCGAGTCCAGCAGGACCGGGCCTTCATCGCGTCAGTCGCAGCATGCCCCCGAATATCTTCTCAACCGCCGGAATCCAGGGATCGGATTCGTCGCTGAGTTCAGTGAGTCCCGCTGTGACGGCATCCGCCGGACCAGACAATCGGACCATCACCTCGCGCGAACCGTCGGACCGGATCACGGCCTGGAGCGTGGTGGTGATTCCCGGCCCCACCTTCTTCTCGAAAAGACGTGTCAACGCCTGGGCGGGATCACTCGCGCACACCTGGACTATCTCTAGAGAACCGGGCAGGACCTCTCCCGCGAGGGCACCTTCAATTTCGCTCCTCAGCCGGCCCGGAATCGAGCACTGTCGCGAGGTGACGAATACCGCGGTCGCGCGGTCGAACGTGCTGGCATAGCTCACCGCGACCAGGTGGTCACCTCCGGCCTCGGTCCAGAGACTGTGCAGATCCGGCCGTTCGACCCGGAAAGGAGCATTCGACAGCAGATCCTGCGTCTGGTGTTCGTCGGCCTGCGCCTTGATTCCCACCCGCTCCACCAATGTCGGATCGATCGCGTCGATCGTCCTGGTGGCGAGCCGGTCGACAGCCGGGTCGCCGACCTGCCCGCCCCGAATCCGCTCCATCGCCGCCGCGATCACTTCGGGACGGCGAGCGGCGAACGGGCTCTCGAGCAACTTGTTGACCAGCTCGATCTCACGGTCGCTGTGATCCCGAAACGGTCCGGCGAATGCCGAGGGCGGTAGCCCAGCCAGCTCGGCCTTGTCGAGGATCGACTGGATCTCTCTCAGTTCCACCGCCGCCTGCACTCGGGTCGCTTCCAACCTCACCCGTTCCGAGGCCTCGATCTGGGCGAACTCGACGCTCGCCTGCAGGTCTGCGCGATGGCGCTCGTGCGCCGCGGCGATTTCGTCGGAGTCCCGCACGTCGACGACGCTTATCCTGTCGATCAACGACTGCGGCCAAACGACACTCGTCACTCGCGCACCCTCGACCGCGAACATGGGATCCGCGAAACCCGGTCCGGAGCGGGGAAAGAGGAAATCTTCGATCCCCTGCCGATAGACGGACTCGGGCGCCGCGTCGGCCAGCTTCCCCCTCACGTACGCATTCACGTTCTTCTGCAGGGTCTGGAGGAGGGACGACGAGAACGAGTCCCCGCGGGACCCCAGCAGATCGAGCACCTCCTTCTCCCTATCTGCGGGATCCAACGCCACGGTCAATTCCAGTGAGAGCTCCGGGATGAAGAGATCTGGCCCGATCGCGATGCCGCTCAGATCCCACGCGAGTGGGAACAAGGACGTGTCCAGCGGTGCGACCGTCACGGAACCCCACCTGAACTGGTTCCACCACCCCGCCCTGGAGCCGGACTTGTACAACTGGACGCCTCGCCCGTTCTTGAACAGGACCAGCCACTGACCCGGTACCGGTGCGGTCGACCGGTCAACTTCGACTGCGGCCCCCAGTAGTTGCTTCATACTCCACACCCTCCCCGGGATGTCGTGACACAGCTGATAGAGCACTAATACTGCAATGAGGGATGGCATCCACGAGCGATCGGACCCGTGGCGCGACATGCACCTCGCGGCTCATTGACGTCGCGGTTATCAAGTTAACGGTAGTGCAGCACACGGTCGGGCGATTCGATTAGCATTTCCCTATCCAAATCCGGATCGACACGGTGTGCAAGGCGGAGATGCAAGGTGGAACCGATGGCACTCAACGAGCTGAGTGATCGAATTGTCGGCGGGCTGCAGGCGACGGCGATCGGAGCAGCACTCGGGGTGACGGTGGGGACTGCCCCGATCCCGGAAGCCGGTCGCGACGTGGTCCAAGATGGAACCCCCGTCGCGTCGATGATCGATTTCGCAGCGGACTCCCGCGACGGCGCCGAGGCATTGGCGCAGGCCATCGCGGACGGCGAACTGGACGACCCTGTCTCCGAGGTCGACTACGGGGATCACGGGGACCCGCCGGACGATGCCGACGCATCCGACCTGGACGATTTCATCGGCGAGGTCGATACGTGGGACGACGGGGAGAGCGACCTCGACGATCTTGAATACGGCGGGGAACTCGACGATTCCTGCGCCGATGTCGATACCGACGACTACTGACGGGCCGGCACACCCACATGACTTTGAGGGACCTACCCGAACTGATCCCGGTGGCCCGCGGGCGATGGGCGTGGACCGTCGACGTGCCGATCCTGCCGGACAGCATCGGCGACGAAGTCGTCTACGGTCTCGACACGGTGGACCGTGCTTACACCAACCTGGCGGAGGCCGTCGCACATTCGTCGCCCCCCGGGTCGGCAGTCCAGTTCAGGCTGCACTCGGAGAGCGGGAGCCTGACACGGCCCACGTCCATCAACGCGGCCGTGATGGGTGCGGCCTCGTCGAAGACCGACGCCGAGCACTTGGCGATGCTCGTACTGGCCAATCTCCCCACCGAACTACACGTGAACCCGTGCGACCAGGCAGGATCCGCGAAGCTGGTGACGTATCTGGACGCCACCGCCGAACTGTCGATGGTCGAGGTACGTCGACGCCTGGAAGAAGCCGACCCGTTGAGGCTCATCACGGACCCCTCAGCCCCGCATCTTCCCTTTGTGTTGAGGTGGTCTCCCGAACGATTCGCGCTCCGCAAGTCCGTCGAATTGCTCTCACGCCAGTCCGGCCGTGCAGTGATCTGCCTCCACATGCAGGCGTCGACCCCATCCGAATCCCTTCTGGACACGCTCACCGACACCGTCCAGATATTGCGTGAGGACCCCGCGCGGAGACTCGATGACCTGAGTACCCAGATCCTGTCGGAAGCAATACGAGACATCCGCGATCTTCCGCGCGCGGCCCTGCACGTCCGGGTCGCCTACGGGGGCCACGAACCGCCGCTCCCGGGGCTACTGGAATCCATCGGCATGGACCTCACCGGGCCCGGAGGTTTCGAGCTCATCGCCTCCACTCCCGATGAGACGATGGATGCCAGGGAGCTTTTCAGTTCAGCGACCTCCATCCCGTGGGGTATTTCGGGGATGGATCGCGGAATGCGCGAAATGATCCACCTGACCCCGGCGGACCTGGCGGGGCGGGTCGTCCGGTTCCCCCAGCCGCCTGTAGGGGGACTGCCCGCGATGGCCAGCGAGCCACTCAGCACGCTTCCCCGATCACCTCAGAGACGCGCGTTCGAGAGAAATGGGGCGCCCTCACCCGTGTGCACGATCGGGCGGAGTTCCAGCGGCGGCTCCGTGGACCTGACACTGTCCGAACTCAACCGGCACGTACTGGTCGCGGGGCTGCCCGGCTTCGGCAAGACCCAGACTATCCACACCATCTTGGCGTCCCTCTGGCGCGACCACCGGATCCCGTTTCTTGTCCTCGATCCCGCGAAGAGCGACTACGGCGACCTGGCCGACTTGCTCGCCGATTCAGGCGCACGCCGCGTCGTACTGGGGCCGGAAACACCGGCGTTCAACCCGTTCGTCGTCCCCGTCGGGTGCACCATCGAAGCGCACGCGGCACGCGTCACCGGCGCGTTCGACACAGCGCTCCGGCTCTCTGAGTCGTGGCCATTCGGATACATCATGTTGACGCGGGGAATCTATCGGGCCTACGAACTCGCCACCCGCGACGGGACTTCGCCCACGCTCAAGGACTTGTACCGTTCGATCGGGGACATCGTCCGCACCGCGAGATACGACGACAAGGTCAGGTCGCAGGTCACGGGATCCCTGCTGGGGCGCCTCGAGACGCTGGTACGCGGGCCGCTCGGTGCTGGATTCCTCGCCGGCCCGGACTCCGGCCTCGACTGGGAGGACCTGCTCTCCCGCCCCACCATCATCGAGTTCCGCAAGTTCGCGGGGACCACGGAACGTTCCCTGGTATTCGGCCTGCTGATCGCAGGGCTCGCCTCTTACAGGGAGGGACACCCACCACCGGGGAGCCTGTCGCACGTCACGGTTCTGGAGGAAGCTCACCGAGTCCTCGCCGACCGCGACGGGGTGCAGTCCGAGGGTATTCGCCTGTTGGCCGAGGCCGTCGCCGAGCTTCGCGGGAGCGGCGAGGGCTTCATAATCTGCGACCAGGCACCGTCGACTCTGGATCCGGTGGTCCGGAAAGTGACAGGAAGTTTGATCTGTCACCGGATTGTTGATCGCGACGAACGTGACCTAATCGGGAACTCACTTCTCCTCAGCGCCCGCCAGAACGAGGACCTCGCTCGCCTCGACATCGGCGAAGCCGTCGTGTACGGGGCGCAGCGTGCAGCCCCCACGGTCGCGCTCATCGAGCGCGCGGTCCACACCGGGTCCCAGAAGTGCGACGTGTCCGATTCGCTGGTCCTCCCCGACACCGTTCCACTGCCCTGTATCGGCTGTCCGTCGATGTGCACGGCTAAGAGCGCCGGGGACGCTGCGGTCGGGTCTGCTCCACGACCCCTTGACAACAACAGCCTGGTGGCACTGATCGATGGCCACCTTCGCCGGTATGAAGCCGGCGAGATCTCGGGCGCGGAAGCCTGGTGCGGCGCATCGCACCTTCTCACGTTGGCCCCCGATGCGGGGAAGCCGATCGTTTTCCTGGCGACGCTCAGCGATCTCCAGACCAACCTGTCCCGGATTCAAGCACGGCGTGTGGCCGCGAGAAGAAAGGGTGCTGACGCCCATGTCCGACAATGACCTCTTCGACGGGTTCTTCTCCGATTCTCCTCGCGAGTTGGAAGGGGCTGGGGGTACCAACCTTCCCGCAGTTCCACCTACCCCGCTCACCCCGGACCCTGTCGAGCCCACATTCTCCGAACGACTGTCCCGACACCCTTCGCCACCCGTTTCATCGCGGTCGACCGACGCTACCGCGTCGGACGATCCCCGGAAGCCGGAAGGCTCCCCGGCGGTGAAGCTCTCCGCCTCGTCCGGGACCTCCAGCCGGCTCCGGCTCGCCGACGCCGACGCCGGAGCCGACGCCCCGACGCTGGCCGTTACGGAGCGGACGGCGACGCACACTCCCGCGACCGCCCTCACACGCGCGACCTACGCGATGACGGGACTCGCCGTTCTGCTCGTACCCACCGTGGCCGGGTACATCCGGTTCTGGTTGCCGGAACTGCGTGGGATCCCCGGACTGGACGCCGCTCTGGAGCAACTGGCACCTGCAATGGGCCGGGAGCTGGCCCGGTTTGGCGCGGTGACCGATTGGCAGAATTCCCATTCGTCGTGGCTGGCCTCGATCGCACTTCTGTGCGCGCTGGTGACCTTTGGAGTACTCACGCACCACAATCCGGCGATACGTCGATTCGCCTTGTTCGCAGCTGCACCCGCCGCGTTGTTCAGCCTCCTGGCTGCACTTGCCGGACTCGTCACCGGAGCCCTGAGCTCGGGTCTAATCGGAATGCTGCTCCTGGTCCTGTCGGTGGCGTTGCAGGGATTGCTCACGTATCGCTGCCTTGAGGCGGAACCCGACTCCGGGAACGTCAAGTTCCCGGTTCGACCGCCGGATCTCTTCGTCGCAGCGACAGTCACCCTACTTCCCGCCTTCGCCCTGGGACGCGCCATGGGCGGACGAGACGTCTGGGAAGTGGCGTCGCGGCTCTCCGACGACGGCTTCGAATACCTCTGGTCGCTGATGGCGTGGTCGACGCTGAGTCAATTGGTGCTCGGCATCGGGACACTCGGCGTAGCCGTACTGGTGACGCGACTGATCTGGCCTGGTGAATCCCAGCCCAAGAAGGTCCCCAGCGTGGTGGCGGCAGTGATCGCTATCGGGATCCTGTTCGCGTTCATCGCTCCGTGGACGGAGCGTCAGAGCCAGGACGCCGCCGTCTCCCTTTCCTCCGTGGCAAGGGAGAGCCCGGTTTCCGAGCAGTGCGCGAGATGGTCGGACAACTCGACCAAGACCTCGATCGCGATCGCCGGTCCGGAGTGCAGAGAGGTCCGGACATATGCCGGACATGTCCGGACCTCGACGCGCGCGCTTGGCTTCAGCGCGACGACCCCATCGGGGGAATGGCTCACCACGACAGGCCACTGGGTCGACCAGGGGACAGTGACGGGGGCATATGACGACGTCTTGGTGGTCGCTGGAGCACGGGTCCCCTACTTCCACTCCCCGACCGTCATGACGGGGATCGACTTCAACACGGGCGAGGAAAAGTGGACCTATCGTTGCGGGGAATGGTCACCGTTCCTTCTGACCCTGTCAGGAAGCGCCGGAGGAGACGACCCCGATGAAGCCCGGGTCACCGTGCCCGAGGCCGGGAAGTCCCTCATCGTCGACTGCGGGGGGACCATCCGATTCCTCGACCCGATCACCGGCAAGCCACGTTGACGAGGTGAAGTCGAGATCCCGGATCCCGCCGTCGGTGTAGACCACCTCATCCCTCCGCGATCGCCCCCAGGATCCGCTCGGCGAGGTCGGCGCGGCACACCACCAGGTCCGGCAGGTAGGTGTCGGCGACGTTGTACTCCAGCGGCGAGCCGTCGACCCGCAGCGCGACCACGCCCCGGGCCAGCGCCACCCCGGCGGGCGCGGCCGAGTCCCACTGGTACTGCCCGCCGGCGTGGATGTAGGCGTCGGCCTCGCCGCGTACGACCGCGGCCGCCTTCGCGCCGGCCGAACCCAACGGGACCAGGTCACCGCCCACCGCCCGGGCGACCGCCTCCGCGAACGCCGGGGGGCGGGTCGCGGAGAGGACGATCCTCGGGCGCGAGCCCGTGCGCGGCGGGAGGAGGCCTCCCCCGTCCACCGAGCCGTTGCCGACGGGAGCGGCGTAGACCTCGTCGTCGTCGGTCCCCAACACCACCCCGAGCGCCGGCAGCGACACCGCGGCGGCGGTGAGCCGCGACCGCGCCGGGTCCCCGGACCGCTCCCACAGCGCCACGTGCACGGCCCAGTCCGGGCGGTCGCCCAGCCCGTACTCGCGCGTGCCGTCGACGGGGTCGATGATCCACACGCGGTCGGCCCCGACGCGCGCGGGATCGTCCCGGGACTCCTCGGAGAGCACGGCATCGCCGGGCCGCTCGGCGGCCAGGCGGTCCAGGATCAGCGTGTTGGCCCGGCGGTCGCCCAGGTCGCCCAGCGCGCGGCGGGTGGGGCCGGAGGTGCGGAGGTCCACCAGGAGGCGGCCGGCGTCGACCGCCAGATCGACGGCGAGTTGCTGGTCCGGGGAACGCGTGGGGTCTGCCATGACCCCCACCCTAGGAGGCCCGGGGCGCACGCGAGCGGGGACCGCCTATCGATGGCGGCGCAGGCCTCGCAGGCGGCCGCGCCCGTGTTCCCGGACCACCCGCGCCGGCTCGTCCGGACAGCGGTGGGCGTCGGCGGCGACACGGGCTGCCCCGCGCGACGGGAGGAGGCCGCTCAGGGCGCCGCAGCGACGACATCCCCACCGGGCCCCTTCCTCGGCCTCCTCGACAAAGCACGATCGCTCGCCAACCTCGTTCATAGCCCTCCCCGACCAGTCGCGCCGTCCCAGACCCTGCACAGAGACGGCAATGATGTCACAGAACTCTCATCCTGTTCACGGCACGCCCCGCATCGGCAGACAGATCGGTCCAGGGGGTCCTCGGGAGGGGCAATCACCCTGCGCCGCCGGGCCTTTCCCGACCCGGGGCAGCGGCGACGAGGCCTCCTTCCGCCGCCGCCGACGGTCCCCCGCAGCCCTCGCGGGCGGCCTCGCCCGTCGACTCTGGGAGACTGTCCACATGAGGGTCACCGCGAAGTCGGACTACGCCCTGCGCGCGCTCGTGGAGCTCGCGGTGGCGCGGGACGACCACACCGGGGACGATCCGCGCGGGACCCCGGTCAGCGCCGAGGAGCTGGGCCGGCTGCAGGGCATCCCGCACGGCTTCCTCCAGGCCATCCTCTCGGACCTGCGCCGGGCCGGACTCGTCGCCAGCCGGCGGGGCAAGTCCGGCGGCTGGACCCTGGCCCGGGACGCCCGCGAGATCACCGTCGCCGACGTCCTGCGCGCGGTCGACGGCCCACTGGTGAGCGTGCACGACGTGCGCCCGGAGTCGGTCAGCTACAACGAGCGGGCGGCCGGGCTGCAACACGTGTGGATCGCCTCCCGCGCGGCGCTGCGCCGGGTTATGGACGCGGTGACGATCGCCGACCTGGCCGCCGGTCGGCTGCCGGACGAGGTCCACGAGCTCACGCTCGACGGCGACGCCTGGGAGCCCCGCTGACCCCCGCAATCCGGGAGCCCCCTGACCCCCGCAATCCGCTACTCCCTGACCCCCGCAATCCGCTACCCCCCTGCGCTGTCCGCTACCGGGAATCAGGTAGCGAAGCGCGCAGGCCGGTAGCGGATTCCCCGGGGTGCGGGGCTGCGGGCTGCGGGGCTGCGGGCGCCGGGGCCGGGGCGTCCAGGTGGACCGAGTACCTGCGGACCAGCACCCGCCACACCAGCGGCCCCGCCGTCAGCAGCACCAGCGCGATCCCGCCGATCAGCGCCGGGGACGCGCCGAGCATCGCCGACGCCGTCACCGCCAGGACGATCGTGATGCCCCGCCGGATGAGCCCCTGGGGGACGCGGCCGGCGAACTTGGAGCCGAAGAACGTGCCCACCGCGCCGCCCACGAGCAGCGGCACCAGCAGGTCCCAGTCGACGCCGGTCACCATCACGTGGCCGATCGCCGCCGCGATCACCAGCGGGACCGCCTGCACCAGGTCCGTGCCCACCAGCCGCAGCGCCGCCAGCGTCGGGTACAGCAGCATGATGCACATCATGATCACCGTGCCGGAGCCCACCGAGGTGATGCCCACCATGAGCCCGCCCACCACGCCGACCAGCAGGGTGATGAGCGGCTTGACCGGCGGGTTCGGATCGTCGCCGGTCCGGATCCGGCCCGCCATCTCGAAGAAGGCGCGCAGGAAGTAGGCCGAGGACGCCACGATGAGCGTCGCGCCGATGGCCTTCTTCAGCAGCCCCTGGACGTCGTCGGCGCCCACGGCGTGGACGAGCCACGCGCCCAGGTACGCCGTGGGCACCGAGCCCAGGACCAGCCAGAACGCGATCCTCAGGTTGGGCTTGCCGTGCCGCCAGTGCACCCCGGCGCCGATCACCTTGTTCACCGCGTTGACCACGAGGTCGTTGGCGACGGCCGCCGTGGGCGGGATCCCCACGAGGATGAGCGCCGGCGTCATCAGCGCGCCGCCGCCCATCCCCGTCAGGCCGATCACCACGCCGATCACGGCGCTGACGACCAGCAGTCCGAGCGACTCGTAGGTCAGCAGGGCCTCGGGCACCGGATCAGATCCCCAGGAGGGTGCTGACGATCCGCTGCGCGACCTCGTCCGCGGTCCCGTCCTCGGGACGGATGTGCAGGTCCGGGGTCAGCGGCGGCTCGTACGGCGCGGAGACGCCGGTGAACTCGGGGATCTCGCCGGCGCGGGCCCTGGCGTACAGGCCCTTGGGGTCGCGGGCCTCGCACTCCGCCAGCGGGGTGTCCACAAAGACCTCGGTGAACGGCAGGTCGGCCGCGGCGTGGACGCCGCGCGCGGCGTCGCGGTCGGCGCGCATCGGGGAGATGAGCGAACAGACGACGACGACGCCGGCATCGGCGAACAGCGCCGCCACCTCCGCGGTGCGGCGGATGTTCTCCGCCCGGTCGGAGGCCGAGAACCCGAGGTCGGCGTTGAGGCCGTGGCGCAGGTTGTCCCCGTCGAGGATGTAGGCCGGGTGCCCGGACTCGATGAGCAGCCGCTCGACCGCGGAGGCGATGGTGGACTTGCCGGAGCCCGAGAGCCCGGTGAGCCACAGCGTCCGGCCCTGCCCGCGGTCGCCGCGCTGGACGGCGCCGGCGTGCCAGACCACGTTGGAGCCGGTGGTGGCGGGCCCGATGATCATGCCCGCGCCCACGGTGTTGCCGGTGAGCTCGTCGACCAGGATGAAGGCGCCCGTGTCGCGGTTGCGGCGGTACGGGTCGTACATCAGCGGCGTCTGCGTGCGCAGGGCGATGCGCCCGATCTCGTTGAGCCCGAGCTCGGCGGAGGCGGGGTCGCGGTGCAGCGTGTTGATGTCGAGCCGGTACTCCAGGCCCGTGACCATCGCCTTGGTGTCGCGGGTGGTGTGCTTGACGAGGTACTTCCGGCCCGCGGCCAGGGTCGTGTCGTCGGCGAACCAGCAGACCATTGCCTCGAGCTCGGTGCCCTGGTGCGGCCGGTTGCCGGGACGGGCGATCATCTCGCCGCGGACGATGTCGATCTCGTCGTTGAGCGCGATCGTCACCGCCGCGGGTGCGGCGGCCTCGTCCAGCTCGGCCCCGCCCGGGCCCCAGATGGCCTTGACGGTGGACTGCCGACCGGACGGCATGACCACCACGTCGTCGTGGACCTTGATGATGCCGCCCGCGACGGTGCCGGCGAAGGAGCGGTGGTCCAACCCGTCGGCGCGCTGGGGCCGGATCACGTACTGGACCGGGAACCGGACGTCGGTCAGGTTGCGGTCCGAGGCGATGTGCACGTTCTCGAGGTGGTCCAGCAGCGCCGGGCCCGTGTACCAGGGCATGGTGTCGGTCTTGTCCACGACGTTGTCGCCCTTGAGCGCCGAGAGCGGCACAAAGGTGACGTCGTGGACCTCGAGCTTGGCGGCGAAGTCGGTGAACTCGGTGCGGATGGCCTCGTAGACGGCCTCGTCGTGGTCCACCAGGTCCATCTTGTTCACCGCCACGACCAGGCGCGGGATGCCCAGCAGCGCGGAGAGGAAGGCGTGGCGGCGGGTCTGCTCGAGCACCCCCTTGCGGGCGTCGACGAGGATGATCGCCACGTCCGCGGTGGAGGCGCCGGTGACCATGTTCCGCGTGTACTGCACGTGGCCCGGGGTGTCGGCGATGATGAACTTGCGCCGCGGGGTGGAGAAGTAGCGGTAGGCCACGTCGATCGTGATGCCCTGCTCGCGCTCCGAGCGCAGGCCGTCGGTGAGCAGCGCGAGGTCGGTGTACTCGTCGCCGCGCTTGGCGGAGGTGGCCTCGATCGCGGCGAGCTGGTCCTCGAAGATGCCCTTGGAGTCGTAGAGAAGCCGGCCGATGAGGGTCGACTTGCCGTCGTCCACGGACCCGGCGGTGGCGATGCGCAGCAGCTGGGCGTGCTCGGACATGGTGGTCAGCTGCTCGGACGTGAGGGTGGATGCGGTGGTCGGGGTGCTCATCAGAAGTAGCCCTCCTTCTTGCGGTCTTCCATGCCGGCCTCGGAGATCCGGTCGTCGGCGCGGGTGGCGCCGCGCTCGGTGACGCGGGTGCCCGCGACCTCGGCCACCACGGCGGCGTTGTCGGTGGCGTCGGACTCCACGCAGCCGGTGCAGGTGGCGTCGCCGACGGTGCGGAAGCGGACCAGCTCGGTGCGCGCCTCCTCGCCGGGCATCGTCTCGAGGAACCGGGTCTTGGCCAGGAGCATCCCGTCGCGCTCGATCACCTCGCGCCGGTGCGCGTAGTAGATGGGCGGCAGGTCGATGTCCTCCCGCTCGATGTACTGCCAGATGTCCAGCTCGGTCCAGTTGGACAGCGGGAAGACGCGGATGTGCTCGCCCTTGCGGTGCTTGCCGTTGTAGAGCTTCCACAGCTCCGGGCGCTGCGCGCGCGGGTCCCAGGCGCCAAAGGCGTCGCGGAAGGAGAAGACGCGCTCCTTGGCGCGGGCCTTCTCCTCGTCCCGGCGGGCGCCGCCGAACACGGCGTCGAAGCGGTTCTCCTGGATGCCCCGCAGCAGGGCGGCGGTCTGGAGGCGGTTGCGGCTGGTGCCCACGCCGGTCTCCTCGACCACGCGGCCGGCGTCGATGTCGTCCTGGACGTAGGACACGATCAGCTGGACGCCGGTCTCGGCCACCACGCGGTCCCGGTACTCGATCACCTCGTCGAAGTTGTGGCCGGTGTCGACGTGCATGAGCGGGAACGGCATCGGCGCGGGCCAGAACGCCTTGCGCGCCAGGTGGAACATCACCACGGAGTCCTTGCCGCCGGAGAAGAGCATCCCCGGCCGCTCGAACTGCGCGGCCACCTCGCGGAAGATGTGCACGGACTCGGCCTCGAGCGCGTCGAGGTGCGAGAGCGTCACCGCCGTCCTCGGTGTCATGCGACCTCCAGTGTCGTGGGCCGGCCCGGGTCCCCCCGGCCCGGCGCTGGGCAGACAGATCTGTCTGCCATCGGGCATCCGGACCATCGTGCGCCTCCGGAAGCGGGATTTCCCTCTCCGTGAGGCCAATGCGCGCGGGAGTGTCCGTTTTCCGACGTATGGTGTCGACTATGCGACACGAACCCACACACCGCGTGCTCTCCGTGGTGGAGGCGCTCGCCGCGGACGGTCCTCCCCTCCCCCTGTCCGAGATCGCCCGCGAGGCCGAGGCCAGCCGCTCGACCCTCCACGCCGTGCTGGCGGAGATGCGGGCGCAGGGGTGGGCCGAGAAGGTGGCGGGCGGCTGGCGGGCCGGACCGCGCCTCCGGGCGGTGGGCGCCCTGCTGGCCGCGGAGGTCGATCTGGCGAGGGCCGCCCGGGAGCCGCTCGAGGCGCTGGCCGAGGCCACCGGGATCGCGGCTGTGGTCTTCGAGGTCCGCGAGGGGATGGCCGAGGTCGTGGACTCGGCCGGGTCGGGCATGCGCACGGCGTCCCGCGGGGTCGTGCCGGTCGGTCACGTGGTGCCGCTCCGGGCACCCTTCGCCCGCGAGCTCGCGGCCCGCCTGCCGATGGTCGAGCAGCGGCGGTGGCTGGCCGAGTCCGGCGGCCTGACCCCGGCGGCGCGCGAGCGCCTGGAGCTGGTCCTGCCCCAGATCGCGCGCCGCGGCTGGTCCGTCGAGCGGCTCACCCCCGGGCGTCGCGAGCTACTGCGGATGGCCGACTCGCTGGAGGCCTCCGGAATCGGTTCGCTGGTGCGCGACCGCGTGTCGGAGCTCTTCGTGGAGCTGTCCGAGATCGACGTGACCGACGCCGAACTCGCCGGCACCGCCGACCTGGCGGTGGCCTCGGTGGCCGCCCCCGTGCTGCGCGCGGACGGCCGGGCCGTGGGGTCGGTGGCCGTCCCCCCGGGACGGCGCATGACCCGCCGGGCCGTCGCGCGGGCGGTGGAGGCGGTCACCGCGTGCGCCGGCGACGTGTCGGCCCGGCTGGCCTCCCGGCCCGGCCCGGCCCGCGCCGCCGTCCTGCCGCCGCACCTCGTGCACCCGGCGCACGCCGCCCGCGTCCCCTGACCCGCGGGATCGGGAGCGGGCGCAGGCGCGGGAGCGGGAGCGGGCGCAGGGCATCCGCGGCGCCGGCCGCGGCATCGGTATGGTGTCGGTCACACTCCCCTCGCGCTCCGGAGGTGGTCCATGACCCCGCCCTCACCACCCACCCCGTCGGGACCCGGCGAGGACCAGCTGGGGATGTCGTGGCGCCGGTCGGCGCTGACCGGGCTCACCCCGAAGAGCGCACGCCCGGGCGCCCCTCACCCTCGCGCCAGCCGGTCCCACCGCCTGATCGAGGCCGCCCGCCCGGTGATGGACGCGCTGGACCCCGTCCTGCGCGACACGGGAGCCACCCTCCTGCTGGCGGACCGCGACGGCCGGGTCATCCGGACCGTCCGCGACAACGCACGGATCTCCCGCATGCTGCTGCGGCGCGGGGTCGACGACGGCGCCACGCTCACCGAGGAGGCCGTGGGCAACAACGGGATCGGGACGGCTCTGGAGACCCGCGCCGGGGTGTTCATCCACGGCGAACAGCACTTCGCGGAGGTCCTGCGCGACTTCGTCTGCTACGGGCACCCGATCGTCGACCCGCTCACCCGACGGCTGGTCGGGGCGGTGGACCTGACCGGCATGAGCGCGGACGCCTCCCGCATGTTCGCCCCGTTCGTGCGCAAGATCGTCGCGGACATCGAGGCCCGCTACGTGGACACCGCCCGCGCCGACGACCGCGAGCTCTGGCACCGCTTTGTCGAACGCACCCGCTCCTCGGACACCGCGACCTGCGCGTTCGGCGACGAGGTGGTGCTGGCCTCGCACTACAGCCTGGAGCGGCTGGACTCCCGGGACATCGTGACGCTCCGGCGGCTGGTCGAGCGCGGAGAGGTGAGCGACGCCGTGGAGCTCTCGATGGGCACGGTGGGCGTGCTAGCGAGCCGGGTCGGCCGCCGCGGGCACCTGCTCGACCTGACGTTCCCGGAGCCGCCGGACCCGTCCGTGCCCACCGTCAGCATGCCCACCGTCAGCATGCCCACCGTCCGCGTGCCCACCGTCGCGAAGTCCGCGCCCACGGTCGCCCCGACGACGGGCGCCCCGACGACCGCGCTGGCGCACGCCGTGGAGGGGCCCCCGGGGTCGGGGAGGACGACGACGGCGAGGGCGATCGCCGGCCCGGACGCCCTGCACGTCCGGCTCGCCGAGGCGGACAGCGCGGAGGCGGCGTGGCGGGACCTGGCCGCCCCAGCCCTCCGCGACCGGGGCGATCGGGGCACGCCGCTGGTCCTGGACGACATCGACCTGCTCGACGACGCCGACCTGCGCCGCCTGGCTGCGCGCCTGGGGTCGGCGGGGGCCGGCCTCGTCGTCGTCACCAGTCGCGAGGGTCCCCGCGCGGCGGTGGCGCAGGCGCTCGACGCGTGCGGGGCGCGGACGGTGCTGCGCCCGCTGCACGAGCGCGGCGCCGAGGGCGGCGAGATCGTCCGCCGGATGGTCGCCGATCTGGCCGCCGAGCGCGGGCTCGTCGAGCCGGCGGTGTCCGCGCGGTTCGTGGACGCGGTCTGCTCGTCGGACCTGCCCAACGGGCTGGTGTCCCTCCGGTCGATCCTCCTCGAGTGCCTGGGCGGGATCCCGGGAGTCCCACCGGGGACGGGCCGGGCGACCCTCGACGTGGGCTCGCTCCCCTCCCGCGCCCGCTCCGCCCGGCCACCCCGCGCCGGCGAGTTGGCCCGCGGCGAGTACGACGCGATCGTCGCGGCACTGGCGGAGTGCGACGGCGTGCGGTCCCGGGCAGCCCGACGGCTGGGCATCAGCCGAACCACCCTCTACGCCCGTATGAGGGAGTTCGGGCTGTCCTAGAGGGTGTCCAGAAACTGAACACTCCGAGCCCCGGCGCCGGCCCCATGATGGATTGTGACCGGCCTCACATCGGGCCGGTCTCCGACCCCGGAGGTATTTCCATGACCGGCACACTCTCCCGCGAGGGCGACACGGCGAACCAGGTCGACCAGCGGCTCGGCGCCGAGGCCCGCGAGTTCCTCGCCCGCCCCCACCGGCTGTTCATCGACGGACAATGGGTCGACGCCGCCGACGGCCGCACGTTCGGCACCTACGATCCCGCCACCGGCGCCGAGATCGCCCAGGTCGCGCACGGCGGACCCGAGGACGTCGACCGCGCCGTGGCCGCCGCCCGCCGCGCGTTCGACGACGGCGCGTGGGCCACCATGAAGCCCAACAAGCGCGAGCAGATCCTCTGGCGGATCGGCGACCTGCTGGATGCCAAGGCGGAGATGCTCGGCCAGATCGAGGCCCTGGACAACGGCAAGTCCGCGGCCATCGCCACCGCCGTCGACGTGGCGTGGGCGGCCGACGTGTTCCGCTACTACGCGGGCTGGTCCACCAAGATCGAGGGCTCCACCGTCAACGTGTCCATGCCGTTCGCCGGCGACGCGCAGTTCCACGCCTACACCCAGCGCGTGCCGGTGGGCGTGTGCGGGCAGATCATCCCGTGGAACTTCCCGATCCTCATGGCCTCGTGGAAGCTCGCGCCCGCCCTGGCCACCGGCAACACGCTGGTGCTCAAGCCGGCCGAGCAGACGCCGCTGACCGCGCTGCTGCTGGGCGAGATCATGGCCGAGGCCGGGGTGCCGGACGGCGTGGTGAACATCATCACCGGATTCGGCGACGCCGGTGCCGCGATCTCCGGCCATGACGGCGTGGACAAGGTGGCCTTCACCGGCTCGACCGAGGTGGGCAAGCTGATCGTCGACGCCGCCAAGGGCAATCTCAAGAAGGTCTCCCTGGAGCTGGGCGGCAAGAGCGCCAACATCGTCTTTGCCGACTGCGACTGGGACGCCGCCGTGGCCGGGTCCGTGGCCGCCTGGATGTTCAACCACGGCCAGGCGTGCACCGCCGGCACGCGGCTCTACGTGGAGGACTCGATCTACGAGGAGTTCACGCAGGCCGTCGCCGACGCCGCCGCCCAGGCCACCATCGGGCACGGCCTGGACCCCGCCACCACGCTCGGTCCGGTGGTCGACCAGGACCAGTTCGACAAGGTCTCCTACTACCTGCGGGCCGGGATCGAGGACGGCGGACGGGCCCTGACCGGGGGCGGACGTCACGGCGACACCGGCTACTTCATCCAGCCCACCGTGTTCGTGGACGTGGAACCCGACCACCGCGTGGTGACCGAGGAGATCTTCGGCCCCGTCGTGGCGGCCCTGCGCTTCTCCGACATGGACGACGCCGTCCGCCAGGCCAACGACTCGATGTACGGCCTCGCCGCCGGGGTCTGGACCAAGGACATCTCCAAGGCCCACAAGGTGGCGAGTCGGCTGCAGGCCGGCTCCGTGTGGGTCAACCAGTACAACGGCTTCGACACCGCCATGCCCTTCGGCGGGTTCAAGCAGTCCGGCTGGGGCCGCGAACTGGGCCGGGGTCCGCTCGCCCTCTCCCCCCAGCCCCGCTCGGTCAACTCCCAGCTCTGATCTCCCCCTCCTCTCCGAAAGGAACTCCGCCGTGAAGACCAAGGCAGCAGTGCTGTTCGACCTCCACAAGCCGTTCGAGATCATCGAACTCGACCTCGACGACCCCGGGCCCGGCGAGGTCCTGATCAAGTACACGGCCGCCGGCCTGTGCCACTCCGACCTGCACCTGTCCGACGGCTCCCTCCCCCCGCGCTTCCCGATCGTGGGCGGGCACGAGGGCGCCGGGATCATCGAGGCCGTCGGCGTGGGCGTCACCAAGGTCAAGCCGGGTGACCACGTGGTCTGCTCCTTCATCCCCAACTGCGGCACCTGCCGCTACTGCTCGACCGGGCGGCAGAACCTGTGCGACATGGGTGCGACGATCCTCGAGGGCCACATGCCCGACGGGACCTTCCGCTTCCACTCGGGCGGCAAGGACTTCGGCGCCATGTGCATGCTCGGGACGTTCTCCGAGCGGTCGGTGATCTCGCAGCACTCCGTGGTGAAGGTCGACGACTGGCTGCCGCTGGACAAGGCCGTGCTGGTGGGCTGCGGTGTGCCGTCCGGCTGGGGCACCGCCACCTACGCCGGCAACGTCCGCCAGGGCGACACCGTGGTGATCTACGGCATCGGCGGCCTGGGCATCAACGCCGTGCAGGGCGCCGTCCACTCGGGTGCCCGGCACGTGGTGGTGGTGGACCCCGTCCAGTTCAAGCGCGACGAGGCCCTGAAGTTCGGCGCCACCCACGCCTTTGCCGACGCCGCCGAGGCCCACGCCGAGGTGGAGAAGCTCACCTGGGGCCAGATGGCCGACCAGGCCCTCATCCTGGTCGGGACCGTCGAGGAGCAGGTCGTCTCCAGCGCCTTCGACGTGATCGGCAAGGGCGGCCGGGTCGTGATCACCGGCCTGGGCAACATGACCGACAAGACGGTGCAGGTCAGCGGCACGATGATGGCCCTGTTCGGCAAGACCATCACGGGCACCCTGTTCGGCTCCGCCAACCCGCAGTACGACATCGTCAAGCTGCTGCGCCTGTACGACGAGGGCAAGCTCAAGCTGGACGAGCTCATCACCACGACGTACACGCTCGACCAGGTCAACCAGGGCTACCAGGATCTGCAGGACGGCAAGATCATGCGGGGCGTGATCATCCACGACAGCTGATCCGCCCGCCCGGCAGCCCGGCCCGCCCGCCAGCCGGCCGGCCGGCCAGCCCGCCCAGCCCGCAACCGCTACGCAGCCGCCTGATCCGCTACCTGATTCCGGGTAGCGGATCAGGCGGCCGAGTAGCGGATTCGCAGAAGCGAGGTGGCGGTGGGGCGGTGGGGCGGGGACGGGCCGGGCTCCGATCTACGGAGTCGGCGCGCCGCCGGTCACCGAGAGCGTGTTGCCGGTGGTGTACGAGGACTCCTCGGAGGCCAGGTACACGTAGGCGCCGGCCATCTCCACGGGCTGCCCCGGCCGACCGAGCGGGTTCTTCTGCCCGAAGTACGGCAGCTTCTCCGGCTTCTGCCCGCCGGTGACCTGCAGCGCGGTCCAGAAGGGCCCGGGCGCGACGGCGTTCACCCGGATCCCCCGCGGCGCGAGCTGCTGCGCCAACGCCTTGGACATGGTGTTCACCCCCGCCCGCGAGGTCGCGTAGTCCACCAGGCCGGGCGACGGGGTGTAGGCCTGCACCGACGAGGTGAAGATGACGCTCGCGCCGGGCCGCAGGTGCCCGAGGGCTTCCTGGGTCATCCAGAACGGCGCCGAGAGGTTGACGTTCATCGTCTCCGCCCACTGCTCGGAGGTCAGGTCCTCGAGGTTCTCCACGTAGGTCTGCCGAGCGGCGTTGAGCACCAGCACGTCGATCCCGCCGAGCCCGGCCACGGCGTCCCGGACGATCCCCCGCGCCACCGCCTCCTGCCCCACATCGCCGGGCAGCAGTACGCATGTCCGGCCGGCCTCGCGGACCAACCGGGCGACCTCGTCGGCGTCGGACTGCTCGGAGGGCAGGTAGCCGATCGCCACGTCGGCGCCCTCGCGCGCGTACGCGATCGCCACGGCCCGGCCGATCCCCGAGTCGCCGCCGGTGACGAGCGCGCGCCGCCCGGTCAGCCGCCCGTGACCGACGTACGACGTCTCGCCGTGGTCGGCTGGCGGCGTCAGCTCGGAGGCGAGCCCCGGCGCGGGCTGCGCCTGCAGGGGGATCTCCACCGGGTATTTGGAGGTGGGATCGATGAGCGGCTGGTCAGCGGGCCGACCGGGGGATCCGGTCGAGGAATCGTCGGTCACGGGCGGCCTCCTGCGTCGTCGGGCCTCCGACCGTACGCCCCGGCGCCGGCCATGCGACCGGATGCGAACCCGCGACCGATCCCCCACACTTCCACCACGACCCGCACCCCTCGACCAAGGAGCTGACATGCCCCGGTACCGCGTGATCGATCCCGAGCAGAACGTGATCGACGAGAAGGAGTTCGCCGACGACACCAAGGCCTACGACTGGTTCAAGACGGTCGAGGTCCCGGACGACGCCCTCGGCTACGCCATGCAGGTCGACATGGACGGCGAGTGGACCCACTTCGAGAGCAACGACGGCGGCACCAACACCTCGCCCGCCGCCGAGCCCGGCACGGGAACCCCCTGACCCGGTCCCTCGGGGCCCGGCCCCGAGGGAGACACCAGGTCAGCCCTTGACCAGCCCGCCGTCCACGATGAGGTTCTGCCCCGTCACCGCCCGCGCCCACGGCGAGGCGAAGAACAGCACCGCGTCGGCGAGCTCGGCGGGGGCGATCACCCGGCGCAACGGGGTCCCCGAGGCGATGAGGTCAAAGACCTCGTCAGGTGTAGCGGCGCTCGCGTCGGTGGTCCGCAGCAGCCCGCCCGAGACCATGTTCACCGTGATGCCGTCCGGCCCGAGGTCGCTGGACAGCGTCCGGGTCAGCGAGAGCGCGGCGGCCTTGGCGGCGGTGTAGTCGTGGTACGGCACCACCGGGTGCTGGAAGAGGTTGGTGCCGATGTTCACGATCCGGCCGAAGCCCGCCTCGCGCATCCCCGGCAGCGTGGCCTGGGTGGTGGCCAGCGTCGCCTTGACCGTGCCCCGCAGCTGCGAGTCGAAATCCGCCCAGGTGAGGGTCTCGGGGCGCGGGCGGGCGTCACCGTTGAACCGGAAGTCGGCGAGCGCGTTGTTGACCACGGTGGTGATCGGTGCGCCGAACCGGGCGCGGGCGGCGTCGACGAGGGCGCGCACCTCGTCGTCGTCGGTCACGTCCGCGCGCAGCGCCACCGCGCGGTCCTCGCCGATCTCGCGGACGAGGTCGGCCGCCGCGGCCTCGCTGCGCCGATAGTCGACGACGACGCGCGCACCCTCACGCGCGAATGCGCGGACGATCTCCGCGCCGAGCCCGCGGGCCCCTCCGGTCACCAGGACGATCTGCTCGTCGATCCGCATTGCCGCTCGCTTCCCGGCAGGCCCGGCGCGGAACCGATACGTGACGGTCCGGCCGCCACGGGATGCGCGGCGACCCGGGCCCGGCGCTCGTCGGCGCCGCATCGACATTCCTCCGCTGGAACTACCCAGTTCAGGTTCTACGGGTGTGTTCTCAGCCCCCCGGATGGGCGGCACCCCGTGTCGCGGGCCAGTGTAGATCACCCGGGCGGCGCGATTCGGCGGCGGCGCTCCCATCGGCCCGCTGCGTCCCCGTCGGGCTCGACCCGGGCCTCGGGCAGGGCGGCGGATCGGACCCCGCAGCGGGCCACTCAGCCCCCGCGAGGACCCCTCCGCGCGGTTGCTCGAGAAGTCGCCGCATTTGATCGAGCATCCGGCCCGGTTGCTCGTACTCAGGTACGCGCCGCCGGCGTGCCCCGTGCGCTCGCCTCGAGCAAGTGCGCGGGATCCTCGAGCAGAATGCGCCGATCCTCGAGCAAGTTCGCGGGAACCTCGAGCAGAATGCGCCGATCCTCGAGCAAGCGCGGCGGACGGCGGGGCGCGGGGCCTCCCGGGTCGCCCGGCCGCGCGCGTCCTAAGCTTCGTCCATGACCACCAGCCCCCAGTCGGCGAGCGATCCCGACGTCCTCGTGATCGGCAGCGGGTTCGGCGGCGCGGTGTCCGCACTCCGGCTGGCCGAGCAGGGGCGCCGGGTCCTGGTGCTGGAGCAGGGGCGTCGTCACTCCCCGGACGACCTCCTGGCGGCCCGCACCGACCCACGCAAATACCTGTGGATGCCCGAACTCGGGCTCAGGGGCTTCTTCTGGCAGCGGGTGCTCAGGCACGTGGGCATCATCGGCGGCGCGGGCGTGGGCGGCGGCAGCATCGTCTGGGCCGGGGTGCTGCTGGAGCCCAAGGACGAGTTCTTCACCGACCCCGCCTGGCCCGCGACGCCCGCCGGTTGGCGCGCCGAACTCGCCGAGCACTACCGCACCGCCGCGCGCATGCTCGGCCGCGAGACCACCCGCTTCGTCGGCGAGATGGACCGCCACCTTGAGGCCACCGCGCACGCGATGGGCGCCGGCCAGACGTACGGTCCGACGCCGATGGCCATCTGGTTCGGCGCACCCGGCGAGGAGGGGGTCACCGTGCCGGACCCGTTCTTCGACGGCGAGGGGCCCGACCGCACCGGGTGCCGCCTCTGCGGGGCGTGCCTCATCGGCTGCCCCTACGGCAGCAAGAACGCCCTGGACCTCAACTACCTGTGGCTGGCGGAGAAGCGCGGGGTCGAGGTGCGCCCCGAGACGCGCGTGGACACGATCGCCGAGCTCCCGGGCGGCGGCTACGAGGTCCGGACCGGCGGCGGCCAGACCATCCGCGCCGCCGAGGTGGTGCTGGCCGCGGGCGTCCTGGGCACGGTGGAGCTGCTGTTCCGCTCCCGCGACCTCGGCCTGCTCCCCCGCGTCTCGCGGCGGCTCGGCGAGGGCGTGCGCACCAACTCGGAGGCCATCACCGCGGTCCTGGCCCACGACCCCGCCGCCGACCTCACCCGCGGCCCCACCATCTCCAGCGAGTTCTACCCGGACCCCGCCACGCACGTCACGCAGAACCGGTACGTCGGCGGGTGGCACATGCGGTTCCAGCTGGGCCCCCTCGTCGACGGCGAGGACCCCGCCGCGCGCCGACGGGCCGCGCTGGCCCGCCTCGCGCGGGCGCCGTGGCAGCAGGTGCGCCTGATGACCGCCCGCAACTTCATCGAGCGCCTGAGCGTCTTCACGGTGATGCAGAACGTGGAGAACGAGATCCGCCTGGTCTTCGACCGCTCGCCGGTGCGCCCGTGGCGGCGGGTGCTGCGCTCGCAGGCCGCCGCGGGCGCGCAGGCCCCGAGCTACCTGCCGCAGGCCAACGAGGTCGCGCGGCGGTTCGCCGAGTCGGTGGGCGGGCGGCCGCTCAACCTGCTGCTGGAGACGGTGGGCGGCAAGTCCATCACCGCGCACGTGCTGGGCGGCGCGGCCATCGGCGCGGACGGCTCGCAGGGCGTGATCGACACCGACCACCAGGTCTTCGGCCATCCCGGCCTGTACGTGGTGGACGGCTCGGCCATCCCGGCCAACGTCGGCGTCAACCCGAGCCTGACCATCACGGCGATGGCCGAACGGTTTGCCGCCCGCTACCGCGCCCGCCGCGCCGCCGCGTCCTCACCCACGCCCACCACGACGATCGGAACCCCATGACAGAGCCCTCCCCCGCCGGGCCCACCCCGACCGGGCCCCTCCCCACCTCACTCAGCGCGCTGCGGGCACTGTTCACCCGGGCGACGCCGGCCGCGACCCCGCCCGCGCCCGGCGACTACCGCATCTCCTTCGTCGGCCCGGCCGCGCTGAGGGTCGCGGCGCCGCGGGCGATCGCGCTCGGCGGCATGCCGGGCTGGCAGGGCAAGCGCTTCGGCGCCGACGGCACCGCGGTCAACCTGCTCGACGACGGCCACGGCGCCTCCCGCGAGGCGCTGCCGATGCGGGTGTCGCTGGAGCCCTCGTGGCTCGACGGCGGGCAGGTGATCGTCTGCTCCTACGGCTCCGACGGGCCGGTGCCGTGGCGCTGGGTGCGGGACGAGTTCCGCGCCCTCGACGACCGGCGGCTGCTGGGGTTGACCTTCGTCGGCGGCCGGTGG
This sequence comes from uncultured Dietzia sp., assembly GCF_937873725.1. GTDB lineage: Bacteria > Actinomycetota > Actinomycetes > Mycobacteriales > Mycobacteriaceae > Dietzia. The sequence continues at coordinate 55,812 of NZ_CALMYY010000067.1, forward strand.
TCGCGAATCGCCGCGGCCCCGCTGCTGCTCACGCGCGGCTAGGTCGCGGCTAAGGCGGGCTGAGGCGCGGCTAGGTCGCGGGCTCGTACCTGGCGGCCAATCCGGACAGCGTCCTGGTGATCCCGGCGGCGTTCTGATCCGCCACCCCGACGAGCTCGAAGACCTTCCCGAGCTTGGACGGGCGGTTGTCGAAGACCTCGGTCACCTCGGTCGTGTCGGCGGTGATCGGGGTGAACTCCCAGCGCCAGCGGTGGCCCGCCGGGTGCGCCCATTCCACGACCTTGAGCTCGGGGGTGTCCACGTGCTCGGTCACCGTGGAGGTGATGCGGTACGGGACCCCGTACATGCGCATCCCGGTGGTGAACTTGGCCCCCTTCGAGAGGGCGGTCGGCCCCTTGACGGTGTCGCGGACCGTTCCGGACCCGTCGAGGAGCCCGTGCTTGCGGGGGTCGTTGACGAGCGCGAACAGCTCCTCGGCCGGGGCGTTGACGGTCACGCGGCGGGCGACGACGCCGGGTCCGCGATCGACGGTGGTCACTGCGGTCATGGGTGGAGGTGTCCTCTCGACGGTCGTGCAAGGCGGTGTACGGGTCGAGTATGACGGTGCCGCGGGGCCGTCAGTGCGCCGATCGCCGTTCCACGTCCCGCCACAACTCGGCGACGCTCCCGATGACCACCCCGACCCCCGCACCCATGACCACCCAGGTGGCCAGGCCCGGGGGGCCGGCGAGGGCGAGGCCGAGGACGGTGCCGACGCCGGCCCCGTAGATGAGCCCCATTCCGACCAGCGGTCCCGCCGCGTGTGACCTCATGCGTCCGACGGTAGTCCTCGAGCGCAATGGCCGGACCCGCCACCCCAGACGGCGATGTGCGGCACCATCGCGACTGCGACACCGTCCGGTCGACCCGACCGGGCTCCCCTCGAAAGGACCCACCTTGATCACGCTCACCGTCCTCTACGGAACCCCCGATGACGTCGAGAAGTTCGACGCCTACTACTCGGAGACGCACATCCCCCTGGCCCGTGCGGTGCCGGGTCTCGACGACGTCAGGGTCACGCGTTTCCTGCCCGGCCCCGACGGCTCCGCCGCGGAGTACCACCTGATGGCCCAGCTGTCCTTCGCCGACGCCGATGCGATGGGAGCGGCCATGTCCACCGACGAGGGCCAGGCCCTGGCGGCGGACGTCGCGAACCTCGGCGTCACTCCCAAGATGCTCGTGGGCTCCACCGAGTAGTCGCCCGACCCGCCCCCGGCTCGCGCGGAAACCCCGCCATGCGCGGAAACCCCGGCTTGCGCTGAAACCCCGCCATGCGCGGAAACCCGGCTTGCGCTGGCAGAATGGTCCATTCGCGCAGCCCAAGCCGGGGTTTTCCGTACCGAGAGCCAGCGCAACCCGGGGGCTCGAGCGGGGGGCGCAACCGGGGGCGCAACCGGGGGCGAGAGCCGGGGGCCGCGAACCGGGTCGGCCCAACGACGGCCTGCGGCCCGCGGCCGTGGGTACGGTGAGCCCACCATGCCCCCGCCACCGTCCCCCTCCCGAGCCAGCCCCCTGGCGGTCGCCGTGTTCGGCGCAGGCGCGATCGGCGGCGCGGTGGCGCAGGCCCTCCGCCGCGGCGACGTCCCCCGCGCGCGGCTGAGCGCGGTGCTGCGCTCGAGCAGCACGCCCGCGGAGGTCGGCGCGGCCATCGCCGCCGCCGACGTGGTGGTCGAGGCCGCCGGGGTCGCCGCCGCCGAGGAGCTCATCCCGCGCGTCACCGGGGCGGGCACGGACGTGATCGTCTGCTCGTGCGGCGTGTTCGCCCGATACCGCGACCCGGGCGACCTCGTGGGGACCGGCACCGGCCGCGTCCTGGTCCCCGCCGGCGCCGTGGGCGGGCTGGACGTCCTCGCGGCGGCGGCCCGGGCCGGGACCGACGGCGCCACCCTCCGCCACGTCACCACCAAGAGCCCGTCGGCCCTCGGCGTCGACGGTCCGCTCGAGGGTCCCCGCGAGGTCTTCCGGGGCTCCGCGCGCGAGGCGGCGCTCGACTTTCCCCTCACCTCCAACGCGTCGGTCGCGCTGGCCCTGGCGACCCTCGGGCTGGACCGCACCGAGGTGGTCGTGGTGGCCGATCCCGAGGTGCGGCGCACCCGCCACGTGGTGGAGTGGCGGTCCCCGGTCGGCAGCTACCACCTGCGCTTCGAGAACTCCCTCGACCCCGATTCCGGCGGCCGGACGTCGGCGATCACCGCGTGGTCGGTGGCCGGGGTCCTGGCCGCGATGAGCGCGGGGGTCGGCCCCGGCGTGGTGGTCGTGGGCGCGGCCGGACCGGTGGAAGGTCGCACCGCCGGGGCCTAGCGTGTGGACCCCGACGACCCGAGAGGTGTCCCATGACGCACGCACGACCGTCCGATCCCGACCCCGCCGGCAGCCCGGACCTCGACGGCGGCGGCTCGCCGATCGGCCCGCAGACCCCCGACTCCGACTCGACCTCCATGCAGTCCGACAGCGGGCCGCGCACGCTCAGCCCGACCGAGCGTCAGAGCCCGACCCGGAAGAACTCCAGCACGGGCCCCGTGGTGTGGATCGTCGCCATCGTCGTCGTCCTCCTCCTCGTGGCCGGACTCGTGGGCTACCTCGTCGAGATCGGCTGAACGGTGTCCACCGCGTTCGACACCGCGTTCGACACCGTGATCGTCGGCGGCGGCAACGCCGGCGTCTCCCTGGCGGCGCGCCTGCGCCGGGACGGCCTGGAGGGCATCGCGCTGATCGACCCGAGCCCGGTCCACCGCTACCGGCCGATGCTCAACTACGCCGCGGCCGGCGCGGCGCGGATGGGCCGGTACGAGCGGTCGATGCACAGCGTCGTCCCCGACGGGGTCGAGTACCTCCCGTACGCGGCGACGGCGGTGGACCCCGGCGCCCGGACCGTCACGATCGACCCGCGCGGCACCGGCGGGCCCGGCGGCTCCGACACCGTCGGCTACCGCTCCCTGGTGCTGTGCCCCGGCCTCGTGCCGCGCTGGGACGCGATCCCCGGCCTGGACGAGGCCTACCGGGACGGCTGGGCGGTCTCGGCGCACGTCCCCGAATACGCCGGTCGCGCGTGCGCCGCGCTGGTCCGCGAGCGCGAGGGGACCGTGGTGTTCTCGATCCCGCCCGAGCCCGCGTCGTGCGGCGGCACCGTGCTCAAGGCGGCGTTCCTGGCGTGCGATTCGTGGCGACGGGCGGGGGTGCTCGACCGCATCGACGTGCACCTGGTGACCCCGTTCCGCGGGCTGCTCGGCCTGGAACCGGCGGACTCCCGGCTGCGGCCGTTCGTCGACGAGTACGGCATCACGGTCCACGAGCGGTCCCGGGTCTCCGCGGTGGATCACCGCGCCCGCACCGTCCGGCTGGACGGCCCGGGCACCGCGGCGATCGCCCACGTGGACCTGGCCTACGTCCCCCCGCCGAGCCGCGCGCCGCGGTTCGTGGCCGAGTCCGGATTGTCCGACGGGGGCCACGCCGGGCTCGTCGGGGTGGACCCCGGGACCCTGCGCCACACCCGCGCCGACTCGGTGTGGGGCCTGGGCGACGCGGCGACCGTGGGCACCCGCCCGTCGGGCGGCGCCCTGCGCGCGCAGGTCGGGGTGGTGGCCGACGACCTGCGCGCGGGGGGAGCGTCCGCACCATACGACGGCTACACGGTCATCCCGATCGCGGTGAGCCGTGACCGGCTGATGCTGGCCGAGCACGACCGGGACGGGCTGCCCGCCCCGACGGTCCGCGGGCTCGACCTGACCGTGCCGCGGCGCGCGACCTACGCGTTCGACCGGTACGTGCTCCCGGTGGTCTACTTCCGCAGGCTGCTGCGCGGGCGGGTCTGATCCGCCGGCCCGCGCAGCGCGGCCTCGATCATGACGTACAGGTGCGCCACCACCTGCTCGAAATCCGCGTTGACCACGGCGTTGCCGGCGTCCCGGCGGTCCTCGTACACGGCCAGCGCCCCGGTGAACATCTGGGTGGCCAGGTCGATGCGCTCAAAGGCGACCCGCCGCGGGAGGTGTGAGAGCACGTCGATCAGGCGCACCACCACGTCGTCCATGGCGGTCCGCAGCTTGGCCTCCGGGATCCCGGGAGCCATGACCGGCCCCACCCGCTGCAGGAAGCGCGCGTAGTGCCTGGCGTCGGGCTGGGAGCGGAGGAGGTCGACGATCGGCTCGAAGAGCACCCACACGAGCGTGGCCAGATCGGCGCCCAGGCCCTCCTCGTCGATCCTCACCAGCCGCTCCCTGCGGTCCGCGTCGAGCTGCACCAGCCGGCGGCGCAGCACCTGCAGGATGAGCCCGTCCCGGCTGCCGAAGTGGTACTGGACGGCCGAGTTGTTGCGCTGCCCGGCGGCCGTCGCGACGTCGCGCATCGACACCGCGTCCAGGCCCCGCTCGCCGATCAGCCGCTCGGCGATCTCGATCATCGCGGACTTGGGGTCCCTGCTCTCGCCGGACGCCGTCCCACCGGACGCCGTCGCGTCCCGTGCTCCCGCGTTCGTCGTGTCCACCCGGTCCTCCTCGTCCGCGTCAGATCTTGGCCGTGCCGGGGCTCCACTTCCGGCCCGCCGCCTCGCCCAACTGGTTGAGGCTGAGCACGGTCAGGAACAGCACGAACGCCGGGATCCCGACGAGCTGCGGGTCCCGCTGGAAGTTGGACTGCCCGGCACTGATCATGTTGCCCCATGTCGGTTCCGGCCTCGGAATGCTCAGCCCCAGGTAGCTCAGCGAGGCCTCCGCCACGATGAGCACGGCGATGAGCATGAAGCTGTAGGAGAAGACCGGCTGGACGATGTTCGGGGTGACCTCGCGGAGCATGATCCGCAGCTCCCCGGCCCCGAGCGAGCGGGCCGCGGTGACGAACTCCCGGCCCGCGAAGCCCATCGCGTTGGCCCGCACGAGCCGCGTGTAGGACGGCACCACCATGATCCCCAGCGCCAGCGTGACGTTGGGGAGCGTCGGGTCGAGCACGGTGACGATCGCGATGAGCAGGATGAGCGAGGGGAACGCCAGCAGGGTGTCGGTGAGGATCGAGACGACCCGGTCGGTCCAGCCGCCCCGGTACCCGGCCACCAGCCCGAGCGCGCCGCCGATCAGCGCGCCGACCAGCACCCCGCCGATGCCCACCACCAGCGAGACCCGCGCCCCGTAGAGCAGTCCGCCCAGGATGTCCAGGCCCTGTCCGTCGGTGCCGAGGGGGTGGGCCGAGAAGAGGTCGGGCGGGAGGGTCGACGCTGTCGTCAGCGAGAGGGACGGGTCGCGGGCCTCGCCGAGCGGCAGGAAGTCCACGACGAGCGCGCCCAGCACGATGAGGATCGTCCACGCGAGGGCCAGGGCGGTGCCGAGCCCGGCCAGCCGCGGCAGCCGGGGGCGTCGGCGCCGTGCGGCGGGGTCGGCGGGGGCGGCCGCGGAGTCCGGGGTTGCGGGGCGGGTCGGAGCGATGTCAGCCACGGCGGAGCCTCGGGTCGATCAGAGCGTAGGTGACGTCCACGATCATGTTGACCAGGACGTAGAAGACGGCGATCACCAGGACCCCGCCCAGGACCACGGGCAGGTTGTCGTTCTGCACGGCGTCGACGATCATGCTGCCCATGCCGGGGAGGTTGAACAGGCGCTCGACCACCACGGTCCCGCCGATGAGCCGGCCGAGGCTGATCCCGGCGAGCGTGATGATGGAGATGGTCGACGGCCGCAGCGCCTCCGCGACCAGGACGTGGCCGGTGGGCATGCCCTTGGCGCGGGCCGAGAGGACGAAGTCCTGCTGCAGGGTGGCGATCATGTCGGTCCGCAGGACGCGGGTGAAGATCGCCACCTCCATGAGCGCGAGCGTGATCGCCGGCAGCGCGATGCTGCGCAGGTTCTCCCCCAGCCCCTCGGCCAGCGGCGCGTATCCCTGCCGCGGGAACTCGGGCAGGAACAGCGCCGCCAGGGCCAGGACCGCGCCCACGGCGAGCCCGCTGAGCAGGGCCCGGCCCCACATCACCCCGGGCGAACCTCGGTTGCCGCGCCGTCCGATCGGGGACAGGGCCACGAGCAGTCCGATCACCACCGCGGCCCCCAGGATCAGCTGCTGCGCCAGCGAGTGGTTGAACACGAAGAGGTAGATCAGCAGCAGCCCGGCCACGAAGCTGGGCACCGAGATGAACGCGAACGCCACGAGCGAGGCGACCTGGTCGAACACGCCGCCGCGCCGGTAGGCCGACCACACCGCGACGGGCACCGCGATCGCCAGCGACAGGATGATCGACAGGAACGCGAGCTGCATGGTCACGGGCAGCGCGTTGCCGATCATCTCGATCACGGGCTGGTTGGGCGGGATGAGCGAGTTCCCCAGGTCGCCGGACGCCAGCCCGCCGGCCCAGTCGGCGAACCGGCTGGCCACGGGCTCGTCCAGGCCCATCTCCTCCCGGGCCAACTGGTACTGCTCGGCGGTGGCCCCCGGGCCGACAGCCGACGCCGCGGAGTCCCCCGGCACCGCCTCCATGAGGAAGAAGGCGCCGGTCGCGGCGAGGACGACGACGACGAGCGCGTGGAGTGCGCGTTCGCCAATGAACCTGAGCACGTAGGGGACCCTCCGTCTGGGACGCGGACTGTGAGAACACACGGACTGTGAGAAACCGCATGAGGCGGTTACTTAAAAGTCTTGACGTGGCCACACTATGCCGTGATACTCGTCACAGCAAGAGGGATTAAGTAGATGACTTAGCCCGGATGACTACCGCCAGGAGGCCAGCATCGCCGCCGCACTGCTCGAGGTCCGGGACCTCCGCACGCACATCGACACGCCCTCCGGTCGGATCACCCCGGTCGACGGTGTCGACATGACCGTGCGCCGCGGCGAGACCATCGGCATCGTCGGCGAGTCCGGTTCCGGCAAGTCGATGCTCGTGCGGTCGATCATGGGGATCGCCCCCACCACCGCCCGGGTGGATCCCACCTCGTCCGTCCGGTTCGACGGCCGGGACGTCCTGAGCCTGTCCCAGCGCGAGGCGCAGGGCTTCTGGGGCCGCGAGATCGCCATGGTCTTCCAGGACCCGCTCACCTCCCTCAACCCCATCCGGACCATCGGGCGCCAGATCACGGACCCGCTGCGGCACCACCTGGGACTGAACCGGCGGGCGGCCGCGGACCGGGCTGTCGAACTGCTCGAGCGGGTCCGGATCCCGTCGCCCCGCAGCCGCCTGGGCGAGTACCCGCACCAGCTCTCGGGCGGCATGCGCCAGCGGGTCGGCATCGCGATCGCGCTGTCCTGCTCGCCCAAGCTGCTGATCGCCGACGAGCCCACCACCGCCCTGGACGTGACGGTGCAGCACGAGATCCTGGACCTGCTGCACGCGCTGCAGGCCGACGGCGACATGGCGATGATCCTCGTGAGCCACGACCTCGCGGTGGTCTCGCAGCACACGGACCGGATCGGGGTCATGTACGCCGGCCGCTTCCTCGAGGTGGGCGACACGCGCGCCCTGCTCGACGAGCCCGCGCACCCGTACACCGGGGCGCTGCTGGACTCCATCCCGCGGCCCGACCTGCCCCCGCACACCATGCTCACCGTGATCGAGGGGCGCCCGCCGGACCTGCGGGCGATGCCGCCGGGATGCCGCTTCGCCCCCAGGTGCCCACGGGTGGCCGAGGACTGCCTCGTCGTCGACCCCCCTCTCGCGGACCTGGACCGCGCCACCGACACCGACCGCGCCACCGACACCGACCCCGGCACCGTCCCCGGTCCGGTCCACCGCGTCGGCTGCCTCCACCCCACCGTCCCCGCCCTCCCCCTGCCCGGCGGTGAGGCGTCATGACCGGCGCGACCCCGGACGTCGCCGCGTCCCCGTCGGAGCCGACCGGCACGGGGCCCGGCCGAGCCCCCGACGCCAGACTCGTCGTGGAGAACGTCACGGTGGAGTACCGGACCCGGAAGGGCACGGTCCACGCCGTCACCGACGTCTCCCTCGACGTCCCCCGCGGCACCACGCTCGCCCTGGTGGGCGAGTCCGGGTGCGGCAAGTCCAGCCTCGGCCGGGCGATGCTCCAGCTCCCCCGCCCCACCTCGGGGCGGGTGATGGTGGACGGCACCGACCTGTGTTCCCTGTCCGGCGCGGCGCTCAAGCGGGCCCGCAAGTCCATCCAGATGGTGTTCCAGGACCCCGTCTCCTCCCTCAACCCGCGCCGCAGGGTCCGGGACATCGTGGCGGAGGGCCTGGAGATCCAGGGCATCGAGGGCGACGGGGCCGAGCTGCGGCGCCGGGTCGACGCCGCGATGGAGGCGGTGGGCCTGGACCCCGCCTCCGCCGGCGACCGGCGACCGGCGGAGTTCTCGGGCGGACAGTGCCAGCGCATCGCCCTGGCCCGGGCCCTGGTGCTCGAGCCGGAGGTGCTGGTGTGCGACGAGCCGGTGTCCGCGCTCGACGTCTCGGTGCAGGCGCAGATCCTCAACCTGCTCGAGGACATGAAGGCGCGGTACCGGCTGACCATGGTGTTCATCTCCCACGACCTGTCGGTGGTGCACAACATCGCCGACCGCGTGGCGGTGATGTACCTGGGCACGGTGTGCGAGGTCGCCGACACCACGGCGCTCTACCGGGCGCCCGCGCACCCGTACACGATGCTGCTCCTCTCGTCGGCCCCCACGCTCGGCGGCACCCTGGCCGACACCCTCGGGGAGACGCCGATCGCCGCCACGAGCTCGGAGCTGCCCTCCCCCCTGAACCCCCCGTCGGGCTGCAGGTTCCGGACCCGGTGCCCCCGGGCCACCGCGATCTGCACGACCGACCGTCCCCAGCTAGTCGACATCGCACCCGGCCATCAGGTCGCGTGTCACCACCCTCTCGAGGAGAACAGATGAACCGCACCACCAGCGCGCTGGCCGTACTCGCGGCCGCGACCCTGACCCTGACCGCGTGTGGCGGAGGCGGGGACGACTCGACCTCCGCCGCCGGCGGCGAGGGCCTGATGCCCGACACCTCCGAGCGGTGCACCGAGGACCGGGCCGGCGGGACGATCACCGTGGGCGAGTACGTCATGCTGCCCACCTTCGCGCCGGGCCAGGGCCAGTACGGCGTGCGGGGCGGCGCCCAGTCGGCGGCCATCTACGACCGGCTGATGGTGTGGAACCCGGTGGCGGAGGTGTTCGAGCCCAAGCTCGCCGAGTCCCTGAAGGCCAACGCGGACAACTCCGTCTGGACCCTCAAGCTGCGCGACGGCGTGACCTTCTCCAACGGTGACCCGCTCACCGCCGAGGACGTCGCCTTCACCCTGGGTCTGCACAAGAACCCGGCCACCCGGTCGGTGGCCATGACCGACGCCATGCAGGTCGCCGAGACCCGGGTGGTGGACCCGCTCACCCTGGAGATCACCCTCGTCAGCCCGTGGGCCGGGTTCCCGGCCATGTTCGCCGGCACCGTCGGTGAGGTCATCCCCAAGAAGGCCTACGAGGCCGCGGATCCGCAGGCGTGGGCGAGCAACCCGATCGGCGCCGGCGCGTTCACACTCGCCAAGTACACGCCCGACCAGGAGGTCGTGCTGGAGCCCAACCCGAACTACTACGGCGGACCGGTCTGCCCGACCCTGCGCTTCATCCGCATCCCCGGCTCCCAGGGCACCTTCGACGCGTTCCAGACCGGCGAGGTCCAGGTCGGCTTCCTGCGCGGCTCGAGCTTCATCCTCGAGGCCAAGGACGCCGGCGTTCGCGGCTTCGAGGAGATCATCAGCTCCGGATCCGTCGTCAACATGAACGCCGGGAAGGCGGGCTACAACGGCGTCCTCACCGACGTCCGGGCCCGCCAGGCCGTCGGCGCCGCCCTGGACCGCGAGCTGTGGAACCAGCGCCTCACCGACGGCACCGGGCAGCCCACCTCCGCCCTCGTGGCCGAGTCCTCGCGTCTGTTCGCCGGCCAGGAGGGGCCGGCCTTCGACATCGAGCAGGCCAAGTCGCTCGTGCAGCAGCTCAAGGCGGACCGCCCGGGCTGGGACGGCAAGCTGTCCCTCCTGATCTCCGACGCACCCGAGAACGTCGACGCCGGCGTGGTGACCAAGGCGCTCCTCGACGCGGCCGGCTTCGACGTGACCATCGAGAACACGCCGATCTCGCAGGTCGCCGCCCGCCAGTTCACCGGCGATTACGAGATCGTGATCAGCGGGCTGTCCACCTCCGACGCCGACCTGGCCTCCGGCTTCGCCAGCGCGATGCTCCCCACCGGCGCGACCAACCTGTCCGGGATCAACGATCCGGAGCTCACCGCGGCGATCGAGGCGTTCAAGGCCGCCCCCGACGTCGACGCCCAGAAGGAGGCGCTCACGCGGCTCCAGGAGGTCTACAACAAGCTCCAGCCGTTCGCCGTGGTGGCCAACGGTGAGCAGTACGTGGCCGTCGCGGACTCGGTCCACGGCCTCACGCCCACGCTGTCCTCGACCGTCCTCTACGACGGCGCCTACCTGGAGAAGTGACCCGGCGTAACCCGCGGGCGCGCTGGTCCGCAGACCACGGCCCCGGGCCCCCGCTCACCGGCGGGGGCCCGGGGCCGTCCCGTTCTCATCTCACCCGGCGCAGCTTGGTGTTGACGAACTCGCCCATCCCCCAGCGGCCCAGCTCCCGGCCGTAGCCGGACGCCTTGACCCCGCCGAAGGGCAGCCCGGCCCGGGTGGTGCCGTGCTCGTTGACGTACACCATCCCGGCCTCGATCCGGTCCGCCACCCGCGCCGCCTCCTCGGGGTCGGTGCCCCAGACGGAGCCGGAGAGCCCGAAGCGGGTGTCGTTGGCGATCCGCAGGGCCTCGTCGAGGTCGGAGTACCGGTAGACCATCGCGACCGGGCCGAAGACCTCCTCGTGGTAGACGTCCATCTCCGGGGTGATGTCGGTGAGGACGGTCGGCTCCATGAAGGCCCCGGGCCGGTCGATCGAGTCGCCGCCCACCCGGAGCTTGGCGCCCTGCTCGACCGCCGTGCGGACCTGCTCGACCACGCCGTCGCGGGCCTCCTCGCTGGACAACGGGCCCATCTCGGTGGTCGGGTCTTCGGCCGGCCCGACCGTGATCGTGGAGTACAGGTCGGTGAGGCCGGTGACGAACTCGTCGTAGATCCCCTCGGGGACGAACATCCGCTTGGGCGAGTTGCACGCCTGCCCCGCGTTGGACAGCCGGGCCCGACCGACGGCGCCGACCAGCCGGTCCACGTCCTCGGTGTCCAGGATGATGAGCGGGTCGGAGCCGCCGAGCTCCAGGACGCTCTTCTTGAGGTTCTTGGCGGCGACCTCGGCCACCGCCGCGCCGGCGGCCTCGCTGCCGGTGAGCGAGACCCCGCGGACGCGGGGATCGGCGATCATCGTCGCCACCTGGCCCGACGAGGCGTAGACGTTGACGTAGGCGTCCTCCGGCAGTCCGGCCTCGCGCTGGATCAGCTCCACCAGCGCCGAGCTCCTGGCGCAGATCGACGCGTGCTTGAGGATCACCGTGTTGCCGGTCATGAGGTTGGGCGCGGCAAACCGGGCGACCTGGTAGTAGGGGTAGTTCCACGGCATCACGCCCACGAGCGGGCCCACCGCCTCGACGCTGACGGTGCTCTCCCTGGCACCGGGCACGTCGAGCGTCTCCGGGCGCAGCAGCGCGGGGCCGTGCTCCGAGTACCAGCGGTAGATCGAGGCGGCCAGCGCCACCTCCCCCTCCGCCTGGCGAAGGGGCTTGCCCATCTCCTCCGAGATCGCGGCGGCCAGCTCGTCGCTGCGGGCCTCGAACCCGCCGGCGATCGCGGCGAGCACCGAGGACCGCTCGGCGGGCGGGGTGGCGCGCCAGTGCGCGAAGCCGTCGGTGACGCGGGCGAGGACCGCGTCGACGTGGCCGTCGTCCAGGCCTGGGTACTCGGCGACGGTCCGGCCGGTGGACGGGTTGTGGGTCCGGTACGTGGTCATGCGGGATCACATCCTGAGGTGTGGTGGCGTGTCCGCGACGGTACGCCCGGTCAGCGGGCCTCGCAGCCGGTCGTCACCGCGGCCCGGCCGTCACCAGCCGTCGAAGCCCGGGGCCACCGTCGACCAGGGCGCCGCCGACTCGAGCTGCCCGGACAGCCGGAGCAGCAGGTCCTCGCGCGCGTAGTCGGCGACCAGTTGCACGCCCACCGGCAGCCCCCGGCGATCGGTGCCCAGCGGCAGGGAGATCGCCGGCTGGCCGGAGAGGTTGAACAGGCTGGTGGCGGCCGAGAACGACGACGACCGGGTCCACATGGACTCGGGGTCCGTCACGTCGAGGAATCCCAGCTCCGGGGTGGTGGCGGGCACGGTCGGCAGCAGCAGCGCGTCGATCCCGGCACCCGCGAACAGCTCCGCCACCCGCCAGCCGGTGCGCTGCGCGGTCTCCAACGCCCGGGACAGCCGCGGCGCGGTCAGGCTCCGGGAGTTGTCGAGGATCCTCAGGGTCCACGGCTCCAGGTCGTCCTCGCGCAGCTCGCGGCCGAGGCGGGCGAGCCGGTCCTCGATCTTCGCGTGCAGCTGCGCGCCCATGATGTCGCCGAGGGCGATCATCGCCTCGATCACGTCGAGGCCCAGCCCGACCTCGATCACCTCGTGCCCGAGCCCGTCCAGCAGCGCGGCGGTGCGGTCCACCGCCGCCGAACAGTCCGGGTCGGTCGGGAACGGCCCTGGCGCCGTGCGCATCACGCCGACCCGCAGCCGCCCGGGATCGATCGCGGCCTCGTCGAGGAACGGTCGCGTGGGGGTCGGGGCCCCGTACGCGTCGCCGGGCACGTGGCCCGCCACCGCGTCCAGCAGCGCCGCACTGTCGCGCACGGTCGTGGTCACCGCGTGGTGATACGAGATCGGGGCCGCCAGCGCCGCCGGGTGGGGCCAGGTGGGCACCCGGCCACGGCTGGGTTTGAGGCCGACCAATCCGCACATGGCGGCCGGGATCCGGATGGATCCGCCGCCGTCCGTGGCGTGCGCGACCGGCACCATCCCCGCGGCGACCGCGGCCGCCGACCCACCGCTCGAGCCGCCGGTGGAGTAGTCGGGGTTCCACGGGTTGCGGCACGACCCGTAGAGCACCGACTCCGTGGTGGTGGACTTGCCCAGCTCGGGCACGTTGGTCGTGCCCAGCACCACCATGCCGGCCGCCCTGTAGCGCTGGACGATCGCGCTGTCCACGGTCGCCACGACGTCGGCGAACAGCCGGGACCCGTCGGTGGCGGGCTGCCCGGCCACGTCGGTGCCCAGGTTCTTGATGACGATCGGCACCCCGCGCAGCGGGCCGTCGGGCAGTCCGGCCTCCACCTCGGCGCGCGCGGCGTCGAACCGGGTCGACACCACGGCGTTGAGCCGGGGGTTCAGGGTCGCGATCCGGTCGATCGCCCGCTCGAGGACCGCGGCGGGGTCGGTGGCCCCGGCGCGGATGTCCGCGGCCAGCGACAGGGCATCGCGCCGCCCCACGGCCGCGGGACGGTCCGTGTCGGCCGGGTTGTGCCTGCTCGAGAGGTCGCGGTGTCCGGTCACGGTGTCGTGGGAACCTTTCGTCTGGCGCGCCGGGTGGGGTCAGCCCCAGCGGGACTGGCCGCCGTCCAGGGGGATTGTCGCGCCGGACAGGTACGAGGCCTCGGCCGAGCAGAGCCAGGCGACGGGGCGGCCGACGTCGACCAGCGGGTCGCCCACGCGCCCCGCGGGGATGCCGGCGACAAACGCGGCGGCCTCCTCCGGGTTGTTCTCCATCCACCAGTCCAGGCCGGGGCTGTGGGCGTGCGGCGCCACGTTGAGCGCCCGGGTCCCCTCGGCGGCCCACTCGTACGCGGCCGCGCGGGTGAGGGCGCGGATGGCCTCCTTGACCGCCGAGTAGACGCCGTAGTTGGCCGCGTCCCAGCGCACCGCGGCGGAGGTGACGAGGTTGATAATGGTGCCGCCGCCGCGCTTGACCAACTCCGGCCGGGCCAGCTTCATCAGGGAGAAAGTGACGCGGGGCCCGCCCTCGAAGGCCGTGCGGAAGGCGTCGTCCGGGTAGTCCGACAGCGGGAGCGGCATGGCCATGTTGGCGTTGTTGACCAGGATGTCCACCCCGCCCAGGCGCTCGACGGCCGCGGCGATGATCGCCTCGGGAGCGCCGTCGGTGATGATGTCCACCGCCAGGCACTCGGCGGTGCCGCCGGCGGCGCGGATCTCCTCGGCGACGCTCTCCAGCTTGTGGAGCGTGCGCCCGACCAGCAGCACCGCGGCGCCCGACTCGGCCAGCCCCAGGGAGATCCCGCGGCCGACGCCCTGACCGCCTCCCGTGACGATCGCGACCTTGCCGGCCAGTCGGTCGTCGCGCGCGGTGCCGGGGGTCTGCGGGGTGGGTTCACTCATGTGGTTCTCCGGTTCTCGATCGGTGTCGGGCGGTACGGGGGGCTCACTCCGCGGCGGGCGCGAGGTGGTTGTCGGTGAGCTGGAAGCTGGGCACGTCCTTGAGGTCGACCATCGCCTCGTAGGTGCGCTTGTAGCCGGTGCTCGAGATGACCCAGCGGCCGTCGGTCCGCCGGTAGGTGTCCTCGTAGAACGCGCTGCCGAAGATCATCGTGTCGAAGGCCGGGACGATCACGCGGTCCTGCAGGTACCAGCGGCCGGTGGCGGTGTCGCCGTCCACCTCGATCTCCGGGTGGTGGGCCTGGTGCTCGGTGATCACGTCATCGGTCATCTGCTCGCGGAGCCCGGCCACCACCTGGTCCCGGCCGGTGTAGGACAGCCGCTTGCCGTACGAGGCGGAGACGTCCTCCGCGAGCGTCCCGGCGAGCTCGTCCCACAGCCGCAGGTCGACGCAGCGCAGGTAGCGGTACTTGAGGGCCTTGATCGCGTCGATGTCGTCGCGGCGGTCGGGTGTGGTCATGGTCGGGCCTTTCGCAGGGAGTGCGCGGGTTCCGCGTCCTCTGCTGCGACCGTAGTCAAGTGTGTACAGTTTGGGAATGGAACGCGGGAACCCCTCCGGGAACGACGACGACGAGGGCGGCCACCCCGACCCGACCCCGCCCGACGCCGCGCCCGCCCGTGCGGCCGACCCCCCGCGAGCCCGCCCGACCGGCCGCGAGGCCGACCCCCCGCGACCCCGCCCGACCGGCCGCGACGAGGTCCGATCCGCGGTCCTGCGCGAGGCCCGGCGGCTGCTGTCCGAGCGGGGGCCCCGCGTGCCCCTGCGCGACATCGCGGACGCCGCCGGGGTGAACCTCGGACTGATCCACCGGCACGTCGGGCGCAAGGACGCCCTGCTCACCACGGTGATGCAGGAGGCCGTGCGCTACGGCGCCACCCGCCTGGAGAACCTCGACGACGCCGGCGAGGCCGTCCGCGGCATGCTGCTCGGCGCCACCGCCCACCCGGAGATCAGCAGGCTCCTGGCGTGGCTGGCCCTCGACCGCGAGGCCGCGTTCCCGCCGATGGTCGACCCCTCCGAGCGCCCGGCCGCGGCCCTGCGGCGCATGACCTCCCCCCCGCCGGCCGGGGACGTGGAGCTGCTCCTGGTCTTCACCGCCGTCTACGGCTGGCCGGTCCTGCGGGGCGCGCTGCTCGACGCCCTGGACATCCCCGAGGAGCGGCGCGAGGGCATCGATGAGCGCCTGGCCGACCTCCTCGCCCGGGTCGTGACGGGGCGGCCCGCCGACCCCGCCGACCCCGCCGACCCCACCGACCCCACCGACCCCACCGACCCCACCGACCCCGCCGACCCGTGAGTTTGGTCGACGCCCCACCGAGTTTGGTCGACGGGATTCGCGTCGATCCGCCGGAGCACCTGCGCAGCGTCGACCGAACTCAGTGCTCCGGCGACCACGCTGGGGTCGTCGGCTCGGTCGTGGGCTCGGTCGTGGGCTCGGTGGCGGGCTCGTCCGGCCCCTGGTCCAGCCGGAACGGCGGGTACTCGTCCCGCAGAAGCAGCACGTAGGACCCGACGCGGTACACCCAGCGGTTGAGGCCCACGATCAGGTCGAACAACCCGGGCAGGTAGCGGCCGGTGAACAGCAGCCCGATCGCGACGATCAGCACGAGCAGCCCCAGCAGGGAGATGTTCCAGCCGCCGGAGGCGGAGGCGTTGCCGGCGGCCGCCCCGCCGCCGGTGAGGATCCCCACGATCATCAGGTGCGGGATCGCCAGCAGCCACCACTTGACCAGCACGAGGCCGCGCGAGAGGTGGTCGGGATAGGCCACGTCCAGCCCGGCCGGGTAGTCGGCGGGCGCGAGCGAGAACGGCGGATAGCGGTCGGTGCCCAGCGCCGAGTAGGCGTAGAAGCCCACCCGCCAGTTCCACCGCAGCACCCCGACGGTGTACGCGAACAGCGCCCGCGGGTAGCGGCCGGTGAACAGGATCGCGAAGAACGAGGCGATGGTGACCACCACCAGCCCGAACCACAGCAGCCCCATCACGAGAAGGTGCGGGATGACCAGCAACCACTTGACCAGCCACAGCCCGCGGGAGACGCCGGGGTCCGGGTGGCCGTAGAGGCGCAGCGGGTCGGGGTCGGCGGCAGCGCCGACGCCGACGGCAGGGCCCCCGCCCGCGCCGGGTCCGCGATCGATGTCGCGCCCCAGCCCGGCCGCGCCCAGCAGGATCAGCGGCAGCCCCAGGACCAGCGCCACGATCCCCGCGATCAGGACGCCCGGGTTCGCGAGGCCGAAGAGGTCCGTGTGGGCGCCCGCCTGCACGTCGACCCACACCGGGCGTGAGCCGTCGGCGTTCATCACCACCAGCACCCAGTTGCCGGATCGCAGGTCCACGGTGATCGTCTGCTGGTCCGCCCCCGTGGCCGACTGGACCCAGAAGTCCTGCTCGGTGGGGGGCTCGGGGGCCCGGGTGCCGGGCACCTCGTCCAGGGAGGCGCCGGTGTCGGCGTCCCTGGTCCACCGCGCCGAATCGCCCACGTCGTACCGCTTGGCCCAGGGGTCGTCCCCGAACACCGCGTGCGGGACGTCCCGGAGGTAGGCCTGGACATCGGCGGCGTCGGCGATGCCGATGAAGACGTCCTGGCCGGGGACCACGGCGGTCGCGCGCAGCTGGATGCTGAGCAGGTCGTCCAGCCGGAAGTCCCCGCCCGACGCCGTGGTGTCACCCAGGTCCACCCGGATGGGCGAGGTCGTGATGGCGTGGCCGACGGTCTGGGCCCGGCTCGTGTCGGTGTAGGCGTAGCGCCCGTCCCGCTGGGAGGCCTCGGCCACCGCGAGCGCGATGCCCGCGGCTGTGAGCCCGATGCCCAGGGCGGCGAGCAGCACGCCCGCGACGAGCATGACCCAGTTCAGCGGACTGGTCCGCGCCGGCGGGCCGGGGGGTGTGGAATCGGGGGTCGGATAAGCCGTGGTGGTTGTCATGATGCGTCCTCACCGAGAAGAAATGCGGAACGCGTCGCACCGGGCGCCCCCCGCCCTGGCCTTGCCCGATGAGTCTAGGCTTATCCCCCCTGCCGGTCTACCCTCGTCCGACCCCGGGATCAGGCCGGCCGCGCGCCCAGCCCCGTCGCGGGCAGCGACACGAATCCGCGGGTGAACGGCGAGAGCGCCCGGACCGCGGCGCCGGAGTCCACTCCCACCGCGGGGTGCGCCGCGTACAGCTCCTCCACCGCGATCCGCGCCTGCAGGCGGGCGAAGTGCGAGCCGATGCAAAAGTGCGGCCCGCGGGAGAAACCCAGGTGCCCGGTGATCTCGCGGGTGATGTCCAACTCCCCGGCGGTCGGCCCGAACTCGCGCTCGTCGCGGTTGGCCGAGCCGTAGAGCATCATCACCTTCTCCCCCGCCGGGATCGTCACCCCGCCGACCGTGACCTCCCGCGTCGTGGTCCGCGCGAGCGCCTGCACGCTCGACTCGTAGCGCAGGCATTCCTGCAGCGCGCCGGGGATCAGCCCCGGGTCGGCCACGAGCATCCCGCGCTGCCGCGGGTTCGCGTCGAGCAGCGCCACCGTGTGCGAGATGAGGTTGCCCGTGGTGTCGTTCCCCCCGGCCACGATCACAAAGCAGAAGCCGAGGATGTCCCAGTCGTCCAGCTGCTCGCCGCCGATCTCGGCCTGCGTCAGCGCCGAGATGAGGTCCTCGCCCGGGGCCGCCCGCCGCTCGGCGATCAGCTCGCCGAAGTACCCGAACATCTCCGCCACCGCCGCCACCGCCCCGCCCTCGAGGCCGGCCGGACGGAACCCCTCCTCCTGGAGCGTGGTGAGCGCGCTGACCCACGGGCCGAACCGGGGCCTGTCCTGGGCCGGCAGGTCGAACAGGTGCGCCAGCACGAACGTCGGGATCCGGGACGAGAAGTCCCGGTGCAGATCGACCACCTCGCCGTCGTGGTCCCGCTCGGCCATCTCCGCCAGCCGCCCACGGACGTAGTCGCGGATGAGCGGCTCGGTCTCCGCCACGCGCTTCGGCGAGAACGCCTTGGCCAGCAGCCGCCGCTTCCCGGAGTGCTCGGGCGGATCCATCATGACGATGGTCGGCGCCAGCCCCAGCTTCTCGATCTCGTCGCGGTAGAAGGTCAGGCCGCTGGCGGAGGAGAACGCGTCGGGGGCGCACACCGCGGCGTCGACGTCGGCGTAGCGCGACAGCGCCCAGAAGTCCGGGTGGGCGGCCGTGCCGTCGCCGCGGTGGAAGTGCACGGGGTCCGTCTCGCGCAGGATCGCGTAGCCGGGATACGGGTCCGCCAGGTGCGCGGGGTCGAACGGGTCGAAGGCCGGGCCGGGTGCGGTGGACGCGGCGGGTGCGGTGGACGCGGCGGGTGCGGTGGGCTGCATGGCCCCATTTAACACGTGCTGTTAACTCAGGGGAAGGGCGATCTAGACTCGCCTCGTGCCCCGCTCCGCCGCCACTCCCGGCCCAACCCCCACGCCCAGCCCGTCTCCCCCCAGCCCA
Organism: uncultured Dietzia sp.; assembly: GCF_937873725.1. Taxonomy (GTDB): domain Bacteria; phylum Actinomycetota; class Actinomycetes; order Mycobacteriales; family Mycobacteriaceae; genus Dietzia. The sequence continues at coordinate 74,634 of NZ_CALMYY010000067.1, forward strand.
GCCCCCGCGCCCGGCCCGGCCCGACCCCGCTCGGTCGCCACCCGCGAGGCCCTGCTCCTGGCGGGCCTGCGCAGGTTCGCCTCCGACGGCTGGCGCACCGCCCGGATCCGCGACATCGTGGCCGACGCCGGCCAGGGCAACGACTCCGCGATCAACTACCACTTCGGCGGGCGCACCGGCCTGCTCGAGTCCGTCCTGCGCAGCGGGGTGGCGCGCATGGAGCCCGAGCGCCGCCGCGACCTCGACAGGTGGGCCTCGTCCGCGCCCGACCTCGCGGAGATCGTGCGGGCGGTGGTGTCACCGCTGGCGGATTTGCTCGACGACGACGAGGGCCGCTGGACGCTCCGGGTGATCGGACAGCTGGGGCCGGTCGCCGAGGTGGGCCGGACGGTCGGCCCCGGGCCGGTGGCGGACACCGCGCTGCAGGACCAGTTGGCGATGCTGATCTCGGCCGTCACCGCCCGATGTGGGCAGGAGTGGGCCCGGCACCGGGTGCGGCAGATGATCGTCATGCTCACCGCCGAGCTCGCCACTCGGGCCCGCGGCCCCGCCGACGCCGCGCCGGCACACCGCCAGTACGTGACCGACCTCGTGGACTGGCTCGTGGCGGGGCTCGGGCGGGCGGCGCCCCCGCGCCCGAGGCGGGGCCGGCCTGAATCGGGGCCCGCTACGAGACCACGCACCAGCCCCTGCCCCCTCCGGCGTCCCGGCTCCGCGGCCCCACACGGGCCCCTGCCCCCTCCGGCGTCCCGACTCCGCAGCCGCGCCCCGGCCCCTGCCCCCTCCGGCGTCCCGACTCCGCGGCCGCGCCCCAGCCCCTGCCCCGCAGCGCCCCGGCCCCGCGGCACTTGCTCGAGATCTGAGCCCACCTGCGCGAGATCCGCGACGACTTGCTCGAGGTCTGCGCGCACCTGCTCGAACCCGGCGCACGCGACACCCCGGCAGGGCGTACCTGAGCTCGAGCAAGCGTCACCGAATCTCGAGCAACCTGCTGGCGACCGACCCGCCGGCGCGCGCTCGCCGAGCGCCGAACGCGACGAACCGTGAATCCGCCCTTACCTGAGAAAATCTGAAGTAGGTTTTTTTTTCACTACGGACTGGTGGCACACGCTCCTCCAGCTCATCTCCGCCCCGAAACCCGCCCCCGGATGAAGGACGTCGCCATGCCCCCCTCAGATCCCAGCCCCCAGCCCGCGGCCCGAGTCAGCCGCCGCTCGCTGCTCGCCGCCCTCGGCGGGGCCGCGGCGGTGACCGGCGTCGCCGGACTCGGCGCGGGCCAGGCCGCCGCCCAGAGCCTGTCCGGTTCACTCGACTCGGGCTCCCTCGACACCGGCTCCCTCGGCTCCTCGGGGAACACCCCGCCCGCCCCCATCCCCGCGGACGAGCGCGAACCCCTCGAGCTGGTGCTGCTGGGGACGCTCGCGGGCCCGATGGTGGAGAGGACCCGGGTGGGGATTGCGACGGTCCTCGTGGTCAACGGCGCCACCTACGTCATCGACTGCGGCCGCTCCTCGGTCACCCAGTACGGGCTCACCGGGCTCGAGTTGGCGGCGATCCGGGGCATCTTCATCACCCACCTGCACGCCGACCACATCGCCGACTACTACAACTTCGCGCTCATCGGCGGGGTGGTGGCCAATTCCGCGGGCGACAAGCTCGCGGGCCCGGTCGACGTGTACGGCCCGGGCTCGGCGGGCGGACTGCGACCGCCCAACTTCAACTACCCCGACTTCCCGGTGGTCGCCCCGCAGAGCCCCACCCCGGGCACCGCCGAGATGACGCAGCGAATGCACGAGGCCTACGCGTACACGTCCAACATCTTCCTCCGCGACAACGGCCCCGCCGGCGGCCCGCCCGACCCGCGCACCCTGTTCGACGTCCATGAGATCGCGATCCCCGACGTCGGGGCGAGCTACACCAACACCTGCCCGGCGATGGACCCGTTCTTGGTCATGGAGGACCAGAACGTCCGGGTCACCGCGACCCTCGTCCCGCACGGGCCGGTCTTCCCCGCGTTCGCCTTCCGCTTCGACACCGAGCACGGGTCGGTGACGTTCTCCGGTGACACCAGCCTCAGCGCGAACCTGGACAAGCTGGCGCTCGGCACCGACACGCTCGTGCACGAGGCGATCAACGTGCGCGGCGGGAACCTGCCGCCGGCGATGATCGAGCACAACCTGGAATCGCATGTCGAGGTCCAGGTGGTGGGGCAGGTGGCCGAGCGGGCCGGCGCCAGCCGGCTGGTCCTGACCCACCTCGGCGACTACTCCGGCGTGGTCGATCCGCGCCAGTGGCACGACTGGGCGCAGGAGGGCTACAGCGGCAAGGTGATCGTGGGCCGCGACCTGCAGCGGATCGTGCTGGCCACCCGCTGACCCGACCGGCGGGAGCGCGCGCTCAGCTCCCTGCCGTGGCGGGGATCGTGATGGTGAACCGGGCGCCGCGGCCGGGGCCGTCGCTGCTCGCCCGGACCCGTCCGCCGTGCGCCTCCACCAGCGCCCGCGTGATGGCCAGGCCGATCCCGCTCCCGCCGGCGTCGCGGCCCCGGGAGGGGTCGGCCCGGTAGAAGCGGTCAAACAGGTGGTCCAGGTGCTCGGGCGCGATGCCCTCGCCGGAGTCGGCGACCGTGATCTCGACGACCCCCGGCCCCGCGGGCGCGGCGCCGACGGTCACCGCTCCGCCCGCCGGGGTGTGCCGGAGCGCGTTCCCCAGGAGGTTCCCCAGCACCTGGCCCATCCGCTCAACGTCCACGGTGACGGTGGCCTGCTCGACCCCCTCCGCCGTCAGAGCGACACCCTTCTCGGCGTACTGCGCGCGGGCGGCGTCGATCGCGCCGGCCACGAGCCCGGCGGTGGAGGTGCGGGCGAGGTGGAGCCGGGCCTGGTGTTCCTCGGCGTCCGAGACGGCCACGATGTCCGAGGCCAGTCGCTCGAGCCGCCGGGTGGCCGCCCACAACACGTCCTTGGTGGCGTCGTCGAGGACACGGACGCCGTCGTCGAGGGCCTCGAGATGGGAGTCGATCGTGGCCAGCGGGGTGCGCATCTCGTGTCCCAGGTCCGCGAGCATCCTGCGCCTGGTGGCGTCCGTGGCCTCGAGCCGTCGGGCCAGCTCGTTGACGCTGCCCGCCAACTCGTCGAACTCCCGCCCCAGCTCCGGGCTCGCGACCCGGGTGCCATAGCGCCCGCCGGCGATCTCCGCTGTCGAGCTGGTGACCACCGTGACCGAGCGCTGGACCCGGCGGGTGAGGTACCAGCTCGCGAGCAGCGCCAGGAGCACCGCGATCCCCACCGCCAGCCCCCAGGCCAGGACGATCGCGATGGTGAACGCCTCCTCGACGTGCGCGGCCCCGGCGGAGTCGTGGTCGATCCCGGCCTGTCCCAAGTGGTCGTGGAAGATCCCGGGGGCCAGCGCGGAGGCGACCAGCCACGCGCTGACCGCGCAGCCCAGCACGACGCCCGCCATGGCCAGGAGCAGAAGCGTCCCGAAGCTGGCCCCGGCCAGCCGGCGACGGCCGCGCCCGCTCATCCCCCGGTCCCCATGCGGTAGCCGACGCCTCGGACGGTGCGCACGTAGCGCCCCCGGGCCGCGTCGTCGCCCAGCTTCCGGCGCAGGTGGGCGATGTGGACGTCCACCATGTGGTCGTCGCCCACCCAGTTGGGACCCCACACCGCCTCGATCAGTCGGGCCCGGCTGAGCACCACGCCCGGGTCGCGGGACAGAGCGGCGAGCACGTCGAACTCGGTCCGCGTCAGAGCGACCGCCTCGCCGCCGACGGTGACCTCGCGGCCCGCCTCGTCGATGCTCAGCTCCCCGACCGCCCGGGCAGCGGGCTCCCGCGGGCCGTCGGCCACGGTGGCGGGGGTCCGCGGCCGGCGCAGCATGGCCTGGATCCGGGCCATCAGCTCGCGTGGGCTGAACGGCTTGGTCACGTAGTCGTCGGCGCCAACCGACAGCCCGATCAGCGTGTCCACCTCGTCGGTCCGGGCGGTGAGCATCACCACGTAGGCGTCGGAATGGGCGCGGATCCGGCGGCACACCTCCACCCCGTCCAGCCCGGGCAGCCCCAGATCCAGGACCACCACGTCCGGGTCCGCCGAGCGCGCCAACGCGACCGCCTCGGCACCGTCCCCGGCGAGGGTCACCTCGAACCCGTCGCGCTCGAGATACGAGCCGACCAACTCCGCGAGCGGCCGCTCGTCGTCCACGACCAGGGCCCTCAACCCGGCGACCGGACCAGACGAGTCGTGGGCACCAGCGGGTGAGGGCATGGGTCCATCATCGCGCCCCGCCGCGGGGTGCGCCGCCGCCGCGGCAGCCTTGACCGAATCTTGACGTGACCTCCACCGGGAATGAGGGGTTCCCCGGCGACGATGGCGTGTGGCCATCACAGTCGACGGCCGCGAGGGCCGGAAGCGGGACAGGCGCCCCGCCCTCTTTGACGAAAGGACCCGACGATGACCAGCAGAGCCCTCCTCGCCGCCACCGCCGCCGCCGTACTGGCGCTCGCCGGATGCGCCGGGAACGGCACCGACTCGACGACCGCCACCGAGACCTCGCCCGGCGCCGTGATGAGCGAGACCACGACCGGCGGGACTCTCACGACCGCCACCGGCCAGGACTCCGAGCACTCCGCGGCGGACGTGATGTTCTCCCGGATGATGATCCCGCACCACCAGCAGGCGATCGAGATGAGCGACATCATCCTGGACAAAGACGACGTCCCCGCCGACGTGAGGACCATGGCCGAGGAGATCAAGGCGGCCCAGGGCCCCGAGATCGAGCAGATGCGCCAGTGGCTCGAGCAGTGGGGGGTGCCCGGCGGACCGCAGGGTGGACCGATGATGGGCGACGACGTGCCCGGCCACATGGGCGATCACATGGGCGGCGCGGACGATGCCGCCGGGATGCCGATGATGGACGGGATGCTCTCCGGCCAGGAGATGCGGGAGCTGTCCGATGCGCGGGGCCCCGACGCCGCGCGGCTGTTCCTCGAGCAGATGATCGCCCATCACGAGGGCGCGATCGAGATGGCGCAGGACGAGGTCTCCGACGGCACCTACCCGCCGACCGTCGAGCTGGCCCGGTCGATCATCCAGACCCAGCAGCGCGAGATCGATCGGATGCGCGAGATGATCGCCGCTCTGTGAGTGACCTGCGTGCCCTCTCCCGCGGGACCGTCACACCGTCGGGCCGTTGAGCGCAGGCCGTCGAGCGCGGGTGGCCGCCGCCATGTTGACGCCCGCCCCCTCTAGCCATGACGCGGTGAGAAGGCCTATGGTCATCGGCGTCCCTCACAGGCTCGGCAGGATCTGTTAAAGGAAATCGATGTCCAGCTCCGTCACGTCGCCCCAGATGCTGGGTCGCCGCACGCAGTTCTCCATCCTCGAGTTGGGGATCGGCGCAGCCCTCGCCGCCACCGCAGCGCTCGGCGCCACCCTCTTCGCTCTGACGCAGGACCCCGCCGACGCCTCCGCCGGCGCCGCGCGACAGTCCTCACCCCCGGCGGCGGTCTCCACGCCGTAGGCCGCCGGCCGCGGGCGAGCCACCAGTGTCAACATTGTCGGAGTCAGAACGTAGATTGGGACTCGAGTCGGTTTGAGGGCCCCACGCTCTCCCGGCCGTCGCACGCCGCGACCGACCGCGCCGAGGAGGCAGCAATGAACGAGCCCTTCAGTCCCGGTCCCGGCAATCCCGACGGCCGCGAACAACAGGTCCCCGCCCGCGAGGCCCCGGCGCAACCCCAGGATCCGCGGCACTTCGAGGCCCGGCGGGGTGACACGGAGCGCTTCGAGCCCCTCCCGCCCGCGCGCCCGGCCCTCCCCCCACAGCAGTACACCCCGCCGCAGCAGGACACCCAGCACCGCACCCCCCCGCGGCCGCCCCCCCCCCCGCAGTCCGCCCCCCCCCCC
>NZ_CALMYY010000068.1 GCF_937873725.1 uncultured Dietzia sp.
GACACCGCCGAGCGTAGGGACGCGCCGCGGTTGTGGCACGGGATGCCATCGCCGGGATCGGAACTGTCGACCCCGGACCGCGTCGTGGTGTAGCCCCCCGCACGGCCCGGCCGACCACCGCCGATGGGCGACGAACGGGCCGAGGGCCGCCGCCACTTCGGACTCGCAGACCTCAGCCGCGGCCGACCTTCTCTGACCACCGACACCGGCACCGGCCCGAAGACGGAAGTGAGCACCGATGAACTGATGCAACTACCCGCCTGATCACCATCGAAGGATCAAAAAAACAGTGACACCACTTTCAGGGGCTTGACCAGTTGGCACGATAATCACTTCGGGCGTAGCGAAAGTGCATCAGATGTTGTACTTTCGTGCCGTGCCCATGAATGATCGTGTCCGTGCCCTCGTGGGGCTTGCTGCGGAGCAGGATGGGCTAGTGACGAGCAGACAGGCTCGGTCGCAAGTCGGCACCACTCCACAAGATCTCAAGCGACTAGCTGATTCCGGAGTGCTGGAAAGACTCCATCACGGGATCTACCGCCTCACCCGCCTTCCCAACGACGAGCATCTCAATGAGCGTCTTGCATGGATGGCGCTCGACCAGAGCACGGTGAACTGGGAGCGGCTCGATCAGGCTGTACCCACGGGGGTTCTGTCCCATCGAACAGCGGCGCGGCTTCTGCACCTGGGCGATCTGGATGCGGACGAAGTGGAGCTTTCCACCACCCGCAGAATCAGACTGACTATCCCCGGCGTGGTGACCCACCGGGCCGAGCTAGAACGCCACGACTGGCAGGTAGTCGACCGACTTCCAGTGACGACAGCGCTCCGCACGATCCGCGACCTGGCCGCCGCGGCGCTAGACGCCGGACACCTTGCCTCGATCGTCCGTGACGCCCTCATCCGCGACCTGAGCACAGTAGATGAAGTCACGGAGACACTCTCGCCCTTCGCTTTCAGTTACGGCCACCGAGCGCTCGACGGCCAAGGGTTCCTCAACGCCCTGATTGCCGAAGCTGGTGTATCCACCACCGCACTGGCAATGGCGGACATCGTGCGCAGACAGTCAGCTGTCCCAATCAGCCAGTGGGCCAGCACGGCCCAGGGGCTGAATCCGATGATCTCCGAGCAGCTCACACGCCAAATAACTCAGCTCAGCACAGCCTCGGCACGCGCGCTACGGGACGAGATGAGTGGTGTGCAACTGCCCTCCATGCCGGACGTCAAGTTCACCGCCGCCGACAACGCCCGACTCTCAGAGGCGTTCAAAACAATGGATGCAACGGCTGGGGCCAGAGGCGCCCTAGAGCGCTTCTGGGAAGGTCGCCAGTGAGCCCGGCCGCGAGAACGCCCGCAGCCGTCCGGGCATCGGTGACCGACCGATTGAAAGCCCAGGCCCGCCAACAAGGCCAGAACGACCAGAGAGCGCGTCGCCGCTTCGTGATGTCCCGTTTTCTAGCCAGGATCTTCGACGCTGACCCCTACGGATGGGTCCTCAAGGGCGGCGTCGGCATGATGGTGCGCCTACCGCACGCCCGCTACAGCCACGACATCGATCTTCTGGTCACCGACGAGACAGTCGATTCCATTGACGAACTCAGTCGTATCGCCCGCGACCACCATCTAGATCACTTTCGCTTTGAACTCACTCGCCCGCGACGAATCGCTGGCGACAAAGGCACGACCGTTACCGTGACCGCCTCCCTGGGCGGACGACCATTCGACACTTTCTCGATCGATATCGTCACCAGTCGACGTCCGCTCGTCGGGGCTATCGAACGCCACCCACTCCCCCGGCTCATCGACACCGACGACTTCACACCCGAGGGAACCGTCCAGCTCTACCCACTCGCCGATCAGATTGCCGACAAGCTGTGCGCTCTGTACGAGACGTTCGGCCCGACTCGTCGCCCATCCGGACGCTTCCGTGACCTCGTCGACCTGCTTCTCATCAGCGCATACCTGCCAATCGATCTCGAGCCGGCAGTTGCCGCCGTAGAACGAGAGCGACACCTTCGGAACATCTCCGCCATGCCCGACACCGTCGTCTCACCGGGACCCGCATGGACGACGCAGTGGACTGCAACCGCCAAAAGTAGCCCCCTCACCACCGAGCACTATGACCTCGACACCGCACTCACCGACGCCGGCCGCTGCTACAACAGGATCCTCCAATCACTCCCCTCTGCTGACACACCAGCCGTCTGGGAACATCGCACTTCCCAATGGCGAGAGAACTTCAGCCAGCAGTGAACCGCCTGTCCGAATTCAGGGCGACAGTCCGCCCCGTCGTACGGTGCCAGGCCTTGCGGCCGCATCCGCCAGCTCGGCTTGCTGCGTGCGCCGCTCCGCGCGTCTACGTTCGACGTATGAGCGGGTGGCCGGATCGTGGGCGATGCGGGTCAGGACCGCCATGTGCAGGGCGCGATTGAGTCGACTATCCCCGCCGCGATTGAGCCGGTGCCGCACGGTGTTCCCGGATGATGCGGGGATGGGATCGACGCCTGCGAGCGAGGCGAACGCAGCCTCGGATCGCACTCGATCGTGATGTGACCAGACGGTCAGGCAGACGGCGGCCGTCACAGGCCCCACGCCGGTCTCACTTGGCAATGACGCGGCCTGGCTGGCCTTGACGAGCTCGGTCATTCGGGAACTTTGGCGGCGAGTTGCTCGTCGAGTTCGGCCACGCGTTTGGCGAGACGGATGGCCTCGCTTCGGGCGATGGCGACACCGAGGCCCTCATCACGTGCACGCCACCGGGTGATGGTGGCAAGCTGCGTGCCTGTCAGCGCTCGGCGGGCGTCGACGCCGAGATCGGCGATACGCAGCAGCGCGATCCGTGCGTAGATGGTGACGGTCGTAGGTCATACGGTCAGCGGGCGGCCACAAGGATCCGCAACGCGGCTCGTACCCCGTCAGCCATGCGCGGACGGCGCAATTGGCGCGAGGCCCACTAAATCGCGCGAGCCATCCCCCGGAGGAGGTGGGGAATCGGGCGGTGTCGACGCCGGACCGCGTCGTGGTGTAGCCCCCCGCACGGCCCGGGCGACCCCCGCCGATGGGCGACGACCCCGGCCCCGCGCAGCGCGGGGCGGGGCCGTCGGAGGGCTGCGCGGAGCTGCCTGCCCGTCGCCTGCGGGTCAGCCCCAGCCCTGGGCGGCGCGGCGGTCGGCGTCGGCCATGCCCTGGTTGCCGTGGCTCGCCGCCCGCGAGATCTCCGCGAGCATCGCCTGCAGCGCCGCCGCGGCCTGGTCCCAGTCGCTCTGGTGTGCCTGGTAGGCGACCGCGGCGTCGCCCTCCCACTCGGCGACGAGCGGAGCGAGATACGACTTGAGGTCGTCGAGCGTCGTGCGCAGCGCGGTGGAGGCCGAGCCGACCTGGCCGACGAGCGACTCGATCGGGCCGTGGTTGTAGGTGATCTGCCCTGAGCTCATGATGATTCTCCCGGTGATGGTGAGGTGCGGTGTCAGATGTTGAGCGGACCGGAGGCGCCGGCCCGGACGATCATCTGGGCGGAGTCCTGGTCGGCGGCGTCGAACGACGTGCTGTTGGTGCGCATCGTCTCGGAGATCCCGGCGAGCGCCGAGTTGAGCTTCGCGCTCTGCTGTTGCCACTCGGCCATGATCGCGGCGAACCTCGACTGGGCGGCACCCCGCCACACCGAGCCCCCGAGCTGGGATACCGAGTCCCTGACGTTTCCGAGCAGTCGATCGATCTCCAGATTGACGTCGTCGACCCTCTTGGCCGCGGTGTCCATGGTCCCGATGTGGGTGTTGAAGCCCGTCATCTGGTCCTCCCCTGTGGTCCTGCGGAGTCCTGTTCTGGCTCCGTCACAGTGTTCGACGCACCCCGGCGACCGATCGGTTCCACCTCCCCGGAACTTCTTCCCGGTGCGCCGGTCCCGACCCGATCCGATTCAGGCGCCGGAGAAGAGCCACAGAGCCGCCTCCACGGGCGCCAGGTCGGGCACGACGTAGGACACCAGTCGAACCTGATCACAGGCGTCCACCACCCTCTCGGCGTTGTGACCCCGCGCCAGGACCTCGGTGGACCCGGTGCCTGCTTCGCGCCGCCCGTGACGCAGGGCGGCCACCGCGTCGAGGACTCGCGACACCTCGTCGTCCCGCACCGAATCCAGGCCGGGGTCCCACCGGTGCACCACGGCCCGGTCGACCAGATTCAACCCTCCGCGCGTGCGTTCGACCAGACTCACGGTCGTGAGCGTCAGGCAGGATTCGACGCATACCGCCCAGCGGGCCGACGACGAGGGAAGCGCCTCCGCCGTCACCAGGGCGGAACGCACGATCCGGGGCGACACCCCGAGCGAGCTCGCCGCGGTCGCCACCCGGGCCGTCCGGGTGGCGCCCCAGTTGCTCGGGACGAGGAGGACCGCGTGGTCCCCCTCTTCTGCCCCCGCCCACCGCAGGGCCCGGGACACCGGCGCGGCGAGCAGTTCCGTCACGGGGACCGAGAGCCCGGCCACGTCGAGCCGATCCCGGTGAGCGGCCGCGATCGGATCCGCCAGGCACCGGTCCGGATACCGGGCCGCCACCGCATCGACTCTCTCCGAGCATTCGATACGGTCGCCTCCTGGTGGCAGCGCGGAGCCGTCCGCCCCCGCGACCACGGAGGCGGGGGCCACCACCGAGGAGAGAACCGCCGAGGCCGAAACCGACGCCACCGCCAGCCCGGAACAGGAGAGGTCGACCGCGACGGTCGCTCGGTGATCGGTCACGGCTCGGACAACGCGGTCTGGACGAGTTGCACGCCTCGATCCCGCGTGACCAGACGGCCACGGCCCGCGGGCAGCGGGGCCGGGCGGACGCCGCCGAGCAGCGGGCCCTCCTCACGACTGCCCGACATGATGAGTCCGGCGCCGCCCAGGTCCCGGATCCGGCCGACGACGACGTCGTACAGCGCGCGGGAGGCGCCCGCACTGCGCCGGGCCAGCACCACCGAGAGACCGATGTCGCGGGCGTGCGGCAGGAACGGGGCGAGCGGGGCGAGCGGGTTCCCAGCCGGCGTGACGACCAGGTCGAGGTCGTCGACGAGCAGGTGGATGCGCGGCCCGCTCCACCATGAGCGGGCCCGCAACTCCTCGGGGGTGACGTCTGCGCCCGGCATCCGATCGTCGAGGATCCGGACCAGGTGGTCCACCATTGGCACCAGAGAGGTCTCGGTGGCGGCGTATCCCGCGAGGTGGTCCCCCGCGATCTCACCGAGCATGGTGCGGCGGTAGTCCACCAGGATGAGTTTGGCGGTCTGCGGGCTGTTACCCGACACCAGACCCCGGGCGATGGACCGCAACACCGAGGTCTTGCCGCACTCGGCGTCGCCGAAGACCAGCATCAGCGGGTCGGCCTCCAGATCCGCGTAGACCACCTTGAGGTCGGCCTCGTCGACCCCGAGCGGGACGCGGGTCCGGGCACCGTCGGGGCCCGGCCTCGACAGGCTGGCGACCTGTGCGTACGGCAGGACCCCGGGGAGCATCCGGACGGGAGCCGCACCGGCGTCGCCGAGCATGGCCCGCCACCGCTGCGCCAGGTGCAGGGCTGCGGAGGCGGTCGCGTCGGCGATCCCCTCGGGGTCGACCGACCCGTCGAGCCTGGGTTGATACACGAGCATGTGGTTGCGCTCAGCGGTGAGACCGCGCCCCGGGTCGGCGGGCACGGTCATCGCCACCCGCCTGTCGATCATCGAGTCGGTCGGATCTCCCAGCCGCAACTCCACGCGGGTGCCCAGCGCGTCGCGTAGCGCCGGCCGCAGGTCCGCCCAGCGTGCGACCGACAGAACCACATGGACTCCGTAGGACAACCCGTTCGCCGCGAGACCCAGGACGAGCTGCTCGAGGTCCTCGAACTCGGTCCGGAAGGCCTGCCACCCGTCGATCACCAGGAGAGTGTCGGGGTACTCCGCCACTCGTCGGCCGTTCCTGTCGGTCGTCCGACGTCGCGCCTGGTCCACCGACGTCACGCCCGACTCACGGAACACGATCTCTCGGCGCTTGAGCTCCGTATCCACCTCGGCGACCGTGCGTCGGATCCTCTCCTCCTCGCCGCGCCTGGCCACCCCCCCGACCTGTGGCAACCCGGCCACCGACTGCAGCAGACCGCCCCCCAGGTCCACGATGTACATCGAGAGCCGGTCGGGCGCGGTCGTCGCGGCCGCAGACAGCACCAGGGTGCACAGGGTCGTCGACTTCCCCGACCTGGTCCCACCCACCACGGCGACGTTGCCGTCGGCGCCGGACAGATCCACGTGCCAGGTGTCCCGGCGCTGTTCGAAGGGCAGGTCCACCTCCGCCAGCGCGAATCGCAGGGTGGGCGGCAGGTCGCCCCCCGCCCCGGAGGGCTCGATTCCGACGGCCGCGTCCAGCGAGGCCCCCTCGCCCAACGGTCGAAGCCACACCTCGTGGGCGGGCCGACCGTGCCCGGAGAGCCGAGCGACCAGCACGTCGAGCAGGCTCGCCGCGTCGTCCCGGTCCCCCTGACCTGGCCCGGTCACGGGTCCGGACGACTTCCCGGCGACCTCGCCGGCGCCTAGGCCGCGGGCCGCCGGGACCGGTGAGGGTACGGGCATGTACCAGGATGAGAACGCCCGCACCGCGGCGCGGGCCACGGGAGTGGCCACGGAGGAACCATCGAGCCGTCGGTCCTCCCGGTACGGGCCGGAGACATAGGCGGCGTCGAACCGTACGGGGTCGCCGGCGTCGACCTTGAGGTAGCCCGCCCCGGGGGTGGCGGGCAGGTGGTAGGCGTCGGTCACACCGAGGACCGTGCGTGACTCCGTCGCGGAGAACGTCTTCAGCGCGATCCGGTAGGACAGGTGGCTGTCGAGTCCCCGGAGACGTCCCTCCTCCAGCCGCTGGGACGCCAGCAGGAGATGGATGTGCAGGCTGCGGCCGAGTCTGCCGATGGTGAGGAAGAGCTCGGCGAACTCGGGTTTGGAGGACAGCAGCTCGGAGAACTCGTCCACCACGATCACCAGGGCGGGAAGCGGGTCCAGAGGGGCTCCCTTTGCCCGCGCGGCTTCGTACTCGCCGACGTTGGCGTAGTTGCCGGCCGCGCGCAGCACCTCCTGGCGCCGGGTGAGCTCGCCCTCGAGCGCATCCCGCATGCGGTCGACCATGGTCATCTCGGCCTGCAGGTTGGTGATCACAGCCGCCACATGTGCCAACGACTCCAGACCGAGGAAGGTCGCGCCGCCCTTGAAGTCCACCAGGACCAGGTTGAGTGCGTCCGGGTCATGAGTCGCGACCAAGCCCAGGACCAGCGTGCGCAGGAACTCCGATTTTCCCGAGCCTGTCGCGCCGATACACAGTCCGTGTGGACCCATGCCGCCGTGCGCCGCCTCCTTGAGGTCCAGTTCGACCGGAGCGCCGTCCGGACTCACCCCCACGGGAACCCTCAGTCGGTCGCGGCCGCCCCGCCTTCTCCACGCCACGGCCGGGTCGACCTGGGTGGCCAAGCCGATTCCCAGCAGGTCCGGCAGACCCGGTGTGCGACGGGTCGAGGTCGAGCCGTCGGCGTTGGTCACGGTGTCGGCGGGCCGGTACCGGGCCAGCGCCATGGCGACCCGCTCGGCTTCGGGCCGACTCATCGTGTCGACCCGCGCGATCTCCTCGTCCCCGGATTCGGTGCGGACCAGGGCGCGACGGTCGTCGTCGACCCGGATGCACAGTCCCCTCCGCAGCGCGAGAGCGCGCAGCTGCCCGGCTCGGCTGCCGGAGACCTCGATCACCGTCACCGCGTCGAGTCCGTCTTCGGCGAGGAGACGCTCGGCGCCCGTGACGCCGACCCCGTCCACGACGACGACGAGGTGCCGCACACCCGGACGGAGGGGCTCGCTCGGGGAGAACGAGGACCGCTCCGCCAGATCGGAGGCGAGCATCGACTCCACACCGGCCAGCGAGAACTCGGTGAGTCGCACCCGTCCGCCGCCGTCGGTGTAGGTCGGGTGTTGGTGGTGCGGGAGCCACTTGAGCCATTCCCAGGCCTGTCGGGCGTGACCCTCGCTCGCTGCGACGGCCAGCCGGACGTGGTCCGGTCCGTGGGAGACCACGAGACCGGAGAGCATCGCGCGGACGGCGGAGCGCACCACGTCGACGTCGCCGTCCAGGGAGATCGCCGGGAACGCCCTCAGCTCCAGCGCCACGGGAAGGTCGTCGACCACCGAGTGCACGCGGACAAAGCGTTTCATGCTCACCACGGAGACCGGCTCGAGGTCATCCACAGGGCCGGTGTCGGGCACGGACAGCCTGGTCGCCAGGCTCTGCCGACCGGGGCCCACGCGGACGGTGAGGTACTCCGGGTCGTCCCTCCCCCGCTCCCACATCCGGGGCGTGCCGATCAGCGACGGAAGCTCCACCGGATCCGGGTGGCGCCACAGGGCCCTCGCACGCTGGGCGGCGGCGGTCTCGCGGACCGCGTCGCGGGTCTGGCCCAGGTAGCGCAGGTAGTCCTTGCGCAGTTCGTCCGTCTCGGCGGTCGTGTTCCCCCCGGACAGCGTTCCGGCGAGCACGCCCACCGCGGACACCGCCATCATCACCGGGAACAGCAGGAACATCGGGTTGCGCATCATTCCCGTGCGCATCATTACCACGACCATGCCGCCCACCGCGACGACCATGACGACCGGTAGCAGAATCTGGACGAGGGACCGCGGCGTCGGCCTCGGGAGGACTGGCGGCGCCTGCAGCGTCAGTTCACCACTCGGCTCGGGTGGTGGCTCGAGCCTCTCGGCAGGCGTGAAGACCACGTCCCCCATGCCAGGCAGCCTCCTCGTCCGTCTCCCCGCTTCTCCCGTTGCCGGCGAGGTGGCGACCCCGTGAGCGCGCACCGCCGTCGACAATGGTCGCCGTATCGATCACGGATGCTAGGCCAGCGCACGTCCCGGCGGGTACGCCACCCGGACGGGTCGGCATCCGGTGGGGACGGCGAGTCGAGCGGGAGGACCGGGTGTGACGGAGCAGAGCGGAATGGGGATCGCGGCCGGCGTGGAACCCTTGGACCAGCGGCGTGTGTCGATCGTGTGCCGCAGGACCCGGGTGGATCTCAGCCTGCCCGCCCACCTCGAACTCGTCGCGGTCATCCCCGAGGTCGTGGACCTGGTTCGCAACCATGTCCGCACGTCCGCCGGGCCGGCCACGGGCATCGACGTCGACGCCCGGATGGGCGGCGACGCGGGTGGCTCCTGGCAGCTGTCACGACTGGCGGGCGGGCCCCTGGCCGTGTCCGAGACGCTGGCCCAGCAACGGGTCCACGACGGCGAGATCCTCATACTCGATCACCGGCCGGTGCCGACTCCCGCGCCGCTGTTCGACGACGTCCTCCAGGGGCTCACCGATCCGGAGGTGGCGCGCTCGCCTGCATGGGCTCGAGCGGACGCCGTGGCCTTCGCCACCGCGACGACCGCAATGGCGGCGGCGGCCTCGGCGGTCGCCCTGACCGTGCAATGGTGGTCCGGGGGTGGAGCCCTTGTCCCTTCCGCCGGAGCGCTCCTGGCGGCCCTCGGCCTGACCGCGGTGCTGGCGCTCCGCACCACATCCGCCCCGGTTTCCGCTCATGCCGTCGCAGGATCGTGTGCCGTCGGGTTCACCATCCTCGCCGCGTCGACCGTCAGCGGTGTCCCTCCCGGTGCCGGCCACCTGGTGGGCGGGCTGACCGCGGGCGCGGCCCTGTCGGGAGTTCTTCGGTTCACCGTGTTCCGGCCCGGGCCCCCTCGCGCATACGGTCTGGCGTCGGCGTACCTCGCGTCGACCGTGGCGCTGTCGGTGGGAGCGATCGCCTCGACGGTCGTCGCATCCAGCCGGATCCCTCTCCATGCCGTCGGCGCCGGCACCGTCCTCGTCGGCCTGCTTCTTCTGACCGCCGCGCCCCGTGTCGCCGTCTCGGCGGCTCGCATCCCGATCCCGCCCGTCCCCGCGCCGGGTGGCGACGTGGAGGCCGGCGATCTCGAGGACATCGACCACGACATCCGCACCCGGGACTCCGATGACCCACGTTCCGGCGGGCCTCTGCCCACCCCGGCGGTGCTGCGCCACCGGTTCCTCACCTCGCGGTCCTGGCTCACCGGCCTGCTGGCGGCCGCGGGCGCGGTCTGTGTGGCCGGGTCGCTCATCTCGCTGACCGGGGGGCCCGGGTCCACCCGATGGGCGGCGCCCCTGTCCCTCGTCCTGTGCGTGGTCCTGATCCTGCGCGGGTTGGGCTACGCCGATCGTGTGCACACCACGGTGCTGCTCGTCTCTGCGCTCGGACTGTCGGCCGGCGTGCTCATCGGCGCGGCCGTCGCCCAGCCCTCACCAGTGGCGGTGGTGGTCCCCGCCTCGGTCGCCGTCGCCGGCGCAGTCGTCCTGGCGTCAGCGGCGCTCCCCCATGTCGACCTCTCGCCCGCGTCGTTGCGCGCAATCGGCACGATCGAGGGGATCTGCATCTGCATCGTCGTCCCCCTCGCGGTGGGTGCCATGGACGTGTACTCCGTCGTCCGCCATCGATGAGGACCGTCCGACCGGTCTCTCTGCTCGCCGTGGGAGCGATCCTCGGAGCGCAGATGCTCGGCGCTCCCCTCGCGGCCTCGCTGGAGCGGCCGGCGATCGACGGTCCCGTTCCCGACGCCGGAGTGCTGGACCCGCGTGCGACCGGGCCCGACGAGCTGCGCCTCGCCGGTCCCTGCCGGACGACCGCGGCCGTCCTCGACCCGGCCGCACGTCCTGCCCACGCAACGGCCGCGGACCTTCACGGGGCATGGATCCACGGCCGCGGGGAGGGACAGGTCGTGGCCGTCATCGACACCGGAGTGAACCCCGGGCCCCGACTACCGCGGGTGCGAGGGGCCGGCGACGTGGTCCGCGGCGGCAACGGCACCGAGGACTGCGACGCGCACGGCACCCTGGTCGCCGGTGTGCTGGCCGCCACCGAGGACGCGACCGGGCACTCGGGGGTCGCGCCCGGCGTGGAGATCGTGTCGATCCGCCAGTCCAGCACCGTCCTGCGCGCGACCCACCGGGACGCGGGTGACCCGGCGGTCGGATCCGGCGTCGGCACGCTGTCGACTCTCGCACGGGCGATCCGGACGGCCGTGGACGCGGGGGCCGGGGTCATCAACATCTCCGAGGTCGCGTGCGTGCCCGCGGGAACGCCGTTGGAGGACGACACCCTCGGCGGCGCGGTCCGCTACGCGGCCGTGGACCACGACGTGGTCCTGGTCGCGGCCGCCGGCAACGTCAGCCAGGCCTGCGGCGACCAGAACCCCGGCGTCCCCGACCCCACCTCGCCCGGTGACGACGGGTGGAACGACGTGCTCACCGTGGCCTCCCCCGCGTGGTACGACGACCACGTGCTCACCGTCGGCGGGGTCGACGCCGACGGGGCACCCACCGATTTCACGCTCCGGGGCCCGTGGGTCGACGTCGCGGCACCCGCTGCCGGGTTGAGGTCGGTGGGCGCCGACGGGGCCGGGATCTCGGACTTCGTGGTGGAGGGGGACGGCTCACGGACCCCGATCAGCGGCACGAGTTTCGCCGCCCCGTTCGTCGCCGGTACGGCCGCACTCGTCCGCCAGGCCCACCCCGGACTCACCGCCCGCCAGGTCATCGCACGCATCCAGAACACCGCGATCCCTGCGGCCGGCGGGCGCGACTTCACCGTCGGCCACGGGGTGGTGGACCCGGTGGCCGCCGTGACGGGGGTCCGCAGACCCTCCCGCCGTGCTCCGGCGACCACGTCTATCGCCGCCCCCACCCCCGACCCCGGACCGGCGGGTGCAGGCGCCGGTGCGGTCGTGGCGGCCGGCTCTCTCACGATCGGGACGATCGTGCTCGTCGTCGTCGCCTTGTTCCACCGGCGTCACCTCCGACCCGGACAGGACGGACGTCCCTGACTCCGCACGCGCCGACGTGACGACTCACCCCACCGGTGTCTCGTACCCCGCGGGCCCGGGTGGGGCGCGGCGGGGGCGGCCGAGCGCGGCCTCCCTGTCCAGCGGGGGTCCGGGGGGTACCCGGCCGGGGGTCCCGCCGCCGCCCTGGGCCGGCGTCCCGCCGATGCCGAGCATGCCGGCGGTCTCCGCGTCGGGGACGTCGAATCGCACGCCCGTGTCGGAGACTATCGCCGTCACCGGACTGCGGGTCGAGGTCCCACGACCCGCCGCTGCCACCAGGAGGCCGCCACCCGGGATGCCGACGGCGTCGACGGCGGGCCCACCTCCGTCCGACCCCGCGACCGGACGAACCTCGCCCGGGCCCGGCTCCGCAGCGCCGGCGACCAGTGTGACCCGCCGACCCGCGGCATCGGCCCCGGTGGAGTCCCGGACGCACAGCACGGGCGAGTCGCCGGTGTCGAGCACCTCCGGACGCTCGGTGGGAAACGCCTCGACGTCCAACGCCGTCGAGTGCGGGACCCCCATCCGGTCCGGATCCACCGATGCCACGGACCCCACCGTCGTGGTGGACCGGATCACGTCGGCCACCACCGGGCCGACCTCCTGCACTCCGTCGGCCAGGGCGACGTAGATGCGCGTCCCGGAGGCCGTGTCGACCGTGAACACCTGCCCTATCAACAGTCCATCGAGCCCGTAGTCCACCGGTTCGCCGGCCATCTCGATCACCGGGCGCGCGACCGGGTCGACCTCGGGGAGCGGATCGATCAACGCCGCCGTGACCGGTCGCGGGTCCACCCCACCCAACCCGAGGATCGACAACAGGTCTGCGTCCTCCAGGTCGATGCGAGCGCGGGTACCGTTCCCGAGCAGCCAACCCGCACCGTCCTGGCTCGTCAGGGCGATCTCGTTCGCGGCGGTGTCGCGGCCGGCACCCGCCACGCCCTCTCGTGCGACGACACTCGTCGAGGCGACCCGCGGCCTGCCGCGGTCGGCGTCGACGACCACGTCGCACACCGTCCACGACACCGCCGCCGCACCGGCTTCGTCCCGTTGGGCGGGGAGAGCCGAGGGGGCGCCGGGGATGCCGAGCAACCCCCCGCGTCGGGTCCCCGCGACGTCGGTCTCGCGGACGATGTCCGGGTCGAGGGGCCGACCCAACACGAGACGTGCGGACGCCAGGTTGAACACCGGGTGGACCGCGTCCCCGACGCGGACGTACATCTGCCCGGACTCGCGTCCCACCATGATCATCGAACGATCGACATCCGGCGCCGGGTCGAGCAGCGACAGGACGGCGGCCCCCGCGCATCCGAGGACTGCCGCGACCACACCCACGGTGAGCCCGACGGTCTGGCGCCGGAGCGGATCGTGCAGCATCCTGACGTCCCGGGCGACAAGGGCGTGCCGGGCCCGGCGGGACAGGAAGCGATGCCCGTCCACCTGCGCCTTGGTCGTGGGCTTCAGCGGCACGGCCTGGTCCCTTTCCACGGATGTGACACCCCGCGGCGGGGAGCACCGGGGGTAGGGTACGCCAGGATCCGGGCCCCGTGGCCGGTCTTCCCCGGCGCCCCTGCGCGCCACACGTCCAGGTGAGGAGGGTGGGTCGATGACGTCTCCCACGCCGTCTCCCACTGCACTCCCCACGTTGCCCGCGCTCGTCACTGTGCTCGTGTTCTCACTGGTGATCACCGTGATCGGCCCGCCTCCGTGGCAGCCGTGGGCCCAGTTCGTCGCGGCCGGACTGATCGCCTGCGCGTTCACCCTTCGCCGACAGGGTCGTCCGCTCGTCGCCCGCCGGGCTCGGCCCCGCCGCACCGCGGTCGACGTGGTCGACCTCACCGGCCCCGACCTCTCGCTGGTCGGCTGCGTCGAGGGTGGCCGGGTGGTGACCACCGCCGTGGAGATCACCGCGGGATCCCTGGTGACCACCGAGGTCGGCCGCGATGATCCAGCGGGGTTCCACGGTGTCCGGCTCCCCCTGGCCGCGGTGGCGCGGCAGCTCGACCAGGGCGGGGTCATGCTCGAGGGGATCGACGTGGTGGTGCACGGTCGCCGCGCGGCGACAGGAGCCGACGGCGAGGTGTACAGCTCCCTCGTGGGTCCGCTCGCCCTGATCTCGCACCGGCGCGTCCACGTGTTCCTGCGATTCGACCTGGGCCGGCTCGCGACGGCTGCCCCTCCGGACACGGTGGGCTCGTTCGACCACATCGTGGCGGTGGCCACCGAGCGACTCCGGCGGTCGCTGGTCCACCACGGCGTCCCGTGCCGGGTCCTCGACGCCGCCGAACTCGCCGAGAGGTACCTCGAGGCCGAGGCCGAGGCCGCCCCCGGCGTGGGCATGGTCATACGGCCCGGGGCGGATGCGCGGAAGGTCATCGACGGCCTCGCCGCAGTGCGCGCCTCGGACATCACCGAGGTGATCCGGATCCGCCGGGTCGAGGGCCGCCACGACGTGGTCGATGTGGTCGCGACCGTCGGGCTGGTCGGGCTCTCGGCGGGGTCCCCAGCCGAGATGCCCACCGCGTGTGACCCCCTACCGTCCGCACAGGTGTTACCGATCCCCGGCCAATCCCTCCCCGATGCGGTGGCCGGGTCGGTCATCCGGCGCCGGATCGATCAACTCGACGCGCTCGCCCCGCCCGCCCACGGGGCCGGTCAGATCCTCGGCGCCACCCGAACCGGGAGCGCCTCCGCCCTCCAGTTGGCGGGGCCTCACCTGCGGTCCGTCCTCCTTGCCGGCCGGCCTGCGCTGTGCCGTCAGGTGGCATTCCGTGCAGTTGCCGCGGGGTACCGGGTCGCCGTGGTGACCGACCTGCCCGACCGATGGCGCCCGCTGTCGCGAATCGGTGACGAGAGCCGATTCCGGATCGTGGAGCCCGGGGCCTCGGATGCCGGTGCCCCGGTCGACGCGGTGTTCTGGGACGTCGACGGGCCGCTCAGCGAAGGACGGATCGATGCCCTCGCGGGCCCCGGGGGTCCGGACGTCACACCGCCCACCGTCATTCGTGTGGACGCCGACTGGGGCATCGATCACCGAGCGGACTCGGACGCTGCGGGAGCCATCGCCCGGTCGTCCGTGGCGCCGCCGGACCTCGTGCTGGACGCCCGGATCGAGGGGTGGATCTCGGTGGAGCCACGCGCCGGGGACGCCCATCGGGTGACCGTGGTGCACGGTCCCGGCGAGGAGGGGTTCGTGGGCCCGCTCGTGGCACCGGAGGACCTCACACCCGCAGGTGCTGCACCTCCCGCCACCCCGGGTCGTCGGTGACCGTCAGGGTCACCGGGCCCTGGTCCCACCCGGACGCGGCCACGCGGAGCTGCTCGTCGGCCGGGGTGGTGGAGTCCACGTAGAAGTGCAGCAGGCGCTCCCCCGCGCAGCTCTCCGCGCCCACGCACTCGCCGTTGCCCTCCAGCCGCTCCACCAGGTGGTCCTCCAGGTCCCGGAGGCCGGGCAGCGACCGGGCCCCCGGCAGCCCCCCGTCCTCGACATCCGTATAGGGCACGCGGACGGCGACGTGGCGGTCGAACTCCGGGGCCGAGAGCGCCACCAGCGGCACCCGCACCATGGCCACCAGCGGGCCCCGGTCGGTGTCCCCGTGCAGGATCTGCCACGCCGGCGCGCCGGTCTCGTCCCGGTTGTCGCGGGCCAGCTCGCGCAGGATCCCGGGCAGCTCCGCCAGCGGCACGGCGTCGTCCCCCGGGGCCATGGCGTTGGGGCGGATCCTGCCCACCCACGTCTCCACCGCGGCCTCGCCGCACA
>NZ_CALMYY010000069.1 GCF_937873725.1 uncultured Dietzia sp.
GAACAAGAAATCCGCCACCTCCTCGACGAACTCCTCGACCCCCCACCCTTCTGAGGGGACGGGTCAGACGAACCTGCGGCTGACCTTCTCGGGGAGCAGGGAGAGCAGCGGGCCGATCGCGATCCACGGCGTGGTCGGCACGAGCGCGCGGGTCGGTTCGGAATCGATCGCCTTGACCAGAGCGTCGACACCCTGGTCGAACTCGGTCATGAGTGGGGTCTTGACCGAACGGTTGATGTCGGTGCGGATGTACCCGGGCAGGATGTCGGTCACCACGATCCGGCTCCCCGCGCTGTCCAGCTCCGCGTGGAGGCCCTGCGCGAGCGAGGAGACGAACGCCTTGGTGGCGCCGTAGGTGTTCTGCGCCTTGGGCATGCCGCGCAGCGAGCTCACCGAGGAGATGAACACCAGGTGGCCCTCACCTCGAGCGAGCATCAGCTCCATCGCCGCCTCGGCCTGGTTGAGCGTGCCGATCACGTTGACCATCGCCGTCTCCCTGTTGGCGTGGGCCTTTCCCGTGCCGATCGACGCGCCCTTGCCCAGGCCGGCGTTCAGCACGAACCGATCGATCCCCCCGAGCTCGGCGTCGAGTTCCCGGAAGACCGTCTCCACGGCATCGCCGTCGGCCACGTCGAGTTGGCGGACGGCCACGGTGATCGTGGGGTGAGCCGCCAGGAGTTCGGCGCGGAGCTCCTCGAGCCGGTCCAGGCGACGGGCGCAGAGCGCGAGGTTCCTGCCCTTCGCCGCCCAGCGGCGAGCCATGCCCTCGCCGAGACCCGAACTCGCTCCGGTGATGAGAATGGTCTTGCGCTCGGTCACGTGTTCTCCTCCGATGATGGTCGGGCCAGTGTGGCACGACGCGGCTGACAGGACGGGCAACGGTAGGCGATTCGGTCCAGCGAATCGCTGGGTTCGTCCGGGTCCGCCAGGCCCCCCAGACGGAAGGTCTCCACCCGGGCCCCGCACCGACGACACGGCATGCCGTCGCGCCCGTACACCCACAGTCTGCGACCACGACGGGTGTCGCCCGTGGTCACCCTGACGGCGCGGTCGGCGTTGGCCACGAGCAGCCGCCGCGCGAGGACCACCACCGCACGCAGGTCCGCGACCGTCTCGACCGGGTCGCGCGGATCGAGGCCGCGCAGGAAGCACAGCTCCGCGCGGTAGACCGTGCCGATCCCGGCGAGGTTGCGCTGGTCCAGCAGCGCCTCCCCGATCGTCCGGACGGGGCGCCGCGAGATCCGCCGCAGCACCTCCGCGACGCTGGCCTCGGGATCCCAGTCCGCGCCCAGCAGGTCGGGGCCGAGGTGCTCGACGGCGCGCTCGGCCTCGGCCGGGTCCAGCGCGCGCAACAACCCCAACTCGGTGCCCACCACCTCGGTGCCGTCCGCGGCCAGGACCAGCCGCGCGGTGTGACCGGGGAACCGCCACCGCTGCCCGGCGGGATGGACGTGGATCCGGCCCTCCATCTTGAGGTGGATGTGGAGGGTGACGGGGTCGCGACCCAGGGCGTCGGGGCCGACGACGACGAAGAGGTGCTTTCCCCTCGACCTGGCCGTCTCCACCGTCCTGCCGCGCAGGTCCACCGCCGCGAACCGCGGGACGCGGAGTTCGGCCCGCTCCAGGGTCCGGCCGGCCAGCGCCTCCCGGACCCGCTTGGCCGCCCGGTGGACGGAATCGCCTTCCGGCATCTCGGACCCCCGTTCGTCTGCAGGACCGGCGCGGGCCCTAGGTGAGTGTGCGGACCATGGTGCCCTCGTCAGCGCCCGGGACGTCGACGAACCCGAGCCGCTCGTACAACCGCCGTGCCGGATTCCCCGTCTCGACGCTGAGCGAAATCCGCGTCACCCCCCGATCGGCCGCACGATCGCAGGCATGCCGGACCAGCCGCTCCCCCAACCCGGCGCCGCGATGGCCCGGCCACACACAGACACAGAGCTCCGGCACCTCGTCGGCCACGTAGCCGTACCCCGGGTCGGCGGCGTCGAGGAACAGGTACCACACCAGCCCCACGACCGAGCCTCGATCGCCCGCCACCCACGCCTCGTCGCCCCGAGCGCGGTCGAGGACCGTGTACCGCGCGAGGTCGGCCTCACGAACGACGTCCGCCGCGGTGACGAGCTGTCGGCCGGACCAGTTGACGTTCATCACGGTGGCCTCGACCAGAAGCGGGGCCTCGGCGTCGGGGAGCGGCCGGAGAGGCATTCCCGGCGCGCCCTCCGGACCACCGCCCCGGCTCACCATCCCAGCTCCCGACACCCGACCGCACCGGAGGTCTCGATCTGCACCGTCACGTGCTCGATCCCGTGCCCCTCGAGCAGGACGCGCGCCTCGTCGAGCACCTCGGCGTGGCCGGCGTCGGCGTGCACCACCAGATGGACGGTGCCCACGTCCATGCCGGAGGTCAGAGTCCACAGGTGCAGGTCGTGCACCTCCTCGACTCCCCGGACGGCGGCGAGTCCGGTCTCCACCGCCGCCGGATCGACCCCGGCGGGCGCGTGTTGCGCCAACACCGACACGACCTGCCGGCCGAGCATCACCGCTCGCACCACGATGAACACCGCGATCGCCACGGCCACCGCGAGGTCCCACACCGTGGAGCCGGTGGCCCGCATGAGCAGCGCGGCGGCGATCACCCCGACCGATCCGGCGGCGTCGGCCACCACCTCGAGATAGGCGCCGCGCACCGCGAGGCTCTCGGACGACCCGCCACGAAGCAGGACCAGCGAGATGACGTTGACGACAAGACCCAGGGCTCCGACCAGCAGCATGGTCCCGGTCGCGACGGGGGCGGGCGACCCCGCCCTGCGGATCGCCTCCGCCAGGACGTAGACGCCCATCCCGAGCATGATGAGGACCGCCAGCCCGGAGGCGAAGATCTCGATGCGGTAGTGGCCGAAGGTGCGGCGGCCGGTGGTATCCGGGCGCGCGGCGATCACCGTCGCCAGCAGCGCGGCGCCGAGTGCCACCACGTCGGCCGCCATGTGCCCGGCGTCGGAGAGTAGCGCCAGGGAGCCGGAGACGAGGCCGGCGACCAGCTCGACCAGGAAGAACGCCGCCGTCAACGCGAACGCGGCCCCGAGTGCCTCCCGGAAACGCGCCCCGGCATGACCCGTCGGACGGTCGCCCGCGGAGCCGGGCCCGTGTGAATGTCCGGCACCCATTCGAGCCCCCTCGCGTCACATGCATCAATGCGCATATTCTAACCCGTCTCGCGGCGGGCCTCAATGCGGAGGTGGTGCGGCTGGGGTCACCGCCTGATGCGCAGCCCCTTGGGCGTGATCCCGAAGCCCGCGGACTCGAAGGCCGCCGCGACGGGCGAGGTGTGCACCGGCTCGCCGTTGACGGTCGTCACGGTGAGCGGGCCGACGGCGCCCGACCGCACGGCCCCGACGAGTGCGGACGCCGCGAGGGGCACGGCCTCGGGACGCTCGTCGAGCACCAGGACGGTTCTGCCGCCACGTTCGACGAACAGCGCGCACAGCCCGTCGACCAGCACCACCAGCGCACCCGCCTTCCTGCCGGGCCGGTGCCCGGACCCGCCGTCGGCGCCCGGGGGCCACGGAAGCGCCGCCCCGTACGGGTTGGCCGGGTCGGTTGCGGCGAGGACCCGGACGACCGGGTCCTCGGCACCGGAGGGCCAGCGGGCGTCGTCGGCGGTGTCGTCGAAGCCGCGCAGCCTGTCGACCGTGTTGCCGGCCGCGAACTGGGCGGCGCCGAGTCCGTCGACGAAGTAGCCGCGGCGGCAGCGGCCCGAGTCCTCCATCTGTGCCAGCACCTTGTAGACCGCGGCGAACCCTCCCGGGATCTCCTCGGCCTCGACCGCCCCCCGGGTCACCACGCCGTGCCGGAGCAGGAGCGTCTCGGCCCAGGCGTGCGCGCGCACCGTCGCGTCGGTGACCGGCTCCGGCACCAGCGACCAGCGACCGGCCACCACCGGCGGGGTGCGGGTGCCGGCGGCCATCGCACCCCCCAGCTGCGCCATGGTGGTCCGCCCCAGCCGAGCCCGGCGGGGCCTGGCGGACGAGCGCGGCGAGCGGTGCGCGGTGCCCGAGCCGGAGGACCCACCGCCGGCCAGCACGGCGCGCAGCGGGGCGAGCGTGTCGTTGGTGACGGCGCCGTCCCACACCAGGTCCCAGAGCGCGTCGCGGACGGCCGCCTCGGTCACGGGGGTCCCGGTGGCGGGGGTCTCGGTGGCGGGGCCCTCGGTACCGGCGCTGCCCGCCGTCGCGACCGCCGCCGCCTCCTTGACTCTGGTGACCACGTCGCGGAAGAACAGGGCGCCGCCGCGGAGGGAGTCGACGACGGCGAGGTGGACCGCCCCGTCCGGCTGCGGTCGATCGAGCGGCAGCGTCGCCCCGGCCGTGTCCGCCGGATGCAGGGAGACCCAGCCGTCGCGGGATCCCGCCCGGCCCCGCCCGCTCCAGATCACCTCGCCCCCCGCGAGGAGCTCGTCGAGCATCGCCGGGGAGTAGTCGCAGACCCGGGGCGCGAGGACCAGCGGCTCGAGGGCGGAGGCGGGCAGCGCGAGCCCGTCGAGTTGCTCGATCACCGCCAGGACGCCGTCGACGCCGGACTCCGTGCCGGGGCCGACGCCGGGTCCGACGCCGGGGCCGACGCCGGGGCCGGACGCCGCCCCCAGTCCCTGCCAGCCGGGCAGGAACCGGGCCAGCGCCGAGTGCGACACCGGCTCGATCTGGCTGCGCAACGCCGCGAGGCAGCGGCGGCGGATGTGCCGCAGCACCTCGGCGTCGCACCACTCCGAACCCGTGACGCCGGGACGGAACTCCCCCGCCAGCAGCGTCCCCGACGAGGTCAGCCGGTCGAGCACCCCGCGGGCCACCGCGACGCCCAACCCGAATCGACCCGCGACGGCGTCCACGGTGAACGGGCCGTGGGTCCGCGCGTACCGGCGGATCAGCTCGCCGAGCGGGTCCGCCACGTCGCCGAGGAACGCCGAGGGCACCCCGGCCGGCGGGGGCACGCCCAGTCCGTCTCGGAGCCTGTTCACGTCCTCGACCCCGGCCCACCAGGTCCGACCCGCGTGCTCGACGGACACGATGCGCAGCGCCCGGGACAGCGAGGCCAGCCACCCCGGCACCGCCTCCGGATCGGTCGACCGCTCGGCGACCTCCCCGGCCGTGAGCGGGCCGAGCAGACGCAGGAGGTCCGCCACGGCCTCGGCGTCGCGGGCCGCGCGCTCGGGCTCGAGGTGCTGGAGCCGACGCTCGATCGAATCCAGCACCTCGGCGTCGAGCAGTTCCCGCAGCTCCACGCGACCCAGGAGCTGACCCAGGAGGGTCGGGTCTATCGCGAGCGCCGCCGCCCGCTTCTCTGCCAGCGGGGAGTCGCCCTCGTAGAGGAACGCGCCGACGTAGTCGAAGAGCAGCGACTGGGCGAACGGCGAGGCGCTCGGGGTGTCCACCTCGACGATCCGCACGGTCCGCGACTCGATCTCCCCCAGCAGCCGTTCGAGCGCCGGCACGTCGTAGACGTCCTGCAGGCACTCGCGGACGGCCTCGAGGATCATGGGGAAATCGGGGTAGCGGCGCGCCACGTCCAGCAGCTGCGCTGACTTCTGCCGTTGCTGCCACAACGGGGCCCGCCGGCCGGGGTCGAGGCGCGGGAAGAGCAGGGCCCGCGCCGAGCACTCCCGGAACCGCGAGGCGAACAGCGCCGACCCGCCCACGTGCCGGGTCACCAGGTCCACGGCCTCCTCGGCGCTGATCGCGAAGAGCTCGGCCCCCGGGCGGGCGCCCACCTCGCCGTCGTCGATCGTGTCCGGCACCCGCAGGATGATCCCGTCGTCGGACACCACCGGCACGGCGTCGAACCCGTGCGCGGCGGCGAGCCGCGCGCGGACCGCCTCGGCCCAGGGCCAGTGGACGCGGGCGCCGAACGGCGAGTGCAGGACGATCCGCCAGTCGCCCACCTCGTCGCGGAACCGCTCCACGACGAGCGTGGTGTCGCTGGGGACGTGGCCGGTGGCCTCCCGCTGCTCGGCCAGGTAGCGCCGCAGGTTGGTCGAGGCGTTGAGGTCCAGCCCGGCGGCGTCGAGGCGGGAGACCACCTCGTCGTGGGCCCCGCCGCCCCCCTCGCGGAGGAACCCGCCGAGGGCGCGCCCCAGCTCGGCGGGCCGGCCCTGGTCGTCGCCGAGCCAGAACGGCAGCCGTCCCGTCCCGCCGGGGGCGGGGGTGACCAGGACCCTGTCGTGCGTGATCTCCTCCACGCGCCAGCTCGACGCCCCGAGCGCGAACACGTCACCGACCCGCGACTCGTAGACCATCTCCTCGTCCAGTTCCCCGACCCGGGTGGCCTTCTCGCCCACCATGAACACCCCGAACAGCCCGCGGTCCGGGATGGTGCCGCCGGAGGTGACGGCGAGTCGCTGCGCGCCCGGTCGGCCTGTGAGGGTCCCGGCGTCGCGGTCCCACACCAACCGCGGCCTGAGCTCGGCGAAGTCCGCGGACGGGTATTTGCCCGCGAGCATGTCCAGCGTCGCCTCGAACGCCGACCGCGGCAGGCCGACGTACGGGGCGGTCCGGCGGACGGCGGCGAACCAGTCCTCCACGTCGATCGACTCGAGCGCGCACGCGGCCACCGTCTGCTGCGCCAGGACGTCGAGCGGGTTGGAGATGACCGCGAGCGCCTCGATCGCACCCTCGAGCATCCGCTCGACCGTCACCGCGCTGTGCACCAGGTCGGCGCGGTGCTTGGGGAACACCACCGCCCGGGAGACCTCGCCGACCTGGTGCCCGGCGCGGCCGACGCGCTGGAGCCCGGACGCCACCGACGGCGGCGACTCCACCTGGACCACCAGGTCCACCGCCCCCATGTCGATGCCCAGCTCGAGCGACGACGTGGCCACCACGGCGCGGAGCCGGCCGGACTTGAGCGCGTCCTCGATGAGCGCCCGCCGCTCCTTGGACACGGACCCGTGATGGGCCATCGCGAGCTCGGCCGGGGCGCCGCGCGAGACCTCGGAGGGAACCATGATCTGCGCGGGCGGCCTGGCCGGCGCGGGCGGGAGGGATCCCGGCTCGGTGTCCTCCGCGTAGATCTCGTTGAGCCGCGCGGTGAGCCGCTCTGCCAGGCGGCGGGAGTTGACGAACACGATCGTGGAGCGGTGGGCGGTGACCAGATCCACCACCTGTCGCTCGACGTGTGGCCAGATCGACCCCTCGCCCGGGGTGCCCGGCGGCGCGGCGGCCCCGTCGGGGAGCCCGTTGCGCGCCGACGACAGGTCCGCCATGTCCTCCACGGGGACCCGGACCGAGAGCTCGAACCGCTTCTCCGACGCGGGCGCCACCACGGTGACCGGCCGTTCCCCCGCCAGGAAGCGGGCCACCTCGGAGTGCGGCCGGACGGTGGCGGACAGGCCCACCCGCTGCGCGGGGGCGTCCAGCAGCTCGTCCAGGCGCTCGAGGCTCAGAGCCAGGTGCGCGCCGCGCTTGCTCCCGGCCACGGCGTGGATCTCGTCGATGATCACGGTGTCGACCGTGGTCAACGTCTCGCGCGCCGCCGATGTGAGGAGCAGGAACAACGACTCGGGTGTGGTCACCAGGACGTGCGGCGGCCTCGAGCGTTGCCGACGCCGCTCCTCCGTGGGGGTGTCGCCGGTCCGGATGCCCACGGTGACACCCGCGGTCTCGACGCCGAGGGCCGCCGCCGCCCGCTCGATCCCCGCGAGCGGGGCCCGCAGGTTGCGCTCCACGTCCACCGCCAGCGCCTTGAGGGGTGAGATGTAGAGGACGCGCGTGCCCGGTGTGGGATCGGTCGGGGCCCCGGGTCCGACGTCCCCCAGCATCAGGCGGTCGAGCGCGGCGAGGAACGCCGACAGCGTCTTGCCCGACCCCGTGGGGGCGACGACCAGGGTGTGCGCCCCGCTGGCGATCGACGCCCACGCCCCCGCCTGCGCGGGGGTCGCGCGGCCGAACGCGCCACGGAACCACGAGGCGGTGGCCGGGTGGAACCGTTCCAGGGCGTCTGACATGAACCCATGATGACCTACGCCTCCGACACCGTCCCGGCGCCCGACCGCCTCCGTAGAGTGTGGGCATGCGCGAACTCGACGACTGCGACCTGGCCTGCTACCTCGCCACCGGAATCGGGGACATCGTCCGGGGCACGCGCTCGGGCGGCCTGCTCAGCGGACGATCGCTCGCCCGCGTCGCCAACGAGGTGGCCCAGAACTGGACCGACGAGGTGCTCGCGGTGCACCGGCCGGACGACGGGACCCTCTCGGAGGGCGTGTCCGACGACCTCAGCAGGCTCGTGAAGTCGCGGGTCTGGATCATCGACGTGATCGACGGCACCAAGGAGTTCTCCACGGGACGCTCCGACTGGTCGGTCCACGTGGCGCTGGTCGTCGACGGCGTTCCCACCGTCGCCTCGGTCGGCCTCCCCGACTCGGGTCGGGTGTTCCGCTCCGACCACGTCGACCACGTGGACGGGCCGTACTCCGGCACCCTGGTCATCAGCCGCAACAACCCGCCGGCCGGGGCGCAGCACGTGGCGGACGCCCTCGGGATGGCGATCCGACCCATGGGGTCGGCCGGGGCCAAGATGCTGTCCGTCCTGCTCGGTGACGCCGACGCCTACTTCCACGCGGGCGGCCAGAACGAGTGGGACCAGGCCGCGCCGGTGGGTGTCGCGCTCGCGGCCGGGCTCCACGCGTCGAGGCTCGACGGCACACCGATTGAGTTCAACAAGGAGGACACCTACTCCCCGGACATCCTGGTGTGCCGGCCCGAACTCGCCGAGTCGATGCTCGCGGCGGCGGCGGAGCTGCCTGCCTGAGCGGACCCTGCCCGCCTCAGTAGACTGCGCACCATGACCGTCCCCACCCCGTACGAGGATCTGCTCCGACTCGTCCTGGAACAGGGCGCCGCCAAGTCCGACCGCACGGGAACCGGGACGCGGAGCCTGTTCGGCCATCAGCTGCGATACGATCTGTCCGCCGGGTTCCCCCTGATCACCACCAAGCGGGTCCACTTCAAGTCCGTCGCCTACGAGCTGCTGTGGTTCCTGCGCGGCGACTCCAACGTGGGCTGGCTCCGCGACAACGGGGTGACCATCTGGGACGAGTGGGCCGACGCGGAGGGCGAGCTCGGCCCCGTCTACGGCGTGCAGTGGCGGTCGTGGCCGACCCCGGACGGTCGCCACATCGACCAGATCGCGAACTCCGTCGACCTGCTGCGCACCGACCCGGACTCGCGCCGCAACATCGTCTCGGCGTGGAACGTCGGCGAGCTGTCCCGGATGGCCCTGCCCCCCTGCCACCTGCTGTTCCAGTTCTACGTGGCCGACGGCCGGCTGAGCTGCCAGCTCTACCAACGTAGTGCCGACCTGTTCCTGGGGGTGCCGTTCAACATCGCGTCCTACTCGCTGCTCACCCACATGGTGGCCCAGCAGGTGGGGCTCGAGGTGGGCGAGTTCGTGTGGACCGGCGGCGACTGCCACATCTATGACAACCACGTGGAGCAGGTCCGGACGCAGCTGTCCCGCGAGCCGTACCCCTACCCCGAGCTGCGCCTGCGCCGGGCGGACTCGCTCTTCGACTACACCTACGACCACCTCGAGATGGTCGGTTACAGGCACCACCCGGGCATCAAGGCCCCGGTGGCGGTCTGAGACGGGGCTCCGGACGGTGCCGGTGCGGATGGTGTGGGCCCAGGCCCGCGGCGGGGTGATCGGCGACGGCCGCGGCATGCCGTGGCACATCCCCGAGGACCTGGCCTTCTTCAAGCAGGCCACCACCGGGTCGCCCGTGGTGATGGGGCGGGCGACGTGGGAGTCGCTGCCCGCACGCTTCCGGCCCCTGCCCGGCCGCCGCAACATCGTGTGCACGCGCGACCCGCGGTGGTCCGCCGAGGGCGCCGACCGCGCGGGATCGGTGGACGAGGCGCTCACGCTGGCGGGCCCCGACGCGGTGGTGATGGGCGGCGGGCAGATCTACGCCGCCGCGCTGGACCGGGCGGGCGAGTGCCTGGTCACCGAGATCGACGCCGACGCCCCCGGGACGGTGCGGGCACCCGCGCTGGACGGGGCATGGGAGCGGGTGGAGGTGGGTGACTGGATCACCGATCCGCGGAGCCGGGTGGAGGGGTACGACGACGAGGTGAGGCACCGTCACACCACGTGGCGGCGCCGGGTGCTCAGCGGGTGAGGTCCTTCATCATCGAGCGCATCTCGGCGGAGAGGCCGTCCGCGAGGTCCTGCAGGCCACCGGAGATGACCTGGGCCAACAGTCCGGGGTTCTGCGCCTCGATGATGCACCCGCCACCGGATTCGCGGACCACGACGTTGCAGGGGATCAACAGGGCGACCTCCTTGTTCACGTCGAACGCCTTGCCCGCGAACTCGGGATTGCACGCGCCCAGGATGAGCACGCGCTCGATGTCCTTGTCGATCTTGTTCTTGAGGGTCGCCGTGAAATCGATCTCGTGGAGGATGCCGAACCCGCGATCGGCGAGCGCCTTGCGGGTCGACTCCACCGCCTCGTCGAACCCCATCTCGGTGTACGTTCCGATGCTGACGTCCATGACGGCCTCCGCCTCTGTTCGGGTGTCTCCGGGGAATCCCGGGTCCAGTGTCGCACGCCGCCGACGGCGGGTCAGGCGAGCGAGAGGAACAGCTTCTCCAGCTCGGCGAGCGAGGCGCCGTCCTCGCCCGGCTCCCCGTCCCTGGCGAGGCACTCCTGGAGGTTGGTGCTGATGATCTTGAACCCGGCACGGTCGAGCGCCTTGGACACGGCGGCCAGCTGGGTGACGATGTCCTTGCAGGAGTTCTCCTGCTCGACCATGTCGATCACGGCGTTGAGCTGGCCGCGCGCGCGGCGCAGCCGGTTGAGGACCTGTTGCCGAGGGTCGGTGTCGGCCATCGCGCACCTCCATGGAGCACTTGTGGTCTCGGGGCTGAACCGGTGGACCTGGGCGAGACCCCCGTGGTTCCACCGGTTCGAGCCAGTGTACCCACGGGGGTATATTGCCGCCAGTCGGTCGTCGCGCCGGTCAGTCGTCGTGGACGATGATCCCCCGGACCATGCCCTCGCCGCCGCGCTCCATGATCTCGTACCCCTCGTTCACCTGGTCCAGGGTGAAGCGGTGGGTGATGAGCTCGTCCAGCTTGAGCTGCTTCTCGTCCCACAGCCGGAGGATGTTGGGGATGTCGTGGAAGGCGTTGGCCGAGCCGAACAGCGAGCCCTTGATCACCTTCTCGTACTGCGAGACGAACAGGCCCGTGAGGTTGATGGACTGGTTGTCGAGGCCGCCCATCGAGGTGAGGACCACGACGCCGCGCTTGCCCACCATGTCCACCGCGTCCGCGGTGACCTTGGCGTCGGCCACACCGATGGTGATGATCGCCTTCTCCGCCATGTTGCCCCAGGTCAGGGCCGGCAGCTCGGCCTTGGCCTGATCGACGTCGGAGTAGACGTGGGTGGCACCGAACTCCGTCGCCTTGGGCAGCTTCGTCTCGTCGGTGTCGATGGCGATGATGAAGCGCGCGCCGGCGTGCTTGGCCCCCTGGATCGCGTTGATCCCGATGCCGCCGATGCCGAAGACCACGACGGTGTCGCCCGCGCGGACGTCGGCGGAGTAGACGGCCGAACCCCAGCCTGTGGTGACGCCGCAGCCGACGAGCGCGGCGACCTCGAACGGGATCCAGTCCTGGATCTTGACCACCGAGTTCATGTTGGCCACGGTGTACTGCGAGAACGTCCCGAGGGTGCACATCGCCCCCGCGGTCTCGCCGTTGGCGAGCGCGAAGGGGTAGCGCCCGTCGGCCATCTCGCCGATGGTGCCGTTGAGCCCGCCGTCGCAGAGGTTGGTCATGCCCCGCGCGCACGCCGAGCACTTGCCGCACGCCGGGATGAAGGAGCCCACCACGTGGTCGCCGGGCTTGACGTGGGTCACGCCCTCGCCGACGGCCTGGACGACGCCCGCGCCCTCGTGGCCGCCGACGATCGGGAGGCGACCCGGCAGGTCACCGCTGGTGATGTGCAGGTCCGAGTGGCACAGGCCGGCGACCTTCCACTTCACCAGCACCTCGCCGAAGTTCGGGCCGTCGAGCTCCGCCTCGACGATCTCGAACGGCTTGCCCAACTCGCGGGCGATGGCGGCCTTGGTCTTCATGCGACTCCCTCCGGGGGCGACGGGCCGGGCCCGTCACTGGAACGTGTTCTCATTACGGTATCCGCATTCTTGCACGGCGTGCCGCGTATGCATGAACCTGTTCCAGTTAGGGCGCCTCAGGCCCCGGTGGCCGCCCGCCAGGTGGTGTACCCGCCGTCCAGATTGACCGCCTCGCGCCCGGACTGGGTGAGGATCCGGGCGGCCAGGTAGCCGCGGACGCCGACCGCGCAGTACGCCACGACGCTGCCCTCGGGCAGCTCGCCGAGCCGGTCCCGCAGGTCGTCGACCGGGATGTTCACCGCGCCCGGGATCGCTCCCGCCGCCACCTCCTCGGGGGTCCGGGTGTCGAGCAGGACGTCGCCCGCGGACACCCGGTCCGCCACCTCGTCCCACTGAAGGCTCTTCACGGTGCCGTCGCGGAGGTTGCCGGCGACGTAGCCGAGCATGTTGACCGGATCCTTGGCCGAGCCGAAGGCTGGCGCGTAGGCCAGCTCGAGGTCGGCCAGCCGGGAGGCCGTGATGCCGCCCGCCATCGCGGTGGCGATCACGTCGATCCGCTTGTCCGCACCGTCCTCGCCGAGCGCCTGGGCACCGAGGATCGCGTCCGTCTCCGGGTCCACCAGTAGCTTGAGGTGCAGGCCCGCCGCACCCGGGTAGTAGCCGGCGTGCGAGGCGGGGTGCGTGTGGATCTGCCGGAAGGGGCGCCCGGCGGCGGCGAGCCGCTTGGCGTTCCAGCCGGTGGTGGCCACCTGGAGTCCGAAGACCCCGACGATGGCGGTGCCGAGGACCGGACGGTCGGCGGCGGCGCGGCCCATGATGACGTCCGCGACCATGCGGCCCTGGCGGTTGGCGGTGTTGGCCAGCGGGACCATGACGGCCGAGCCGTCCACGGCGTCCCGCTTGACCACGGCGTCGCCGACGGCGTAGATCGCCGGGTCGGAGGTCCGCATGGCCTCGTCGACCACGATCCCGCCGCGCTCGTCCACCTCGAGCCCCGCGTCGGTGGCGAGGGTGGAATCGGGGCGCACGCCGATCGCGGCCACCACGATGTCCGCCGGCACCGTCGACCCGTCGGCGAGGGTGACGTCGCGCTCCCCGATCGCCGACACGCCCGCGCCCAGATGGAGCACCACCCCGCTCTCGCGGAGCCGCTGGTGGACGAAGGCCGCCATCTCCGGGTCGAGCGGGGCCATCACTTGATCCGCGGCCTCGACGATCGTCACGTCGAGGCCCCGGTGCCGGAGGTTCTCCGCGAGCTCGATCCCGATGAAGCCCCCGCCGATCACGACGACCGACCCGACGTCCCCCGACACCGCGTCGACCATCGCGTCGGTGTCCTCGATGTCGCGCAGCGACAGGGCGCGTTCGATCCCCGGGATGGGCGGCCGCACCGGGCGCGCGCCCGGGGACAGCACGAGGGCGTCGTAGTCCAGGCTCGCCTCGCCGTCCGGACCGGTGACCTGGACGACGCGGCCGCCCCGGTCGACGGAGGTGACCTCGTGCCCGACGAGCACGCGGATGCCGAACCTGGCGGCCAGGGACTGCGGGGTCTGCAGGAGCAGCGCCGAGCGGTCCTCGATCACCCCGCCGACGTGGTACGGCAGCCCGCAGTTGGCAAACGAGACGTACCCGCTGCGTTCGACGACCGTGATGTCGGCGTCTTCGGACAACCGACGGAGGCGCGTCGCGGCGGACATGCCGCCCGCGACCCCCCCGACGATGACGATCTTCATGTGACTCGCTCTCCGCGTGGTGGGCCGGATCAGGGCTGCGCTTGGCCCTGCTGGGCCTGTGCCTCGTCGACGGCCTTGCGGACCTCGTCCATGTCCAGGCCCTTGATCTGGGCCACCAGGTCGTCGAGCGCCTTCTCGGGGATCGCGCCCGAGTGGCGGAACACGGCGATGCCCTCCCGGAACGCCATGAGCGTGGGGATGGACTGGATCTGCAGCATGGCACCGAGCTGCTGCTCGGCGTCCGTGTCGACCTTGGCGAAGGTGATCTCGGGGTTCTTGCCGGAGACCTTCTCGAAGACCGGACCGAACGCCTTGCAGGGACCGCACCACTCGGCCCAGAAGTCCACCAGGACGATGTCGTTCTCGGTGACGGTGCTCTCGAAGTCGGCGGTCGTGATGTCGACGGTGGTCATACGAATGCCCTCCTTGCGCCGACGGGGCGGCTCTCGCCCCGTCGCATTCCGTCGCCAGCCTACGGATACCCCGCGCCGGCGACGACCTTCCGCGAAAACAATACCCCGCAGGGTATGTGTATCCGTACAGAGCAAGACAACGCCGACGGGGCGGGACTATTCCCGCCCCGCCCCCGAACGGGGCGGCGACCCCAGCACGTCGGCGAGGAACCACTCGAGCTGGTCCAGGAAGACTGCGTTGTCGTCCCCCGCCACCATGTGCCCGGCGTCCGCCACCTCCATGGTGTGGGCGTGCGGCAGGAGCTCGAGCAGGTGGCGGACGGACTCGTCGCTGACGATGTCGGACGCGGAGCCCCGGATCAGCATGGTGGGCTGCGTGATCGACGGCACCAGGGTCTCGAAGAAGGCGGTGCCGACCTCCGCGTTGACCGCCGACGCGCCGCCGGCGAACCGGGGGTCCCAGTGCCAGTGCCAGCGACCGTCCTCGCGCAACCGGAGGTTCTTGCGCAACCCCTCCGGGTTGGCGGGGCGCGGGCGGTGGGGCTGGTAGGCGGAGATCAGCTCGGCGGCCTCCTCGAGACTGGCGAAGCCGTCGAAACCGGACCGCATGAAGGCCCCGATCCGTTCGACCCCCGCCGCCTCGATCTTCGGGGCCACGTCGACCAGCACCAGCGCCCGGGCGACGTCCTTGCCCGAGCCCAGGGCGAGCATCGCCGTGAGGCCACCCAGGGAGGCCCCCACGATCACCGGCCGGCGGTCGGGGAACCGCTCGGCGACGATCACCTCGAGGTCGGCGGACATCCGGTGGATGTCGTAGTCCCCCTCGGGGTCCCAATCGCTGTCGCCGTGGCCGCGGGCGTCCATCGCGGTGACCCGGTAGCCCTCCCCCGCCAGCCGCCGGGCCGCGCGGCTCCACGAATGACGCGTCTGCGCGCCGCCGTGCAGCATGAGGATCTCGTCGACGGGCGTCCCGGCACCGTCGGCACCGGCCGGCTCCCACACCTCCCCCACCAGGGTGACGCCGCCGTCCCGCTCCACCGTGAACTCGCGGGGCTCCACTGTGGTCTCCGTGCTGGGCATTCCGGCGCCTCCCTGGCGTGCGTCCCGACCCGATCGGTGGAACGTGTTCTCGTCTCGTTCTACCACGGGCGCTCCACGGCCATCCGCGAGGCGAGGTCCTCGGCCACCGCCAGGACGGAGTAGTAGGGGCCGCGGCGTGGGATCGATGGGAACACCGACGCGTCGGCCACCCGCAGGCCCCCCACGCCGAGGACGCGGCCGGAGCCGTCCACGACCTCCCCGATGGCGGCGGATCCGGTGAGGTGCTGGGAGGTCGAGAGCAGCGGGGTGGCGGGGGTCGCGACGCCCACGGTCTCCGCGACCATCAGGGCACCCACCGCCAACGCCTCAATATCGCGCGGGTCGTCGGCCAGATCGATCCTGAGGCGGGACCCGGCAGCGCCCCCGGCAGGGCCCCCGACCCCGACGATCTGGCCCCTGCCCAGGGGGTTCATCAGCGCGATGCCGATCCGGTGCGGCTGCGGCGCGAGCCCTGGGATGACCTCGTGCAGGGGAACCGAGTACGGGCGGACCTCGATCTCCGCGATCCCGTGCCGCGTCGGGATCCCGAGCCTCACCACGTGGGAGAGCAGCGGCGGGAGGGAGCCGCCGGGGGCACCGTCGGCGCCGGGGGCACCGTCGGCCGCGGCGGCCGGCAGGTCGAGCAAGACCTCCGGGTGCTCCTGCGTCCCCCGTCCGACCGGGTGGCCGGACGCCGGGCCGATCCCGGAGGCCAGCAGCAGCGCCGCCGCCCCGATCGACCCCGCCGTCAGGACCACCTGGCGCGCGGCGACCTCCTCGTCGCTGTCCAGGACCACGCCGTCGCACCTCCCCCCGACGCGCCCGCCCGCCCACCTCAGCTCCCGGACCGGTGCGCCGGCGACCACTCGGACGCCCGCACCGGCCGGGTCCCAGGCCTCGAACGCGGTGACCCGCCGGTCGCCGCGACGCGCCTGGGCGATCGCGGACACGTGCGC
>NZ_CALMYY010000070.1 GCF_937873725.1 uncultured Dietzia sp.
GGGGCGCGGCAGAAGCGGGGGGGCGCGGCAGAAGCGGCGGGACGCGTGCAGACCGGCAGCGCGACCCGGGCCGGATGCGCTGCGCCTTTGCCCTGCGCTGCGGGAATGCCCGGAAACGCGGGGGGCACGCGTCCGGAATGGTCCATTCAGGCAGCGCATGTCACAGCCGCAGCGCACGTCGCAGCCGCAGCCGCAGCGCACTTCACAGCCGCAGCCGCAGCGCACGTCGCAGCCGCAGCGCACGTGGCGGGAGCAGACCCGGGCCCGCCGCGAGCCCCACCTCCGAGAACTCAGCCCGCCGCCGGCCCCTCAGCCCGGGGCACGCCCCCGTCGAGGACGGTCAGCGCCCGCGACGGGACGTTGGTCCCCACCCAGTCCACGCCCAGGTCCCGGCACAGGAGCAGATCGGCCGGGTCGTCCACGGTCCAGCAGTAGGTGCCCATCCCCCGCGACCGCCAGTATTCGACCAGCCACGGCCGGGCCCGGAGCGCCCCGATGCTCGGGCCCATCAGTTGGGCGCCGACCCCCTCGGCCGGCCACGACTTGAGCACGTTCCGTCGCTCGCGCAACTGCACGGCGGGGATCTCCGGCGCCAACTGACGGAACCGGCGCACCGCCATCACCGAGAAACTCATCATGACCGCGCGGGAGTCGGCGAACGACGCGGGCCGGTCCATGCCGAAGTACCTGAGCTCGTCGCGCAGGGCCGCCTCCACGCGCCCTCCCGACGGCACCGGGTGCTTGGTCTCGAGAAACAGCCTGACCTGCGGGAACGCCTCGGCCATCACGAGGAAGCTCCGCAGCGTCAGCAGCGGCTCGGGCGCGCGGTGCACGGGGTGCCAGCTCCCCAGGTCGAGGGTCGCGAGCTGGTCCAGGGTGCTGGAGTGGACCCACAGGTCGCGGTCCGCCACCCGCGTGGTCCGGGGGTCGTGGAGCAGCACCGGGACGCCGTCGGCGGTGAGCCGGATGTCCACCTCGAGGGCCTCCGCGCCCTGTTCCAGCGCCTGCTGAAAGGCGACGAGGGTGAGCTCGGGGAACTGGGCCGAGGCGCCGCGATGGGCCACGACCCCACTCCGTGTGGACACGGGGGACGGCGGATGGGTGGTCACCGGGACCGTCATCTCACTCCTCTCGCGATGCGGGTGCCCCTACCATCCCCCGCACGAGCAGCCGCCGGGTGAACCGCGGGGAAGGGTCGCCGAAACTCCGCATGACGGACCGTGTCTCCCGGACCACCCACACCGCCGCGAGGGCCGCCAGGCCGGCGAGCAGCACCGTGTCGGCGGCGGCCTGGGGGCTGTCTCCGGTGCTGCGCCACCACGCGGCCAGGACCAGCACACCGTTGACGGTGAAGGCCGCCCACCAGCGGCGCACGGCGGACCTGCCGGGTGCGCGGGGCGAGGCCCGGCGGAGTTCCTCCAGGTAGACGGGGAGACGAACCCAGTTGACGACGACGACGAGGCTGCCGATCCACAGCTCCGCCCGTCTCCGCGGGTCCGGGGCGGGGTCGTACACGCGTCGGCGCGTCTCGACGAGCCATGCCGTGGCCGCGACGGCCGCCGCGGCACCGACGAGGAGCGCCACGGCCCCGGCCACCCACACGAGCGCGGTTGTGGCGGCCTCGACCCACCACGGGGCCAGACGATCGTCGTACCAGGCGAGGGCCGCGTAGCGGAGACCGTGCGCCACGGCGGACGCCGCGAACCAGGTCCCCGCCGCGGTGACGATCCCGGGCGCGGCAGCGGCCGGCCACGCGCGCGACGGTCGCTCCGGCCGGTCCGTGCGAGGGGGGATCGCGACCAGCGGCAGGCCCCATCTCGGGGTCGCCGGGTAGGCGGGTGTCCGGTCACCCCACGCGGGGCCCGCGCGGTACCGCGGCGGGGGCGGACGGGTGCCCTGCAGCGGGGGCCGCCACGGCGGGTGGGCGACCCAGCGCCACCGGCCGGTCCGCCGCGGTGTGGTCATGGCGACCATGCTGGCACAGGCCGGGCGGCCGACGTGCGCGGTCGGTGCCGGTGCCGGGGGTCAGTCCCAGCTGTCCACGTGGCGCATCAGCGGCAGCGCCTTGCGCTGGATCCGGCCCATCCGGGAGTGGATCGCGTCGAGCGTCTCGATCGCCTCCGCCACGTACGGGCCCTTGTTGAGCATCACGCACTCCGCCCGCTGCGCCGAGCCCGCGTCGGAGATCTCGGCGCGGGACGGCATGCCGGTCTTGGTGAGGGATTCCAACACCTGGGTGGCCAGCACGACCGGCACCCGGGCCGCCTGGCACATCAGGGTGATGTTGCGCGGGATCTCCGAGAGCGACTCGAAGCCCATCTCCACGGCCAGGTCCCCGCGGGCGATCATCACGCCCACCCTGTCGTGCCGCATGGCCTCGAGCAGGAGCGCCGGCAGCGAGCGGTAGGCCTGCCTGGTCTCGACCTTCAGCAGCAGACCCAGCTCACGGCCGGTCTCGGCGGCAGCCTCCTGTAGCGCGGTGACCGCATCGGCCACGTCCTGACGGGTGCGCACGAACGACAGCGCCACCACGTCGGCGTGCCTGGCGGCGAACCGCAGGCTCCGCCGGTCCTCGTCGGTCAGGGCCGGGGTGGCCACCTCGACCCCGGGGACGTTGATGCCTTTCTCGGAGCCCAGCCAGCGGCCGCCCTCGCGGCAGCGCACCACCTCCAGGCGGGCCCACGGGCCGTCCGCGGCGGCGTCCCCCGGGGTGGCGGTCACCTCCGCGGCGATCACCCCGTCGTCGAACAGCACCCGGTCCCCCACCGACAGCGCCTCCACGACCTCCGGCAGGGCGCAGCCCAGCCTTATCTCCCCGCCGTGGCGCGGCGGCTCCACGGGCTCCATGTCCGAGGTGAGCAGGATCGAGTCCCCGCGCCGGACCCGGATCCGGCGCGGGACCGCGGGGATCCCGCGGACGCGGGTGCGCCCGAAATCGCAGTCGATCGTCGTACCGTCCCGCACCCACGCGTTGCGCTGGCCCTCGGCCAGCACCCCGTCGGCCCCCGCGGAGACCACGGTGAACCGCCGCCCGACCCGCCGCGTGTCGGGAACGTGGATCACGTCGCCCGGTGAGCGGGCCGCCAACCACTCCGGGTCGACGCGCACGCGCAGGGGCGCACGGCCCCGGGTGACGGGCGGCGCCGGGGCCACGGCGGGGTCGACGCCGTCGGCGGTCAACCAGATACGGGCGGGTTCGACGACGGTCCCGTCGTCCTCCCTCGTGACCCGGGCCCGCCCCACCGGCGCGCCGAGGGCGATCGGCCCGGTCCGCAACTTGGGTCCGGCCAGGTCCATGGAGACCGGGATCCGCCTGCCCACCGCCCCCTGCGCGGCGCGGACGTGCGCGATCATCGCCTCCCACCGCTCCGGGTCGTCGTGGGCGCAGTTGATGCGCGCCAGGTCCATCCCGCGCTCGGCGAGGTCCAGGACGAATCCGGGGTCGTCGGCGGCCTTCGACGGCAAGGTCACCATGACCCGTCCCGACCGGCCGTGACGGGCCCGGCCCAGGAGGTCGTCCGCATGGTCCGCCAACGCGGCCTCCCCGGCATCGCGGGCGGCGGCCGTGGCCTCGCGGTCCGCGAAGGCGGCCGGATCCTCACCGCGGAGCGCGGCCACCGCCGCACGGGCCGCGCCGAGAGCCATCTCCACGTCGTCCTCGCAGCCGACCAACGGCGAGACCCCCACGTCGAGCAACCGGTCCTGCAGGTCCCGGAGGTCGTGCCGGCGCAGGGTCGCGTAGTCGACGAGGTTCAGCGCGCCGCCGCGGTGGGTCGGCGCGCACGCGTCCACCTCGGCCGCGTGCCCGGGACGGCCCCGGGAGAGGTCGGCGAGGAGCGCATCCAGGTCACGGGCGAGGTCGGAGTTCACGTGCACAGTCTCGCCGGGCCCGGGCGGGAGAGCGACCCCGGAACAGGACACGGCACCGGGTGTTCACGTGCCCGTCACCCGGCGGGGGTGACGGATGGCCTCCCACCATGTAGGGTCATACTCAGTAGTTGAAATCGTACGTTGTATTTCTGTAGATCCACCGTCCTTGAGAGAGGACGATGCGGCACCGCAGGGAAACACACAGCACGCTCTCTGCTGCAACATCAGGCGTCCCGACAAGCGGGGCGCCGACTCTCGAAAGGACGCCACTATGGCAACCGGCACCGTGAAGTGGTTCAACGCTGACAAGGGCTTCGGCTTCATCGCGCCCGACGACGGCTCGGCCGACGTCTTCGCGCACTTCTCCGCCATCCAGGGCTCGGGCTACCGCTCGCTCGAGGAGAACCAGCAGGTCTCCTTCGACGTCGCGCAGGGCGCCAAGGGCCTGCAGGCGGAGAACATCACCCCGATGTGATCCGAGGTCAGAGCAATCTGACTTCTTACGATCGTCGACGAGGGCCCGGCCCGGGAGAAATCCCGGCCGGGCCCTTTCGTGTGCCGATCAGATCGGGCAGGCCACCCCGCTGCGCACGTGGCAGTCGTACCCGCCCGGGTTCTTGAGCAGATACTGCTGGTGGTAGTCCTCGGCGTACGAGTACTCCCCGGACCTGACCTCCTCGAGCATGCCGAACTCCGTGGTCAGGGCCCCGAATCCGGCGGCGTCCAGCTCCTTCTGGTACGCCGCGGCCAGGCGCCGGGTCGTGGCCTCCTGCTCCCGCGTGGTGGTGAACACCGCCGACCGGTACTGGGTCCCCAGGTCGTTGCCCTGCCGCATGCCCTGGGTGGGGTCGTGCCACTCGAAGAACGTCGCGAGCAGCTTCTCGACCGGCAGCACTGCCGGATCGAAGACCACCAGCACCGCCTCGGTGTGGCCGGTCCGCCCGGTGCACGTCTCCTCGTAGGTGGGGTTCGGCGTCCACCCCCCGGCGTAGACGGCGGCCGTGGTCCACACACCGTCGAGCTGCCACAGGATCTTCTCCGCACCCCAGAAGCACCCCATCCCCAGCACGATCACCTCGTGTCCCTCGGGGAACGGCGGCACCATGGGGTGTCCCGTGGCGAGGTTCGCCGGCGCCACGGGCACCCGCTCCGTCCTGCCCGGCAACGCCGATCCTGCGTCGATCACCTCGGTCGCCGTGCGCATCGCGGAATGTCTGATCGCGTCCTGTAGCCAGCCCATGCCACAGGGTAACCCCGTCGCGGGAACGTGATCACGGTGTGATGTGACGAACGCCACAGCCGGCGCTAGGGTGGGCAGCAGATTGACCGAGGGGGAGCTCGACGTGACCACTTCAAAGCCCGCCGCCCAGCAGCTGCGGGAGATCCTCGACGGCGACTCGGGTCGGCCGTTCGAGGGCTCCGGGTGCAGTGACCACGTCCGCCGTCGCAACCTCCGGGTCAGCGTCGCCGGCGCGGTGCTCCTGCTGATCGTGCTCCTCGCGCTCCTCGTGCTGTGATCCACCCCGTGTGATCGACCCCAGTGTGATCGACCCCGTGTGATCCACCCCGTGTGGTCGAATCGGGGATGACCTCATCCACGGACAGACCCCCGATCAGCGCGGACACCGTCCTGCGGGTCCGCAACCTCCTCCCGCCGGGCGCCCCGACCGGCCGGGCCGTGGACGCCGGCCGCGCGCTGCGCTCCGGGTGCCCGCGCAGCTCCCACCGGGAGCTCGCCGCCCCGGACCACCGCGATCCGCTCGCCGTGATCGAGCGGACGGAGGTCGGCCGGCTCCCCGACCTCCTCGGGGTGCGCGCGGAACGGATGAGCGAGTCGGAGTTCGCCTATTTCCGCGGGACGGCCGACGTGATGGCCGCGGACCTGGCCGCCGGGCCGTCGACCGGCATCGACCTGGTGATCTGCGGCGATGCCCACGTGAGCAATTTCGGCCTGTACGCCACCCCGGAGCGCAGGCTCGTCTTTGACCTCAACGACTTCGACGAGGCGTGGATCGGCGCGTGGGAGTGGGACGTCAAGAGGCTGGCCGTCTCCGTGGACCTCGTCCTCAGGGAGAAGGCGGTCGACTCCGCGGCCCGGGCGGAGGCGGTCGCCTCCGTGGTCAGCGTCTACCGCGACGCGTTGGCCGTGAAGGTCCGGGAATCCTCCCTGGACCGCTACTTCTCCTCGGTCGACGCGGACTGGCTGCTCGACGCCGCGGAGACGCACGAGACGCAGAGCATCGAGCGCTCCCTGCGACGGGCGCGGCGCCGGACCTCCGAGCAGGTGCTGACCAAGATCACGACCGAGGGCCCGGAGGGGGATCACC
Organism: uncultured Dietzia sp.; assembly: GCF_937873725.1. Classification (GTDB taxonomy): domain Bacteria; phylum Actinomycetota; class Actinomycetes; order Mycobacteriales; family Mycobacteriaceae; genus Dietzia. Next base: position 6,198 of record NZ_CALMYY010000070.1, read on the forward strand.
GGATCGTCCACGACCCCCCGGTCCTGGTGCCCCTGGGCAGGGACGGGCTGGAGGAGATCCACGAGCGCTTCGACGAGTACCTCACCTCCCTCCGCCCGGACCTCGCGCTGTTGATGTCGCAGTTCCACGTGGTGCACGCCGCCCGACGGGTGGTGGGCGTCGGGAGCGTGGGCACCCGATGCGCGATCGTCCTCCTGGAGGAGTCCACCGGGGCCCCGTTGATCCTGCAGATCAAGGAGGCCGGCCGGAGCGTGCTCGCGGAACCGTCGCGGATCGATGCCGCCGAGGACGGTTTCCGGGTGGTGACCTGCCAGCGGATCCTCCAATCCGCCTCCGACCCGTTCCTGGGCTGGAGCTCGAGCAGCACCGGCCACAGCTTCTACTGGCGCCAGTTCCGCGACATGAAGGGCGACCTCGACCTCGACCGGATGAAGGCCCGGGGGGTCGTCCGGTACGGCCGGCTGTGCGCCGCGCTCCTCGCCCGAGCCCATTCCCAGAGTCCGAACAGCGCCGCCGTCGCCGGGTACCTGGGCAGGAGCGACGTGTTCCCCGCCGCGATCGCCGAGTGGGCCGGTCACTACTCCGACGTGGTGGCCGCGGACTACCGCGCGTACCTCGCCGCGGTGGCGGCGGGGCGTTTCGGCGGCGACGAGGTGGGCCCCGGCGGATCAGGTCGGTAGCGGGCTCCCGTGCCCGCGCATCCCGCGAGCGACCCGCACGAGCAGCGGGGCCCAGGGGGCGCAGTCGTCCTCGGGGAGCCCGGACACCGCCTCCAGCTGGACCGGGGTCACCCAGCGCGCCTCGGCGATCTCGGCCCGCGGCTCCTGCCCGCCGTCGACCTCGGCGGCAAAGACCTCGGAGACCAGCCGGAACCCGGGTTCGTTGGCGGTGGCGGTCTCGAAGCGCCCCAGCGGGGTGAGCTCCCCCGGTGCCAGCGTCACGCCCAGCTCCTCGCCGATCTCGCGGATCGCGCACTCCAGCGGCGTCTCGCCCGATTCCCACTTCCCGCCGGGGAGCATGAAGCGATCCGTTCCCGACTTCCGGACCGTGACCACCGCCCCGTCGGGTCGGGTCAGCACGACGGCCGAGACGGAGATGACGCGCGCGGCGGGCGTATCCGAGTGATCCACGATGCCGATCATGGCAGGTGGGCTGCGCCGCCGGAGGGGCGGCTCGTGCGGTGGCCGACGAAGGCGGTGAGCCATCACTATGGTGGGACACGGACGTCGTGACGGGCGCCGCGGGCGACGCCCGCGAGCAGCCCGTCACTCAACTGAGAGGACTCACCACGATGGCCGAGTATGTTCTTCCCGATCTCGACTACGACTACGGCGCTCTGGAGCCGCACATCTCCGGCGAGATCATGGAGCTCCACCACTCCAAGCACCACGCCACCTACGTCAAGGGCGCCAACGACGCGATCGAGCAGCTCGCCGCCGCGCGCGAGGACGGCAGCATCGCCGCCAAGGCCCCGCTCCTGAGCAAGAACCTGGCCTTCCACCTCGGTGGCCACACCAACCACTCGGTGTTCTGGAAGAACATGTCGCCGAACGGTGGCGGTCGGCCCGAGGGTGACCTGGCCGCCGCGATCGACGCCGACTTCGGGTCGTTCGACAAGTTCCAGGCCCACTTCAACGCCGCCGCCACCACGCTGCAGGGCTCCGGCTGGTCCGTCCTGGGGTTCGACCACATCGGTCAGCGCCTGGTGATCCAGCAGCTCACCGACCAGCAGGGCAACATCTCGATCAACATCACCCCGCTGCTCATGCTGGACATGTGGGAGCACGCCTTCTACCTCCAGTACAAGAACGTCAAGCCGGACTACGTCAAGGCCTTCTGGAACGTCATCAACTGGGCGGACGTGGCCGAGCGCCTGGCCGCCGCCAAGGGCTGACCGGCCGGATCACAGCACCACAGCACCACCGCACCACAGCCGGGCCCCCGCGCAACGAGCGCGGGGGCCCGGCGTCTCACCCCCGACCCGCGCACCACCCAGGGAGCCCCGATGACCCGCAGCGACACCGGCCACCACGGCGTCCCCCGACGCACCGTCCTGGGCGGGGCGGCCGCGCTCGGCGGGATCGCCGCCCTGCAGTCGCTGCTGCCCGCGGCCGCCTCCGGGCAGTCCACAGCGATGTTCGTCGGCCGCGGCATCGGGGACATGACCGGCGAGCCGCTCGGCGCGGGCATGAACGGGTACGCGGACACCGAGCAACTCGCCGTCGGGCTCCACCTGAGGCAGCGGGCCCGCGCCTTCGTCTTTGCCGACTCGCCGTCGTCGCCCCGGTTCCTCCACGTCACCGCCGAGATCGGCCTGGTCTTCCAGTCGATCCAGCAGGAGGTCCTGCGGCGCCTGGCCGCCGAGTTCGGCGGCACCTACCACGAGGGCAACGTGGTCATCACCGCCACGCACACCCACGTCGCGCCGGGCGGGACGTCCGGTCACCCGATGGTCGACCTGTCGATGCTCGGCTTCCGTCCGGTGACGTTCGACGCCAACTGCGCCGGGATCGTCGACGCGGTCCGCATGGCGAATCGCGACCTCGCGCCGTCGACCGTCGGGGTGACGACCGGAACCCTGCACGACGCCGGCGTCAACCGCTCCCGCGGGTCCTTCGACCGCGACTCCCCGGACGATCGCGCCCACTTCCCCGCGGGGATCGACCCGCGGTCGCAGTCGCTGCAGATCACCCGCGACGGCAGGCTGGTCGGCGTGCTGAACTGGTTCGCCGCGCACGCCACCTCGATGACCTCGCACAACCGGATCGCCTCCTCGGACAACAAGGGCTACGCCGCGTGGCACTGGGAGCGCGAGGTGGCCGGGCAGGACTACCTGGCCGGCCGCACGCCGGAGCTGGTGACCGCGTTCGCGCAGACCAACCCCGGCGACGTGAGCCCCAATCTGGACCTCGCGCCCGGGCGGGGCCCGACGCCCGACGAGTGGCTCAACACCCGGATCACCGGCGAGCGACAGTTCGCCGCGGCCCGGGACCAGGTGGACCGCGGCGTCCGGCCGCTGGGCGGCGGGATCGACGTCCGGCACCGCTGGGTGGACATGTCGGCGGTCGAGATCCGCCCCGAGTTCACCGGCGACGGCCGCGCGCACCGGACCGCCGTCGCGGCGCTGGGGGCGGCGTTCGCCTCCGGCAGCCAGGAGGACGGCGGCGGCGGCGACGAGCTGCCGTTCGCCGAGGGCGACCGCGGCGGAAACCCCGCCGTCAGGGCGGTCACCGACGTGGTGGTCCCCGCCTGGCTCCGCGAGGCGCACGGCGCCAAGGACGTCCTGCTGCCGGTGGGCCTGGTGCCGAACGCCATCCAGCGCGTCTACCCGTTCCACCTGGTCCGACTGGGCGGGCACTACCTGTTCTGCCTGGGATTCGAGCCGACCGTCGTGGCCGGATTGCGGCTGCGCCGCACGCTCTCGGCCGAGTTGGGCGTGGCCGAGGACCGCATCACCGTGCAGGGCTACTCCAACGCCTACGGGCACTACGTCACCACCCCCGAGGAGTACTCCGCGCAGAACTACGAGGGCGGCGCGACGGCGTTCGGGCCGTGGACCCTGCCGGCCATCCAGCAGGTCGCCGCCGATCTGGCGCGCTCGATGCGGGCGGGGACGCCGCTCGATCCCGGCGGCCCCGAGCGCGACCTCACCGGCCTCATCCCGGTGTCCCCGCTGGGCAACCCGGTCGTGGACACCCCGGCCCCCTTCCGGCGGTTCGGCGACGTCCTCGATCCGCCCCTGGCGGAGTACCGCGTGGGCCAGCGCGTGACGGTCCGGTTCTGCGGCACGCACCCCAACTCCGACCTGCGCCGCGGGGACACCTACCTCGCGGTGGAACGTCGCGACGACGGCCGCTGGGTACGCGTCCACGACGACGGGGACTGGTCCACGATGATCGTCTTCGAGGGCCTGCTCACCGTCACCAACGCCCTCATCACCTGGGACATCCCGCCGGGCACCCCGGCCGGTGCGTACCGCGTGGTCTACACGGCCTCGGGCCGCGGGATCGACGGCCGGCTGTTCCCCGTGCGGGGGGAGAGCACGGCCTTCGACGTGCGCTGACCTCGTCTCTGGGACACTGGGGGGGACATTCGTTGCAGTTCCTAGTGAAAGGACATCGCCCGTGGACATCAAGGGTGCTTCCGTCATCGTCACCGGCGCCGCCTCCGGCCTGGGCAACGCCACCGCGCGGTCGTTCGCCGAGAAGGGCGCGATCGTCTTCGGCCTCGATCTCCAGCAGTCCATCGACAAGGCGGCCGAGCAGGGCATCGACGAGGGCATCACCCTCCTCGCCGCCGACGTGACCAGCGAGGACGACGTCAAGGCCGCCATCGCCAAGGCCACCGAAGCCGCGCCGCTGCGCGTGGTGGTCAACTGCGCCGGCATCGCCCCGGCCGCCCGGATCGTCTCCAAGAAGGGCGTGCACGCGCTCGACCTCTTCCAGACCTGCATCTCCGTGAACCTGGTGGGCACGTTCAACGTCATGCGGCTGGCCGCCGAGGCCATGTCCACGCAAGACACCGTGGACGAGGACGGCCAGCGCGGCGTCATCATCAACACCGCCTCCGTGGCCGCGTACGAGGGCCAGGTCGGCCAGATCGCCTACGCCGCGTCCAAGGGCGGCGTCTACTCGATGGGCATCTGCGCCGCGCGCGACCTGGCGCAGTTCGGCATCCGGGTCAACACCATCGCCCCGGGCACCATCGAGACCCCGATGCTGCGTGGCCTGACCGAGGAGTTCCAGAAGACCCTCGAGGCCTCGATCCCGTTCCCGTCGCGCCTGGGCCGCCCGTCGGACTACGCCCAGCTCGCCAACGCGATCGTCGAGCACGACTACCTCAACGGCGAGTCGATCCGCATGGACGGCGCCCTGCGCATGGCGCCGCGCTAGACCGGACGTCCGGCCGGACCGAGCGTTCCCGTCGCCGGGACTTCCGGTGACACGAGTGAGGCCCGCCCCGTCTGGGGCGGGCCTCACTCGTGTCGGCCGGGGCCTACGGCAGCGGCGGCAGCGCGATGCCGGCCGCGGTGATGGCCGCGTAGATCTGCGGCGCGAAGTAGATGCCCGCACCGATGGCGGCGACGGAACCCAGCCCCAGGGTGGCGGGAACGAGCGAGCCGGTGCCGCCGGGGAGCGAGCCGGCACCGAGGGATCCCTCCATCGAACCGAGAACGGTGGTGGCTCCCTCGCCGATGCCGAGCGAGCCCGCGATAGGAGCGTAGATCGGGGCCAGCGAACCGGTGGTGGGCTCCCCCAGAAGCGAATCAGTGGTGGTGATGGAGCCCGTGCCGGGTGCCGGGCTGAGCGAGTTGACGCCGGAGGAGGCGATCGCCTCGGACAAGGAGCCCGAGAGCGAGCCGGTGGTCGGCTCGCCGATCAGGGAACCCTCGGTATCGAGGGAGCCGTTGCCGGTGGCATCGCCGTCCAGGATAAGCGAGCCCAGGTCCTCCGGGACCGAACCGTTGCCGGCCGAGTCGCCGGAGCCCTCGCTGCCGGAGCTCAGCTCGCCTGAGCCGCCGGTCAGGCTGCCGGCGTCCAGGCTGCCCTCGCTCTGCGCGTTGGCGACGCCGGTGGCGCCCGAGATGGCCAGAGCGGTGGCGGCAGCGACGGCGGCCACCTTGCGGGTCGTGAACGTCATTTCTTCGTCTCCTCGTGTGGAAAAGGTTCCCAGGCGCGGAGGCTCGTGGCCGAACCACCCCGGGCGGGGTTTGACGGCGTCAAAACAGTGTTATGGAGAAACCGCTTCGACCGCCCTACCCGCACTCTATCGGTGCACTCAGGACGTCAACGGAGAAAACTTAGTTAATTCTTAGTTATAATCTGGCCCGAGAACTATTCTCGGCCTGCGATTCTGGCCTCGTCCGGCCGGGTCCGGTCACGCTTCTTCCCGTGATTACACCACCGCCGATGCCTCGAGGCCCACCCCCGGCGTCGGGAGCGGGCCTCGAGAGCGGAAACAGTACGGGGCGGAGGAGGCCCCGGAGGATCAGAACTGGGGCAGCGGCGGCAGCACGATTCCCGCGTCCGTCAGAGCCTGCTCGATCTGCGGCGCGAAGTAGATTCCCGCCCCGATGACAGCGGCGGAGCCGCCGACCAGCAGCACCGGCCCGAGCGAACCGGATCCACCAAGCGAATCCGTACCGCCATCGGAGCCGATGACGATTGCCGGACCCCCATCGGAGCCCAGTGCGTCACCGACCGACGCCACGGCCGGCACCAGGGAGCCTGAGGTGGGCTCGCCGAGGAGGGAACCGGTGGTGTCCACGGAGCCGGTACCCGGCGCGGGACTCACGGCGTCGGAACCCGCTGCCGCGTTGACCGAGCCCACGCCCTGCGACACGACCGGGGCGAGGCTGCCGAAGGTCGGCTCGCCGAGCAATGCGGAGCCCGAGGTGTCGATCGATCCGGGGCCGACCTCCCCCGTCCCCTCCTCGGCCGAGCCGAGGGCGGAGGACTGAGCGTGTGCCAGACCCACTCCGCCGGTCAGGGCGAGAGCAGAGACGGCGAGGGCTGCAGCGGCGCGGATGTGACTCGTCATGGGTCAGTGTTCCTTTCGGGAGGGATGCGCCGGCACTCCGGCGATATTTAACAATTCTAATCATTCCGCCGAGAACACACTGCGCGGCCACCGCGAAATGCCCGCGCATGAGGGGTCCAAATCCGAAGTGGACGAACGTTCAGAGCTAGTAGCCATCCCGGCTCGAGCGGGAGATCCACTCGCGCACAGCGCGAGTGGCCCGGACATCGTCCTCGTTGTACTCCAGGATCCGTTGCCTTCCCGCCTCACGCTCGACCCCCCGGGCGGCCTGCGCATCCCGGTACCAGCCGACCGACGCCTCACCCCCGGCCTCGGGATCGCGCCAGTGAAAATCCGCGACCGGCGCCACCACCTTGAGACCGAGCCCGGATGTGGAGACGAACTGGGTGGTAACCGCCTCGTGGACGTCCACCCACTGCGAGGAGGAGATGAACCGTCGCACTTCGGCGACGGAGGGAACCCCCTTGACGACGGCGACGGTGCCCTCGGGCCCGAACCTGGCGGCGGTCGAGAGCATCCATCCGTTCTCGGCGGACCGCGAATAGCAGTAAGCCCTGAATGAGCGACCCTGACCTGCGGCCCTGTCCCGGATCCCGGTGAGCCAGCGCCAGAATTCCGCGAAGGCGCGCCCCTCGTCGGGATCTGGCAACCGGGTCCATGTGACGAACGGTTTATAGCCCTCCGCCTCCAGTGGGCGCCCGTCCCTCAGCGTGAGCAGCGCGCCCCACAGGTAGGCGCCATCGTCCAGGTGACTCTCGAGGTCCACGTCGACCTCGATGTCCGCACGCAGGATGCTCGGGCGGGCCACCTTGGGCACCACCGTCTCGCCGTCCCGATGCGCCCGGGCCCGCAGGACCGCATCCGCAAAAGGTTCACCATTCCAGTCGGGTGGCCGCTCCGGCCCGGCCTCCGCCAGTTCCGCCACGGTCCGCACGCCCTGCGCTCGCAGCGGGCCCGTCTGGCCACCGCCCACGACCAGACTCACGTCGTCGTTCATGGCCAGCCGGTCGCGGCAGCCCGTCACGTGCTGTCCCCGACCCTCCCAGCCCTCCCACCAGGGGCAGGTGCGGCATTCGCCGATGCGGCTCGGCGCGGTGTCCAGCTCACCGCGGACCACCGCCAGCCGCGTCGAATGAGTGCGGTCGGCGGCCTCGAGGACCGGCTCCAGCTCATGCACCACGTCCCGCGCGAGCGCGAGACCCAGAACCGCCCCGACGGGGGACTCCGCCGCGTGCCCCACCGCCCGCAACAATCGCCACGCGTGGACGAGCCGGTCCAGATCCGCGGGGTGACGCCGCACCCGGAGAGAGGGATCGGGCGCGGGGGCCCAGTCGAGCAATCGGGTCACCGTCGCCGTCGAGGCACTCCTGCCCCGTCGTGGATCGACCACCTTGTGATTGACCACCAGCACCGGCGCGTACCCACCTCCGGGCACGGCCGCCAGGGTGCACCGGAGGCCCGCCCGGCCCCCGTGCGGATCGGCGGGAAGGGCCGCGCCCCACACCAGGGTCGCCCCCCCGTCCAGCGCCTCGAGGGTGGCCAGCTCGTCGTCGTCGCCCGGAACGTCCCCCGGCAGATCCGTCCAGTGGTCCCCCACCACGTCCACCACGCGCGCGTCGGGTCCCGCGTTGCGGAGCGCGCGCTCGCGGAGGCCGGCGCGCCGATCGGCGGCCGCCATGGCGCGCAGCCGGACCCCCTCGTCGAGCGGCGCGGTCCGCCACCACCCCGGCCCGGCGTCCCGCTCCCGGGCCACACGATGCAGGCATCTGGCCCCCGAGGCCGGACCCACCACCGCGCCGCCGGGGACCCGGTGCGAATAGTCCCCCGCGGCCTCCATCGCCGTCCATCATGGCCCACACCGCGCGCGGGCACCGGTCCGGTGCTCTCCGTCGGACCGTTCGCCTAGGCTGAGGGCCTGATGTTCGCGACGAGAGAAGGATCGACGCCCATGGGCAAGCTGACGACCTACCGCGACAAGCGCGCCGAACTCCGCGCCCGCGCCGCCGCGCTCAAGGCCACCGCCATGACCGAGGCCAAGCTGGCCGCCAAGGAGGCCCGCCTCAAGGCCAAGGAGGCGCACCGCGTCGAGCTGGCCGAGGCCAAGGAGCGAGCCAAGGTGGAGGGGAAGAACGCGGACCGCAAGGCCAAGCGCGAGGCCAGGCGCGCCGAGAGGCAGGACAGGCTCGCCCGGAAGGCCGCCAAGCGGGACCGCAAGGCGGAGAAGTCGCTGTCCCGGCAGGAACGCGCCACCCTCAAGCGCCAGGCCAAGCTCGTCGCCAAGGACCGCAAGATGGCCGAGAAGATCGACGCCGCCGGACGCAAGCACGAGTACCAGCTGGCCGAGATGGAGCTGAAGACGCTCGAGGGCACCAAGCTCGGCAAGGACGACCTGCAGCGCTGGCTGGGCATGGCCAAGGTCGCCACCCCCGTCGTGCTGCCGCTGGTCTACAAGCTGGTCTCCAACGCCCAGGGGCCCGCCGACAAGCCCGCCGGAGTCGGCGCCGTCGACCTCCGAGCCGCCGGCATCAACGCCACCGGTCCGGGTGCGGCCCTCGGCGCCCGCATCGTGCGGCTGGAGCAGACCCTGGACCAGCTCGAGGTGAGCCGCGGCGGCGACCGCCAGGTCACCGACTTCATCACCTCCACCCGCGCGCGGCTGAGGGATCTCCGGACGGCCGTCGAGACCGCCGAGACCACCCCCACCGCCCAGCGCCGCGAGATCCACGCCGCCATCTCCGGCGAGCTCGACCGGGTCAACAAGGACGTGCTCGCCCGCCTCGGCGTCACCTCGTGACCGCGGTGCGCAGACGGCTCGCTTCGACGACCCTCGCCGCGGCCCTGCTCGGCGGCGCCGCGGTCCCGGCTGTCGTCCTCGCCCCCGTCGCGGCCGCGCACTCGGTCCTCCTCTCGGTGGACCCGCAGGACGGGGCGGTGCTCGAGGCCTCCCCGGGGCAGGTCACGCTGGCGTTCAACGAGGACATCAACCGGACGTTCGCCTCGGTGGCCGTGACGTCGGGTGGCGATCGGACCAACCTGGTCGTCGGTGAGCCCGTCGTGGACGGCGGGACGGTCACCGTGCGGCTCGGCGAGCTGAGTGCCGGCGAGTACACGATCGGCTACCGGGCGACCTCGGCCGACGGGCACGTGATCGCCGGCTCCTCGGTGTTCACCGTGGCGGGGGCGTCCTCCGCAGCGGCCCCGGCGGGCACGGCGGGCGCGGCCTCGGAGCCGGGGGCGTCCTCCGCGACAGCTGACCAGCAGCTGACCGGCGCCTCCGAATCGCAGGATCCGGACTCCGGCATCAACCCCGCGCTGTGGGTTGTCGGCGGACTGGCGGTCCTGCTCATCGGCGGCGCGGTCGTGCTGCTGCGCCGCGGCGGCTGACAACAGACAGGCCCCACCCCGACCTGCGCTCCCTCTTCGCCTTGCGCTGGCTTCGTCCCTCTTTGCCAAGCTGTTTGTGAGTCACTCGACCGCGAGCAGATTGGAGTCCGG
>NZ_CALMYY010000071.1 GCF_937873725.1 uncultured Dietzia sp.
CCCTCGACCAGCTCGGTCCGCCACGGCAGCTGCATGAACAGCTCGACGGGCGGGAACGGGATGTGGAGGAAGAATCCGATCGTGAGGTCGGGCCGCATCTCCCGCAGCAGGCGGGGGACCAGCAGCAGCTGGTAGTCCTGCACCCAGATGGTGGCGTCGCGCGCGGCGGCCGCGGCGGTGGCCTCGGCGAACCGGGTGTTGATCTCGCGGTAGGCGTTCCACCATTCGCGGTGGTATTCCGGCGGCACCACCACGTCGTGGAACAGCGGCCAGAGCGTCCCGTTGGAGAAGCCCTCGTAGTACAGCTCCACGTCCTCGGCGGACAGGGCGACCGAGTGCAGGCGGATGCCGTCGGCGTCGAACGGCTCGGGGGCGGCGTCGGGGACGCCGGGCCAGCCCACCCACGCGCCGTGGTTGGCCTTGAGGATCGATTCGAGCGCGGTGACCAGGCCCCCGGGGCTGGCCTTCCAGTGCCCGGTCCCGTCCTTGCCGCGGACGAGGTCCACGGGGAGACGATTGGCCACGACGACGAAGTCGGCACCCTCGTCGGGTGGCGCCTGGTCGGTCGTGCCCGTCATCCCGGTCCCCCTGTGCGGTCGCGTGTCGCGCCGCTACTCGTCGTCGGCGGGGTCGTGCTTCTCGGGGCCGATGCCGAGCATCTCGAGGAGCATGAGGCACTCGTCGGCGTCGGCGGCGTACGAGGCCACGATCCGCTGGGCCTGGTACGCGGTCTCGTCGGCGACGGGCTCGAGGTTTACGTCGAGCTCGGGTTCTTTGCTTGCCGCGGCGGCGGATGCCATGTGTGTCCTCCAGTGGTCGGTTTCGGACCAGATCGGCTTCGGACCGGATCGGTATCGGGCGTCGCGCCCGGGTGGGCCGCGGACATCCTGATCCATCCTACGTCACTGGTCGGCGGCGGCGGACCTGCGGAGATTTCGGGTGATCCACTCGCCAAAGACGATGCCGGCGGCCAGCGCGACCGCGATCGCCACCGCCTGGAACATCAGCCCCAGGCCGATGCCGGTCTGGTCGCTGGTGAGCGCCGACAGGCCCCGGTAGACGGAGAGTCCCGGCAGCAGCGGGGTGATCCCGGCGATGGTCACCACGAGCGGCGGAACGGTCGCGATCCGGGCCAGGATGCCACCGACGAGGCCCATCGCGCAGGCCGCCAGCGCGGATCCCACCACCACGCCGAGCCCCGTCGCCGTGACGGCCTGGAAGATGAGCATCCCCACGGCGCCGACGGTCGCGGCGAGCCACGTGGCGCGAACCGTCGCGTAGCTCGCCACCGCGAAGCCGGCCGCCCCCACCCCCGCCGCGAGGACGGTCAGGTAGACGGGCGCGTTGCCGGAGATGGACGGATCGATCGGCGGGGTGGACAGGCCCAGTCGCTCGAACACCGCGAGGGCGATCGTGATGCCGCCGAGGATCCCGCCGGTGAGGATCATCGTCTCCACGCCGCGGCCGGCGGAGGTCACCGGGAAGCCGGTGATGGCGTCCTCGATCGCGCCGACGAGGGTGAGTCCGGCGAGCAGCACGATGATCCCCGCCGCGACGAGCTGGGACGGTTGGATCTCGGTGAACCGGTCGGTCAACGCGACGTACGCGGCCAGCGCCCACCCGGCGGCGATGAACCCGCCGGCCACCTGCTGGAAGAACGTCGGCAGACGATGCAGGTCGAGGTAACGGTTGGTGTACATCAGCGCGAAGGTCGACACCATGGAGAGCAACCCCGCCAGGGGGCTGCCGCCCAGCTGGATGACCACCGCGCAGCCGAGCATCGCCCACCCCAGGACCGCGACCCGGAACGAGTGCGGGTGGGGCGAGGCGATGATCTTCTCCACCTCGACGGTGGCCTGCTCGACGGTCAGCCGACGGCGCACGATGAGGTCGATCAGCCGGGCCACCCGGGTCATCCGGGTCATGTCGACCGTGCGGTAGTCCACGACCCGGATGACGGAGATGGGGGGTCGGCCGCGCCGGCGGTTCACCCCGATGGTCAGCGAGGTGAACGTGACCTCGACCGTGGCGCCCGGCAGGCCGAACGCGGCCGCGACGGACTCCGCCTGGGCGACGGTGTCCGCGGCGCCCTCGCCCGAGGAGAGCAGGATGCCGGCGATCTCCAACGCCAGGTTGAGGACGTCGGTGACGGCGGCGTCGTCGTCGAGGTCGACCGGGGCCATGGGGGACAGCGGCGGCTCGACCGCCAGATCCATCGTGGACTTGCGTACGCCCAGCCACGCCAGGGGGCGGGTGAGCGGTGTCGGCACGTCGCGGTTCTCCACGGTGCACACCGTAGTCACGAGCGCGGCGGGAGGCCCGGTTAGGATGTGAGCCGGACCCCGGCCGCGCCGGGGCCGTGCTGGAGTGGCGCAATTGGTAGCGCACCCGACTTGTAATCGGGCGGTTGAGGGTTCAAGTCCCTTCTCCAGCTCACGTGGGCCGACCGGGGGATGGGACCGGCGCGGCTCAGTCCGAGGAGAGCCGACCGAGCGCCGACCATGCCGCCTCGAGGCGGCCGACCGCCGTCCGCAGCGCGTCCTCCGCGGCCTCGAGGTCCCCGACGGTGGCCGCGAGCGACTCGGAGACCGACCACGGGCTTCCGGCATCCACCCTCAGCGCATCGCCGTCCCAGGTCTCGCAGGCCACGCGGAGGACGGCGAGCTCGTCGGCGAGAGACCGGACCGTTCCCGTCAGTCGGCCGACCCTGGGATAGGCGTCCTGGGGTCGGATCGGTTCCATGGGGCCTCCTTGTCGGCAGGACATGTCAGGGCCGTGGAGTTACCGGTTGTTTTGTATGAGTAAGGTGTTCTCACCGATCGGCGATGTCAAGGAGGCCCTGTGGAAACGGAGAGATCCGACGTGGACATCGCCACGGCGTGGCAGGCGGCGGTGGTCGCGGGCGATGTGGAGGCCGCCATCGCGCTGTCCTCGCCCACGATCGTCTACACCACAGGGGACATCCGGCGGTACGAGGGTCACGATGGAATCCGCGACATCGTCAGTGACCTCGAGAGGCTGTCCGGCTTCCTCACGGTCACCGTCCTGGACACCGTCGAGAAGCCGGGCGTCGTGGCGCTCCGGCGGTTCGAGCAGTACATCCTGCCGGCCGGCAGTGTCGAGATCACGGGCTGCTCCTTCGTCGAGGTGGAGGACGGGGTGGTCACGCGGTGGGCGGACTACAAGAGCATGGGTGTGCTCGATGACCTCGTCGGCTAGGAGAGGGGATCACTGATGAGTGACGCACAGGCGACGGACGGTGCTCCCGGCGAGGTGGCGAGGGCCCTGGTGGAGGCGGTGTTCCGGGACGACCACGCCGCGGCGGTCTCGTTCTGCACCCCGGATCTCGTCCTCCGGATCGAGGGGATCCAGGAGGTCCGGGGGCACGAGGGGTTGCGCCACCTCATGGAGTTCAACGCCGAGGTCTCGACCGACGTCCACGTGACGATCCATCACGTGCTCGGCTCGGGCGACACCGCGGCGCTCAACAGGACGACCTTCCTCACCATCGGCGGGACCCACGTGGCCCTCGAGGTGGGTGCCTTCTTCACGATGCGCGACGGGCTGGTCGCCGAATGGACCGACTATCAGGACATGCGCGCCGTGACGCGCGCCCTGGGGCACTGAGCCCGCGGTCACGGGACCGCCCCGCCGGGGTCACCCCTCGGGGACGAACTGCCCGTAGCCGAGTTCGCGGAGCGACCGACGGAGGGTGTCGGCAGCCGAGTCGAACGCCTCGGAGGGGACGTCGGGATCGGCCAGCGCCAGGTCGAAGCCGGACATGTCGTTGGCGGGGAAGACGTGGATGTGGGTGTGGGGCACCTCGAAGCCGGCGATGAGGTAGCCGGCGCGTGCCGCCCCGAATCCCTCGAGGACGGCCTTGCCCACCGCCTGCGCCACCTCGTTGATCCTGGCCAACAACGCCGGTTCGAGGTCCGTCCAGCGGTCGACCTCCTTGCGCGGGACGACCAGGGTGTGCCCGGCGGCGACGGGGGCGATCGTGAGGAACGCCACCACGTCGGGGTCTTCCCACACGAACCGGCCCGGCAGTTCCCCGGCGATGATCTTGCTGAATACCGTCGACATGCCCGCAGACTACGGGGTCGCGGCCGAGGCTTCCGACGGTTGCGCGCAGAGACGTGTTGTAATGAAGAACGGGCCTCCCGACGGCGTGCGGCACTTGGGCCCCCACGGGAGGCGAAGGAGTAGCAACATGGTCGAGGTATCACTGCCGACGGCTGGGGGCGCGGTGAAGAAGAAGGCCTATCACCACGGGGACCTCCGGAACGCGATCATCCAGGAGGCCACGGCCAGGGCCCGCGCCCTGGGTGAGAAGGCCATCGTCCTGCGGGAGATCGCCCCGGTGATAGGGGTGTCCGCCACCGCCGCCTACCGGCACTTCGCCAGCCGGCAGAAGCTCGTGGAGGAGGTCTCCGCACGCGGTTACCTCGAGATGCGCGAGCGCGTGACGCTGCCGGCGGTATCCGGTTCGGACGCCGACCCCCGCCTCGGCGCGTACCTGGACATGCGGAACGCGGCCATCGCGATGGTGCGGTTCGCGGTCGACGAGCCGGCGTGGGCGCGCATGATGATGGAGACGGTGGGTGAGCCGGGTCCGGTCGCGGCCGCCGTCGAGCAGGTCCAGGATGTGATGCAGGGCCTCGTCAACCGGGGGATCGCCGCCGGGACGTTCAAGCCCGGCGTGGAGGTGAGGGATGAGCGCGTCCTGTGGGCGGGGATCGACGGCCTCGCCTGCCACGCGATGTTCGGGATCGCTCCGATGGACACCCCGGAGGCGGACGACGTCACCGCGCGCACGATCGACCTCTGCCTGACGGACATGCTCACGGAGGAGGGCCTGCGCGCCCGCGACGCGGCGGCCCTGCCGAACCGCGTCGCCACCGCGGTGCCCCGTAGCTCGTAGCCGTCGCCCGGGCGCCACGGCCGGGCCTGGTGGGTCCGGCGGGGCGGCGCGACTAGTCTGGGCACCGTGCGCATTCTCGTGATCGGTTCCGGTGCCCGTGAGCACGCCCTACTCGTCTCCCTCGCCGCGGACCCCGCGGTGACGGAACTCCACGCCGCCCCGGGCAACCCCGGCATGGTCCAGGCCAGGTGTCACGACGCCGCCGTCACCGACCCGGCGGCTGTCACCGAGCTGGCCCGCAAGCTCGCCGTGGACCTCGTGGTGATCGGTCCCGAGGTCCCGCTGGTCGCGGGGGTGGGCGATGCGGTCCGCGCCGCCGGGATCCCGGTCTTCGGCCCCAACGCGGAGGCCGCCCGCATCGAGGGGTCCAAGGCGTTCGCCAAGGACGTCATGGCCGCGGCCGGGGTGCGGACGGCGCGCGCCGAGATCGTGGACTCGCCCGCCGACCTCGACGACGCGCTGGAGCGCTTCGGGCCCACCTGGGTGGTCAAGGACGACGGCCTGGCGGCGGGCAAGGGAGTCGTGGTGACCCCGGACCGGGCGGCCGCGCGCGCCCACGCCCTCGCCTGTCTCGACGACGGGCACCCGGTCCTGCTCGAGTCGTTCCTCGACGGGCCAGAGGTCTCACTGTTCTGCCTGGTCGACGGCGAGACCGTGGTCCCGCTCCTGCCCGCCCAGGACCACAAGCGGGTCGGCGAGGGCGACCGCGGCCCCAACACCGGCGGGATGGGCGCCTACACCCCGCTGCCCTGGCTTCCCGAGGGGATGGTCGAGCGGATCGTCGCCGAGGTGTGTGAGCCGGTCGCCCGCGAGATGGTCGCGCGCGGGTGTGGCTTCTCCGGTCTCCTGTACGCCGGGTTGGCGATCACCACGGAGGGGCCCGAGGTCGTGGAGTTCAACTGCCGTTTCGGTGATCCGGAGACCCAGGCCGTCCTCGCGCTGCTCGAGTCGCCGCTGGGTGAGACGCTCAACGCGGTGGCCACCGGCCACCTGGCCGAGCTCCCGCCGCTGGTGTGGCGCGACGGGGCGGCCGTGACGGTGGTGTTGGCCGCCGAGAACTACCCCTCGTCCCCGCGCCGCGGTGACCTCATCGAGGGCGCCGAGCAGCCGGGGGTGTTCCACGCGGGCACCGCCAGGGACGCCGAGGGGAGACTGGTCTCGGCCGGGGGTCGCGTCCTCTCCGTGGTCGGCACGGGCGCGGATCTCGCGGCCGCACGCGCGGAGGCGTACCGGATCCTGTCCGGCATCGAGCTGGGCGGTGGGCATTTCCGCCGAGACATCGGCCAGGCCGCCGAAGAGGGGCGCATCGCCGTCCCGGGCTGACCGGCACGGGGCTGAGGGGAGCAGGGCTGAGCGGCGCGCACCCGTCCCGGCTTATGCTGCCGGAATGGACCAGAGAGGGCGCGCGACACGGCCGGATCCGGGCAAAGCCCCAGCGTAAGCGGAGGGGCGGAGGGGGGCGGAGGGGGGCTCAACGGGCGTAGAGGTCCATCCGCGGCACCTGCGCGACCAGCCACGGGCTGAACGCGAACGGGGTCGCGTCGACCGCCGTGCGGACGTCCTCCGGCCTGGCCCAGTGGTAGGCGCAGACCTCGTCGGGCCGCGGCGCCAGGTCGGCGCGGATCCGGGCGGTGAACACGGGGCAGATCTCGTTCTCGACGATGCCGGAGTCGTCGACCGCCCGGTAGCGGAAGTCCGGGACCGCGGGCTCGATCGAGTCGACGCGGGTCCCCAGTTCACGCTCGGCCCGCCGCACGATCGCCTCGACCGGGTCCTCGCCCGGCCCGGGGTGCCCGCAGAAGGAGTTGGTCCACACGCCGGCCCAGGTGCGCTTGTCCAGCGCGCGGCGGGTCAGCAAGACCCGGCCCTCGTCGTCGACGACGTGACACGAGAACGCCAGGTGCAGCGGGGTGTCCGTCGTGTGGACGGTCGCCTTGTCCGCGGTTCCGATCGGCCGTCCGTCCTCGTCGAGGAGCACGACGGACTCGGTGGCGGGGGCGAGCCGGGCGGCGGGGTCGGGGTGGGGGGCGGCGTCGGAGGAGGGCATGCCGCCCAGCCTAGGCATTCCGGGCCGGCGCGGCGTCCCGCCGGGGCGGCCCCCGCGGTCACTCGGTCAGGTCGCGCGCGATCACCAGGCGCTGGATCTGGTTGGTGCCCTCGAAGATCTGGGTGATCTTGGCCTCGCGCATGTACCGCTCCACCGGGAACTCCCGCGTGTAGCCCACGCCGCCCAGCACCTGCACCGCGTCGGTCGTGACCTTCATCGCCGCGTCGGTGGCGGTGAGCTTGGCGATCGACGCCTGCCGGGAGTAGGGCCGGCCGGCGTCCTTGCGGCGGGCGGCGTCGAGGTAGGTGGCGCGGGCGGAGGCCACCGCGGCCGCCATGTCCGCGAGCAGGAAGCCCAGGCCCTGGTGGCCGATGATGCTCTTGCCGAACGCCTCCCGGGTGTTGGCGTAGGCCACCGCGTCGTCCAGCGCCCGCTGGGCGATCCCGGTGGCCACGGCCGCGATCCCCAGCCGGCCGGAATCCAGCGCGGAGAACGCGATGCGCAGCCCGTCGCCCTCGGCACCCAGCAGCCGGGTGGCGTCGACGCGCGCGCCCTCGTAGGCGGCGGTCGTGGTGGGGACGCCGTTGAGGCCCATCTTCTCCTCGGGCTTGCCGAAGTGCAGGTGCTCGGTGTCGCGGGGGATGAGCAGGCACGAGATCCCGCGGGACCCCTCGCCGGTCCGGACGAAGGTGTTGTAGACGTCGGCGACGCCGCCGTGGGTGATCCACGACTTGGTCCCGGTGACCACGTACGCGGCACCCGGGCCCTCGCCCTCCCGGACGGCGCGGCAGCGCAGCGCCGCCGCGTCGGAGCCGGCCTGCGGCTCGGAGAGCGAGTACGCGCCGATCTGCTCGCCCGCGAGCATGCCGGGCAGCCACTCGGCCTTCTGCTCGTCCGTGCCGGCGGTCGCCAGCGGGAAGCAGGACAGGCCGTGGACGCTGGTGGCGACGGCGACCGCGGCCCACCGTGCGCCCAGCTCCTCGAGAACCTGCAGGTACACCTCGTACGGCTGGTCTCCGCCGCCGAACTCCTCGGGGTAGGGCAGGCCCAGCAGGCCCACCTCGCCGAGCTGGGCGAAGAGCCCCTCGGGGTAGGTGTGGTTCCGCTCGTGCTCGGCGGCGATCGGCTCGAGCAGCTTGTCCGCCACCGAGCGGGTCATGTCGAGGAGCTCGTACGCCTCGTCGCTGGGGAGCAGTCGGTCCACGGCCATGGGGGTCCTCCGGGGTACGTGCGGAAACAACGGGATATCCCATTAGAGTGCACGCACCCCTCCACGGCCCGCCAGCCCCGCGAGTGGGGGTGCCCGTCGGTGGGTGGTGCGGGCAGGGCCCGTGCACCACAATCGTCAGATATGACCGAGAACACCCCTGCCCCCGGTACGCCCCTGACCCCGGAGCAGCTCCTGGCGATCTACGACGTCCCCGGCGCGAGCGCGGCCGAGTTCCTCTGCGACGGGCACGACCCCGCTGCGGTCGCCTTCACCGTGATCGACGCCGACCTCTCCGGCCGCGACATCACCTACGGCGAGCTGCGCACCGAGAGCGAGAAGGTCGCCGCCGCGCTCGCCGCCCTGGGCGTGACGGAGGGGGACCGCGTCGCCACCCTCATGTCCAAGTCGGCCGACCTGGTCTTCACCCTCATGGGCATCTGGCGCCTGGGGGCCGTGCACATGCCGCTGTTCACCGCGTTCGCGTGGCCAGCCATCGAGATGCGGATCACCGGCGGTGACGCCAAGGTGATCGTCTCCGACGCCGACCAGCGCGGAAAGCTCGAGAACACCTCGGTGCCCGTCGTGGTGGCCGGCCTGGCCGACTGCCCCGAGGCCCGGGAGGGGGACCTCGACCTGGCCACCATCACGGCCGCGCAGGAGCCAGGCCGCCCGGCCGCGGTGACGGGGCCCGACGCGGGCCTGGTCATGCTGTTCACCTCCGGCACGACCGGCACCCCCAAGGGCGTCGTGGTCCCGGTCCGCGCGCTGGCGGCGTTCCACCAGTACATCGAGACCGGCCTGGACGTGCGCGCCGACGACGTGTTCTGGAACGGCGCCGACCCGGGCTGGGCCTACGGCCTGTACTACGGGATCCTCGGGCCGCTGGCCGTCGGGCGCCGCAGCCTGCTGCTGCACGCGCGGTACTCGCCCGAGCTGGCGTTCGCGGTCCTGCAGTTCTTCCACGTCTCCAACTTCGCCGCCGCCCCGACCGTGTACCGGACGATGCGCGCCAAGCGGGACATCGCCCCCGCGGGCGTGAGGCTCCGCCGCGCCTCGGCCGCCGGCGAGCCGCTCACCCCCGAGGTGATCGAGTGGTCGATCGAGCAGTTCGGCGTGGAGGTCCGCGACCAGTACGGCCAGACCGAGCACGGGATGTTCATCATCAACCCGTGGCACGACTCGCTGCGCGAGGACGTCCGCCCGGGCTCCATGGGGGTGCCCCTGCCGGGCTGGTCGTGCACCGTGCTGGCCGCGGACGAGGACGTTCCCGCGCCGGTCGGCGAGCTGGGCCGGGTGGCGATCGACGTCCCCGCCAGCCCGCTCATGTGGTTCGCGGGCTACCACGAGGCGCCGGAGAAGACCGCCGAGAGGTTCAGCCGGGACGGCCGCTGGTACTACACCGGCGACGCCGCCAAGGTCGACGCCGACGGCCACTTCTACTTCTCCAGCCGCGACGACGACGTGATCATCATGTCCGGCTACCGCATCGGGCCGTTCGACGTGGAGTCCGTCCTGGCCAAGCACCCGGACGTGCTCGAGTCGGCGATCATCGGCGTCCCGGACGACCTCGCCGGTGAGGTGCTCGAGGCGTACGTGGTGTTGCGGGACGGCCTGGAGGGGGACGACGACAAGGAGGCCGAGCTCCAGAAGTGGGTCAAGACCGAGTTCGCCGCCCACGCCTTCCCCCGGAAGATCCACTTCGTGCGCGAGCTCCCCAAGACCCCGTCGGGCAAGATCCAGCGCTTCCTGCTCCGCAAGGAGCGCGCCGGACAGAGCTGAGGGCCCGCGACGAGGGCGCCCACGGCGTGCGCCGCGGGGCCTACCCTCGGCGCATGACCCCCGTGACCCCTGCCCGTGTTCTGGGGGCGGCGGCCCTCGTCGTCGTCGTCCCCCTCGCCTCGGCGACCACCGCGGCGGTCCCCGCGGCGGCGAACCCGGTGATCTCCTCGGTCGCCCCCGACCCCTCGGTGCAGCGCGGCGCCGACGGCGCGTTCCACGTCTACGCCTCCTCGGACGACTGGTCCGACGGCGCCGGCTACCGGCTCGTCCCCCACTTCCGGTCCTACGACCTGGTCGACTGGGAGTACGTGGGGGACGCGTTCCCCTCGCGGCCCGCCTGGGCGCCGGCGGGGTCGTTCCTGTGGGCCCCGGACGTGCACGTGATGCCGGACGGCGACGCGGTCATGTACTACACGACCGGCGGTGCGAGGCCGTGCATCGGCCGCGCCACCGCGCCGGGTATCGAGGGGGCGGGCAGTGCGGGGTTGTGGCAGCACGACGCCGCGCCGATCGTGTGCTTCGGCGCGGACGAGCCGTATCAGGATCTGGACCCCATGGACCCGGAGGTCGTGTTCACCGAGGACGGCCCGGTGATGTTCATGGGCAACTTCGAGGGCATCCACGCCGTGGCGATGAACGCCGACGGAACTGCGCTCGAGGGCGAGCCCGTCCTTGTTGCCGGTACAGGTGTAGAGGCGCCGGCGGTGGTCACCCGCGAGGGGCGCACGCACCTGTTCACCAGCGCCGGGCTGTGCTGCAGCGGGGAGGCGTCGCAGTACCGCGTGCTGGGCGGCCGGGCGGAGGACCTGATGGGCCCGTACGAGGACCGGACCGGCCGGGCGCTGGTGGAGCCCGGCGCCGGAGACGTGATCCTGCGGGGCGACGCGGACTGGGTGGGGCCGGGGCACGTCGACGTGGCCACCGACGACGCCGGCCGGGACTGGATGCTCTACCACGCCGCACCGCGGGGGGCCGCCGTGCTCCCGAACGGCGTGCAGCGCCGCTACATGATGCTCGACCGCCTGGACTGGGTGACGGTGCCGGGAACCGAGGGCACCTGGCCGGTGGTCGGCGACGGCACCCCGTCGTCCGCGCGGCCGGCCGACCCCACCGTCGTCCTGCCCGTCCGCCTCACCGCGGCGGGGGAGGCCGCGCTGCGGCCGGGCGACGACGGCGAGGTGCTCGACGCCCCGGTACGGCTCGCCTCCACCGGCGGCGCGTTCGCCGGCGAGCTCCGGGCGGCCGTCACCGGCGCGGACAAGCGCCGCGTCGACCTGCCGATCATCACCGACGACACGCGGGTCCCCTCGGTTCCGGTGGCCGTCGCCGCCGGGGGGACGGCCACCCGCACGCTCACCCTCGGTCCGGCGGCGCCGCTCGCGCCGGGCCGGTACGAGCTGGTGGTCTCCGTCGGCGAGGCGGGCGGGCCCGTGCGGGAGCTCGCGGTGTTCGGTCTCGAGGTGGCCGCGGACGGGTCGCTCACGCTCGGGTCGGGCGCGCTCGGCTCGGCACCGCTCGGATCCCTCGGGGGCTGACCGGGCGGGCGCGGGTCCCCGCGCGCGGGGGCGATACCGTCGGGGGCATGACCGTCCCACGCGAACCGTCCCGCCGCTCGGCCGTCGAGCCGTTCCACGTCATGAGCGTCCTCGCCGCGGCCGCGCGGCGGCGGGAGACCCACGGCGACGTGATCTCGCTGTGCGCCGGGCAGCCGTCGACGCCGGCCCCCGGCCCGGTGCTGGCGGCCGCCCACCACGCGCTGGACACGGAGATCCTCGGGTACACCGAGGCGCTGGGCATCCGGCCGCTGCGGGAGGCGATCGCCGGGTACCACCGCCGCCGGGACGGGGTGGAGGTGACGGCCGACGACGTGGTGGTCACCACCGGGTCCTCGGGCGGCTTCACGGTCCTGTTCCTGGCCGCGTTCGACCCCGGCGACACCGTGGTCATGGCGCGCCCCGGGTACCCCGCCTACCGCAACACCCTCCAGGCGCTCGGCTGCCGCGTGCACGAGATCGCGTGCGGGCCCGAGTCCCGGTACCAGCCGACCGTCGCGCACCTCGAGGCCGTCACCACCCGGCTCGGGCACGCCCCGGCGGGCCTCATCGTGGCCAGCCCCGCCAACCCGACGGGCACGATCATCGACGCGGACGAGCTGGCCGCCCTCGCGCGGTGGTGCGCGGAGAACGGCACCCTGCTGGTCAGCGACGAGATCTACCACGGCGTCACCTACGGCCGGGAGTGCGCGAGCGCGTGGCGCACCGGCCGCGAGTCGGTGGTGATGGGCTCGGTCTCCAAGTACTTCTCCATGACCGGCTGGCGGATCGGCTGGATGCTGCTGCCCGAATACCTGCGCGACCCCGTGGACCGGCTGGTCGGAAACCTCACCATCTGCCCGCCGGCCGACGCGCAGTTCGCGGCCGTCGCGGCGTTCACCGAGGCCTCCGCCGCCGAGCTCGACGGCCACGTGGAGCGGTACGCGCGCAACCGGGACCTCGTCCTGCGCAGGCTCGGGGAGCTGGGGGTGGGGGAGATCGCCCCGCCCGACGGCGCCTTCTACGCGTACTTCGACGTCTCCCGCTGGACCGACGACTCGGTGGGCTGGTGCGCGGAGATCCTCGAGCGGACCGGGGTCGCGCTCACGCCGGGCGTCGACTTCGACACCGTCGACGGGTCCCACACCGTGAGGCTGAGCTTCGCCGGGGGGACCGGGGAGATCGCCGAGGCGATGGACCGGCTGGAGGCGGTGTTGTCCCCCTCGGCGGATCCCAGGGGTTAACGTCGACCCATGAATTCCGTCGAGATCATCACCGGCAGCGTGTACATCACCCGGCCGTGGCTGCTGCTCCAGGCGCCGCTCACGGTGGAGCAGGTCTACCTCAACGCGCGGGAGATCCTCGCCGGGTCCACCGGCGGCTCCATGATCTCCTGACCGGGCTGCGATACTGGGGGGCGTGAACGCCCAGAACCGGACCGCCAAGCCCCGCATCTCCAACGTCCTGGCCTCGCGCTACGCGAGCGCCGACCTGGCCACGCTGTGGTCCGCCGAACACAAGATCGTTCTCGAGCGGCAGCTGTGGATCGCGGTGCTCCGCGCGCAGCGCGACCTGGGGATCGACGTCCCCGGCGGCGTGATCGAGGCCTACGAGGCGGTCCTGGACCGGGTCGACCCGGACTCGATCGCCGAGCGCGAGCGCGTCACCCGGCACGACGTCAAGGCGCGGATCGAGGAGTTCAACGACCTCGCCGGCCACGAGCACATCCACAAGGGCATGACCAGCCGCGACCTCACCGAGAACGTGGAGCAGCTGCAGATCGTCCGCTCCCTCGAGCTGGTCCGCGACCGGGGCGTGGCGGCGGCCCGCCGGTTGGCCGAGCACGCGGTGGCGCAGCGCGACCAGGTGATGGCCGGCCGCAGCCACAACGTCGCGGCCCAGGCCACCACCCTGGGCAAGCGCTTCGCCTCCGCCGCCGACGAGCTGCTGGTGGCGCTCGAGCGGGTGGAGTCCCTGCTGGAGCGGTACCCGCTGCGCGGCATCAAGGGACCCATGGGCACCGCGCAGGACATGCTGGACCTGCTCGACGGCGACGCCGCGCGACTGGCCGAGCTGGAGCGGCGGATCGCCGAGCACCTCGGCTTCTCCCGCACGTTCGACTCCGTCGGGCAGGTGTACCCGCGCTCGCTCGACCACGAGGTGGTCTCCGCGCTGGTCCAGCTGGGCGCCGGCCCGTCCTCGCTCGCCCAGACCATCCGCCTCATGGCCGGGCACGAGCTGGTGACCGAGGGCTTCCAGCCCGGACAGGTCGGCTCGTCGGCCATGCCGCACAAGATGAACACCCGCTCCTGCGAGCGCGTCAACGGCCTGCAGGTCGTGCTCCGCGGCTACGGCTCCATGGCGGCCGAGCTCGCCGGCGCGCAGTGGAACGAGGGCGACGTCTTCTGCTCCGTGGTCCGCCGCGTGGCGCTGCCGGACGCGTTCTTCGCCCTGGACGGCATGTTCGAGACCTTCCTCACCGTGCTCGACGAGTTCGGCGCCTACCCGGCGGTGATCGACAAGGAACTGCAGCGCTACCTGCCGTTCCTCGCCACCACCAAGGTCCTCATGGCCGCGGTGCGCGCCGGGGTCGGCCGCGAGGTGGCCCACGACGCCATCAAGGAGAACGCCGTCGCGGTGGCGCTGGCGATGCGGGAGGAGGGGCGCGAGCCCGACCTCATCGACCGCCTGGCCGCGGACGAGCGACTCCCGCTGGACCGCGCCGCGCTCGAGGAGGCGCTGGCCGACCGCGCCGCGTTCATCGGGGCGGCCGGGGACCAGGTCGACGCCGTGGTGGCGCGCGTCGACGCGCTGGTGGCCCGCCACCCGGCGGCGGCGTCGTACTCGCCCGGCTCGATCCTCTGACCGACCCCGCGGCCGGGGGCTAGTCTTGCGCCCATGCGCGAGACCGTCATCCCCGTCCCCGGCACCTCCGGCCTGCAGGCGACCCTGCACCACGCCGAGGATCCCCGGGCCCTGCTCCTGCTGGTCCACGGCTTCGGCGAGCACTCCGGCCGCTACGGGCGGACCGTCCGGTTCCTGACCGACCGCGGCATCAGCGTGGTCAACTACGACCTCCGCGGGCACGGCACGGCACCCGGGCCGCGGGCCAGGGTCGCGATCGAGACGCACATCCGCGACAACCTGGCGGTCCGCGACGCCGTGCTGGAGTGGTGCAGGTCCCCCGAGGGGGGCGGGGCCGAGTCCCTCCCGCGGCTCCTGATGGGCCATTCGATGGGGGGCCTGATCGCCGGGGAGTCCGCGCTCCGGCGCCCGTGGGATCTGGCGGGCCTGATCCTGTCCTCGCCGGGCCTCGTCGTCGGAGAGGGCACCCCGGCGCCGCTCCGCGCGGCGGCCCCGATCATCGCCCGCCTCCTCCCGTTCCTCCCGGTGGAGAAGCTGGACCCGAACGAGATCTCCCGGGTCCCCGAGTACGTCGAGGACTACACCTCGGACCCCCTCGTCCATCACACGGGCGTCCCCGCCCTGGCCGCGGGCACGATGCTCGCCGGCGGGCTGCGGCTGATCGAGCGGTCCCGGACCCTGCGGTTGCCGACCCTCGTGCTCAACGGGTCGGCCGATTCCATCACCTCGCCCACGGGCGCCCGCCGGTTCGCCCAGGTGGCGGGGTCGGACCACGACCCGCGGCCGGAGGTCACCTACCGGGAGATCGAGGGCGGGAAGCACGAGCTGTTCAACGATCTGTGCGCGGACGAGGCCTACGCGGCGCTCGGGGAGTGGCTCGACGCCCGGTTGGGGTGATCCACCTCGTCCGACGGGTGCCGACCGGGGGCCGACTACGCTGGCCGCATGCGACCTGAGCTCTCCTCCTTCCGCCATCTCGCCGCCGGGAAGGTGCGCGAACTGTACGAGATCGACGGCGACACGCTGCTCATGGTGGCCACCGACAGGATCTCCGCCTACGACCACGTGCTGGACACGCCCATCCCCGACAAGGGCCGCGTGCTCACCGCGATGAGCGCGTATTTCTTCGACGCCCTCGACGTGCCCAACCACCTCGCCGGTCCGCTCGACGACGAGCGGATCCCCGCCGACGTGCTGGGCCGGGCGATGGTGGTGCGCCGGCTCGACATGGTCCCGGCGGAGTGCGTGGCCCGCGGGTACCTCACCGGCTCGGGGATGGTGGAGTACCGCGCGTCCGGGACCGTGTGCGGGATCGAGCTGCCGGGGGGGCTGGTCGAGGCCAGCCGGCTGCCCGAGCCGATCTTCACCCCGGCCACCAAGGCGGCGGTGGGCGACCACGACGAGAACATCTCCTTCGAGCAGCTGGTCGGGCTCGTCGGTGCCGGGCTCGCCGGGCGGCTGCGCGCCGCGACGCTGGACGTGTACTCCCGCGCCGCGGCGATGGCGGCCGCGCGCGGCGTGCTGCTGGCCGACACCAAGTTCGAGTTCGGGCTGGCCGGCGGGGAGCTCATCCTGGCCGACGAGGTGCTCACGCCGGACTCCTCGCGCTACTGGCCGGCGGACACCTACGAGGCCGGCCGCGTCCAACCGAGCTTCGACAAGCAGTTCGTGCGCGACTGGCTGACCGGGCCCGAGTCGGGCTGGGACAGGTCCTCGGACTCGCCGCCGCCCCCGCTGCCCGCCGAGGTGGTGGACGCGACCCGGGCCCGGTACATCGAGGCCTACGAGCGGATCTCCGGGCTGTCGTTCGCGGACTGGATCGGCGGCGGGTCCGCATGAGCGACGCGGTCACACCGGCCCCCGCCCCCCCGTCGGCCGAGCGCCGCCCCCACCGCCGCGAGCACCACGGCCGCGTGCTGGTGGACCACTACGAGTGGCTGCGCGACAAGGACGCCCCGGCGACCCGCGCGTACCTCGAGGCGGAGAACGCCTACACGGACGCCATGACGGCCGAGCTGAAGCCGCTCGAGGACGAGGTGTACGAGGAGATCCGGTCGCGGGTCAAGGAGACCGACATGTCGGTCCCGGTCCGGGCCGGCGGCTGGTGGTACTTCTCCCGCACCTCCGAGGGGCAGTCCTACGCGCGGCACTGCCGGGTCCCGGTGCCGCCCGAGTACGTCGCGGACGCCGACGCCCCGGCCGGCTGGGTGCCGCCGGAGGTCTCGCCCGGGGTCGAGCTGCCCGGGGAGCAGCTGCTGCTGGACGGCAACGCCGAGGCCGAGGGCCACGAGTACTTTGCGCTCGGCGCGTTCTCGGTGAGCCACGACGGCCGCGCTCTGGCCTGGGCCACCGACACCGAGGGCGACGAGCGCTACACGCTGCGCTTCCGGTCCCTGGACCCCGGCTACACCGCGCCGGACGAGGAGATCGCCGGCATCGCCGCCGGGGTGACGTGGTCCCGCGACGGACGCTTCATCTTCTACGTGACGGTCGACGACGCGTGGCGGCCGGACACCGTGTGGCGGCACCGCCTGGGGACCACCCGTGACCACGACGAGACGGTGTTCCACGAGCCCGACGAGTCCTACTGGATCGGGGTGGGCGAGACGCGCAGCGAGAAGTACCTGCAGATAGCGGCGGGGTCCAAGATCACCACCGAGGTCTGGTGCCTGGACTCCGCGGACCCGGAGGGCGAGTTCTGGTGCGTCCGCCCGCGCGAGGAGGGCGTCGAGTACGACGTCGAGCACGCGGTCGTCGGCGGCGAGGACCGCTTCCTCATCACCCACAACGCGGGGTCGCCGAACTCCGCCGTGGTGGAGGCCCCGGTCGGCCCGGTCGACCGCGACTTCCGCGAGCTGACCACGCTGGTGCCGCACCGCGACGACGTCCGGGTGGAGGGCGTCGACGCGTTCGCCCGGGTGCTGGTGCTGGGCTACCGGGAGGAGGCGCTGCCGCGGTTCGCGCTCATGCCCCTGGACCCGGCGTCCACGGCGGGCGCCGCGGCGTACGGGGAGTTCGCCCCGGTGGACTTCGACGAGGAGCTCTTCACGTCCGGGCCGGGGTCCAACCCGGAGTGGAACGCGCCGGTCCTGCGGTTCGGCTTCGGCTCCTTCGTCACCCCCGGCCGCGTGTACTCGCTCGACCTCGAGTCGGGGGAGCGGACCCTGCTGCGGGAGCAGGAGGTGCTCGGCGGCTACGACGCGGGCGGCTACGTGCAGCGCCGCGACTGGGCCACCGCGGAGGACGGCACGCGGGTCCCGATCTCGCTGGTGATGTCGGCCGACACCGCCGCCCGCGTGGACGCGGGGGAGCGGGTCCCGACGCTGCTCTACGGCTACGGTTCCTACGAGTCGAGCATCGACCCGGGCTTCTCCGTGGCCCGGCTCTCGCTCCTCGACCGCGGCATGGTCTACGCCGTGGCGCACGTCCGGGGCGGCGGCGAGATGGGCAGGCTCTGGTACGAGCAGGGTAAGAAGCTGTTCAAGCGGGCGACCTTCACCGACTTCGTCGCCTGCGCCCGGCACCTGGTGGACTCCGGCCTCACGGCGCCGGACCGGCTGGTGGCGGAGGGCGGCAGCGCCGGTGGCCTGCTCATGGGCGCGGTGGCCAACCTCGCCCCCGAGCTGTTCGCCGGGATCCAGGCGGTGGTGCCGTTCGTCGACCCGCTCACCTCGATCCTCATGCCGGAGCTCCCGCTCACGGTGATCGAGTGGGACGAGTGGGGCGACCCGCTGCACTCGGCGGAGGTCTACGACTACATGGCCTCCTACGCCCCCTACGAGAACGTCGAGGCCAAGGACTATCCCGCGATCCTCGCGATCACCTCGCTCAACGACACGAGGGTGCTCTACGTGGAGCCGGCCAAGTGGGTGGCCAAGCTGCGGGAGGTCTCCACCTCGGCCAACTCCGCCGAGCGCCCGGTGCTGCTGCGTTGCGAGATGAGCGCGGGCCACGGCGGGGTGTCCGGGCGGTACGAGCGGTGGCGCCAGACGGCCTTCGAGTACGCGTGGACCGTCCGCACGGCCGGCGCCGGCTGAGCCCCGCCCCACCCCCCGCACCCCGCCCCCTGCCAGGATCCGCTACGCCGATGCGCCATCCGCGACCCGCATGCGGGCAGCGGATGTCGACGGAGGGTAGCGGATTGCGGGGCGGGCTGGGGCGCGGGCGGGCGGGCTGGGGCGCGGGCTGGGGCGCGGGCTGCGGGGCGGGTTGGGGCGCGGTTCGTGGGGCGGGCTGGGGGCGGGCCGCGGGGTAGGCTGGCGCGCATGAGCAGCGTCCACGACATCCCGTTCACCACCATCGATGGCGAGCAGGCCACGCTGGCCGACTACGCGGGCCACGCGGTCCTGGTGGTCAACGTCGCCAGCGAATGCGGACTGACCCCGCAGTACGAGGGGCTCCAGGAGTTGGCGGACGACTACCGGGATCGCGGCTTCTTCGTCCTGGGCTTCCCGTGCAACCAGTTCATGAACCAGGAACCCGGCGACGAGGCGTCGATCAAGGCGTTCACCACCGCCAAGTACGGCATCACGTTCCCGCTCGCGGCCAAGGTCGACGTCAACGGGTCCGGGCGGCACCCGCTCTACGCCGAGCTCACCAAGGTCGCGGACTCCGGCGGCGAGGCCGGGGACGTGCAGTGGAACTTCGAGAAGTTCCTGCTCTCCCCCTCGGGAGAGGTCGTGGGCCGGTTCCGCCCCACGGTGGAGCCGGGAGCCACCGAGCTCGTCGAGGCGATCGAGGACGTCCTCCCGGTCTGACCCGGTGTCGGGCCCGCCCGTTCCGGCCCGGCCATCTGGCGTACACCTCGTCGTCGTCGAACCGACACGACCGGCTGCGACGATTCGCGCATGACCCCCCGCCTCATCGTCTCCGTCTCGGGACTGCGCGACTCCTCGCTCGATGCCGCGATCGACCTGGTCGGCGAGCTCGAGCGCCGGTCCGTCCCCGTCTCGCTGCTGGTCGCGCCGCGCCGCGGTCACGAGTACCGGTTGGCGGAGGACGCGGGCTCGCAGGAGTGGCTCCGGCACCGCCGTCGGCAGGGTGACGCGATCGTGTTGGCCGGGTACGACGACGCCGCCACCAGGCCGCGCCGACCCGAGTTCGCCTCCATCGGCCCCGCGGAGGCGGCCGTCCGGCTGGCCGCCGCGGACCGGCTCATGGCGGACATGGGCCT
The DNA here is from genome assembly GCF_937873725.1 of uncultured Dietzia sp. Taxonomy (GTDB): domain Bacteria; phylum Actinomycetota; class Actinomycetes; order Mycobacteriales; family Mycobacteriaceae; genus Dietzia. The sequence continues at coordinate 19,531 of NZ_CALMYY010000071.1, forward strand.
GCGGACGCGGCTGTTCGCCCCGCCCCGGTGGAACGCCTCGCCGGGGTGCCTCACGGCGCTGCCCGGCGCCGGTTTCCGCGTGTGCGCCTCACTGGAGGGGATCCACGACGTGGTCCGGGGGACCACCGAGCGGGGCCGCGCGCTGTCGATCGGGGAGGGCTTCGTCGCCGACGCCTGGTGGTGCCGGGCGCTCGTCGCCGCGGCCGGGCGCACCGCGGCGGCCGGCGGCCTGGTCCGCCTCAACGTGGCCGCCACGCAGCTCTCGCGCCGCGCACCCCGCTCGGCCCTGCTGGACGCCGTGGACCGGGTGACGGGCGAGCACGGTGCGAGGGTCTCCCGCTACGAGTGGTCGCCGGTCGCGCTGGTCGGCGTGGCCTGAGCGGGGCAGCGGCCCCGGGTGGACGGAGCGTTCGGTGGCCCCGCCGGCTGCGGGTAGGATCGGCCACTGAGTCCCGGCCGGCCCGGGTCCGTCCCGCGCAACCACCCGAACGAGGAGTTCCCACCGTGGCCCGAGTCGTCGTCGAAGTCATGCCCAAGGCCGAGATCCTCGATCCGCAGGGGCAGGCCATCCACCGAGCCCTCGGTCGGCTGGGCCACGCCGGCGTCACCGACGTCCGGCAGGGCAAGCGGTTCGAGCTTGAGGTGGCCGACGGGGTGTCGGAGGCCGAGCTCGAGGAGATCGCGTCTTCGCTGCTGGCCAACACCGTGATCGAGGACTGGACGGTCGTGCGGGTGGACTCCGCCGGGGTGACCGCGTGAGCGCACGGATCGGCGTCATCACGTTCCCCGGCACCCTCGACGACGTCGACGCCGCGCGCGCCGTGACCAAGGCCGGCGCCGAGGCCGTGTCGCTGTGGCACGCCGACGCCGACCTCAGGGGCGTCGACGCCGTGGTGGTGCCCGGCGGCTTCTCCTACGGCGACTACCTGCGCTGCGGCGCGATCGCCTCGATGGCCCCCGTCATGGGCGAGGTCGTCTCCGCCGCGAAGGGCGGGATGCCCGTGCTGGGCATCTGCAACGGCTTCCAGATCCTGTGCGAGGCCGGGTTGCTGCCCGGGGCGCTCGGGCGGAACCGCGACATGCACTTCCTTTGCCGCGACGAGTGGTTGCGGGTGGAGAACACCGGCACCGCGTGGACCTCCCGCTTCGAGGCGGGGGCGGAGATCCTCATCCCGCTCAAATCCGGCGAGGGGCGTTACATGGCCGCCCCGGAGACGATCGAGCAGCTCGAGGGTGAGGGCCGCGTGGTCTTCCGCTACGCCAGCGAGGCGCCCAACGGCTCCACCAACGACATCGCCGGTATCTGCTCGGCGGACGGGCGCGTGGTGGGCCTCATGCCGCACCCCGAGCACGCGATCGAGCCGCTGACCGGGCCGTCCGACGACGGGCTGGGGTTGTTCCTCTCCGCGCTCGACTCGGTGGTCAGGGTCTAGCAGGTCCGGTTGCGGCCGCTGAGGCCAAAGCGAAGGGCCCGCCGGGATCTCCCGGCGGGCCCTTCGGGTGTCAGGGCGTGACTCAGCCGAGCATGCCGTTGGTGCTGCCGAGGTCGGCGCCGATGCCGGCGACCAGGTTGAGCAGCACGCTAGGAAGGGCGAACACGAAACCGACGATGGTGTCGATGGCGGACGAGCCGGTCAGGCCGCCGACCAGGCTGCCGCCGAGCTCCATGCTGAGGGGGAAGGTCTGCTGTGCAATCGAACCGGTGAGGTCCATGGGTGTCTCCTGGGGGTCATCGCCCCGTAGAGGGTGCGCGGGGCGAATGGCGGTGACCCGGATGGTCACGCACACCCCACCATTCTGCACAGGTGGTGAGACGGATGTGCAGATTTGGACCGCGGGTCCCCCATGACGACGCCAGTGACGTGTGGGGCGTCAGGAAGTGCTCCCCACACCCACCGCGTCAGAACTCGACGGGCAATCCCCCCCACGTGCTCCCGATGTCCGCCCCGGCCATCGCGGCCAGGCTTCCGACCAGTGTCGGGAGGGAGAAAAGGGTGCCGATGATCGTGTCGATCGCCGACGACCCGGTGGGTCCGCCGGCCAGGCTGCCCCCGAGCGTCGTGCTCAGCGGGGCGGTGGATTCGTAGATCGAACCGGTGAGGTCCATGGTGGTGACTCCTGTTTCTCTCGCACGTGTGGGTGTGTGGAACGGGGGAATCAGTCGCCGAGGGTGCTGCCGAGGTCGGCGCCGATCCCTGCGATGACGTTGAGCAGGTAGTAGGGAGCCGCGAAGAGGACGAAGACCGCGGTGTCGAGGACGGACGAGCCGATGTCGCCGACGCTCCCTGTCAACTCGAGGCTGAGCGGAGCGGCGGCGTCGATGATGGAACCGGTGAGGTCCATTGGGGTTCCTTTCTGGGTGGACTCCCCGTCATGTCGGGAAGAGCCTCGGACGGACGGTGGTGGTGGTCCTACACGGGCCGTCGGACGTGTGAGAAGCATCTCACCGGGGGCTCAGAAAGTCGATGGCCGCAACCAAGATGTGATAACGGGGCGCGGGGCAATCGGCGGCGTCGCCGCCCCGGGTTCCGGACGCAGACCCGCGGCCCCGTCGTGATCAGGCCGGGGTCGTGATCAGGCAGTGGCCGTGATCAGGCCGTGATGCGGTACAACCGTGGGATGAGCGAAACCAGCAGCCAGCCCGCGTCCGAAGCCGACAAATCCTCCCGACCGTTCGACCTCGTCCTCTACGGCGCGACGGGGTTCACCGGCGGCCTGGTCGCCGACTACCTGCTGCGGACCATGCCGGAGGGCGGGTCGTGGGCCGTCGCGGGGCGGAACCGGACCAAGCTGGACGCGGTCGTCGCGAGGCTCGCGGCGACCGACCCCGGTGTCCCCGCCCCCGGCGTGGTCATCGCCGACACCGAGGATCCCGACACGCTGGCCGCCCTGGCACGGTCCGCGCGCGTGGTCATCACCACCGTCGGGCCCTACCTCGAGTACGGCGAGCCGTTGGTCGCCGCGTGCGCCGAGGCCGGCACCGACTACGTGGACCTCACCGGCGAGCCGGAGTTCGTCGACCGGATGTACCTTGAATACCACGACAAGGCCAGGGCCTCGGGTGCCCGGATCGTCCACGCGTGCGGCTTCGACTCCATCCCCCACGACCTGGGCGTGTTCTACACGATGAAGCAGGTCCCCGAGGGGGTGCCGGTGTCCGTCTACGGGGCCGTCCACGCCGACGCGCAGTTCTCGGGGGGCACGTTCCACTCCGCGATCGGCCAGTTCGCCCGACTCCGCGACGCCGGGCGGGCGGCCAGGCTGCGGCGCGAGAAGCAGGGCAGGCCCCTGGGCCGGCGCATCAGGTCGGTCGCGGGCAAGCCCCACCACGACGGCGTGCTGGGGCGGTGGCTCGTGCCGCTGCCCACCATCGATCCGCAGATCGTGCTGCGCTCGGCCGCCGCGCTCGAGAGCTACGGCCCCGACTTCACCTACTCGCACTACGCCTCCGTGGGCTCGCCCGTCACGGCCACCGCCGGCCTGGTCGGTGTGGGCGCGCTGGCCGTGGGATCGCAGATCGGCCCCATCCGCTCGCAGATCCTCAAGCGGATCGACCGCGGTGCGGGGCCGAGCGAGTCCCGCCGTGCGCGCTCGTCGTTCGACGTCACCTTTGTGGCGCTCGCCGGTGGTCGGCGGGTCGTCACCCGGGTCTCGGGCGGGGACCCGGGGTACACGGAGACGTCCATGATGATCGCCGAGGCGGGGCTGTGCCTGGCCTTCGACGACCTGCCCCGGCTCTCGGGGCAGCTCACCACGGCCGAGGCGATGGGGGATTCACTGCTGGAGCGCGTCGAGCGCGGCGGTCTCACCTTTGAGGTGCTGTCCACCTAGCCCCGCCCGGGAGCGGATTCGCGGGCGGGTGACCGCCGACTAGACTCGGCGCCGTGACCACTCACGTCGACTCCACCACGCACGCCACCGACACCCCCGACCTCGCTCAGCCCTGGGCCGAGCTGGGGCTCAAGGAGGACGAGTACGCCCGCATCCGGGAGATCCTGGGGCGGCGCCCCACGGACGCCGAGCTGGCCATGTACTCGGTCATGTGGTCGGAGCACTGCTCCTACAAGTCGTCCAAGGTGCACCTGCGCTACTTCGGCGAGACCACCACCGAGGAGATGCGCTCGACCATGCTCGCCGGCATCGGCGAGAACGCCGGTGTGGTGGACATCGGCGACGGCTGGGCCGTGACGTTCAAGGTGGAGTCGCACAACCACCCGTCGTACATCGAGCCGTACCAGGGCGCCGCGACCGGGGTCGGCGGGATCGTCCGCGACATCATGGCGATGGGCGCGCGCCCGGTGGCCGTCATGGACCAGCTGCGCTTCGGCCCGGCGGACGCCGACGACACGCACCGCGTGCTCCCCGGCGTCGTGGCCGGCGTGGGCGGGTACGGCAACTGCCTGGGACTGCCCAACCTCGGAGGCGAGACGGTCTTCGACGAGTCCTACGCGGCCAATCCGCTGGTCAACGCGCTGTGCGCGGGGGTGATGCGGGTCGAGGATCTGCACCTGGCGTTCGCCTCCGGCACCGGTAACCGCATCATCCTCTTCGGCGCCCGCACCGGCCTCGACGGCATCGGTGGGGTCTCGGTGCTGGCCTCGGAGACGTTCGAGGAGGACGAGCACGGCGCTCCCGTCAAGCCCCGGAAACTCCCCAGCGTGCAGGTGGGCGATCCGTTCGCGGAGAAGGTGCTCATCGAGTGCTGCCTGGACCTCTACCGCGACAAGCTGGTCGTGGGTATCCAGGATCTGGGTGGGGCCGGTCTCGCGTGCGCGACCTCCGAGCTGGCCGCGGCCGGCGACGGCGGCATGCACATCGTCCTGGACAACGTGCCGCTGCGCGCCGAGGGCATGTCGGCCGCGGAGATCCTGTCGAGTGAGTCGCAGGAGCGCATGTGCGCGGTGGTGGCGCCGGAGAACGTCGACGCCTTCATGGAGGTGTGCCGCCGCTGGGATGTGCTGGCCACGGACATCGGCGAGGTCACCGACGGGGACCACCTCACGATCGAGTTCCGCGGCGAGACCGTGGTCGACGTCCCGCCGCGCACCGTCGCCCTCGACGGCCCGGTGTACGAGCGCTTGGTCGAGCGCCCGGCCGACCAGGACGCGCTCCAGGCCGACACCGCGCGGGCGCTCGCCCGTCCCTCCACCGGCGACGAACTGCGCCGGACCCTGCTCGACATGGTCTCCAGCCCCGCGCTGTGCTCGCGCAAGTTCATCACCGAGCAGTACGACCGCTACGTCCGCGGCAACACGGTCCTCGCGGAGAACGCCGACGGCGGCGTCCTGCGGATCGACGAGGAGTCCGGCCGCGGCATCGCGCTGTCCACCGACGCCTCGGGCCGGTACACCCGGCTCGATCCGTACACGGGGGCCCGCCTCGCCCTGGCCGAGGCGTACCGCAACGTCGCCGTCACCGGCGCCACCCCGGTGGCCGTGACCAACTGCCTCAACTTCGGCTCGCCGGAGGACCCGGGCGTGATGTGGCAGTTCCGCGAGGCCGTCCACGGCCTGGCCGACGGCTGCGCCGAGCTCGGCATCCCCGTCACCGGCGGCAACGTCTCCTTCTACAACCAGACCGGCTCGACGCCGATCCTGCCGACCCCCGTCGTGGGCGTGCTCGGCGTGATCGACGACGTGGCCCGCCGCACCCCGACCGCGTTCGGGGACACCCCGGGGGAGAGCGTCTACCTCCTCGGGGAGACCCGGGAGGAGCTCGACGGGTCGATCTGGGCGCAGGTCGCCCACGGCCACCTCGGGGGCATGCCCCCCACGGTCGACCTGGCCTGGGAGGCCACGCTCGCCCGGATCCTCACGACGTGCTCGAAGGACGGGCTGATCACCGGGGCCCACGACCTGTCCGAGGGCGGGCTCGCGCAGGCGCTCGTCGAGTCGCTGCTGGCCGGCGAGTGCGGCCTCCGCGTGGTGCTGCCCGAGGACGCGGATCCGTTCGTGTGGCTGTTCTCCGAGTCATCGGGCCGGGTGATCGTCTCGGTGCCCCGCGGCGAGGAGATCCGGTTCCAGCAGATGCTCACGGCGCAGGCCATCCCCCACACCCGCGTCGGCGTGACCGACCCCGACTCGGGGACCTTCGAGGTCCAGGGCCGGTTCACCCTGACCACGGACGAGCTCCGCGCCGCGCACGAGGGCACGCTGCCCTCGCTGTTCGGTGTCGACCCGGTCTGAGCCGGGTCGGTCCGAGTCGGCGTCGGTAGACACGCGGCCTGATGCGCGATCTCCGTAGGCGGGAACGGCTCCTCGCGGTGGTGCTGTCGGGCACCGCCGGGTTCGTCGACGCCGTCGGCTTCCTGGTGGTGGGCGGCTACTTCGTCTCGTTCATGAGCGGCAACTCCACGCGCATGGTGGTCGGGCTGGCGGAGGGCGACTACGGGGGCGCGGCCATCGCCGCCGTCGTCCTGGTCTCGTTCTTCCTGGGCGCGGTCGCCGGGGCGCTGGTCACCCGGCGCGGCAACCTCGACGACCGCCCGGCCGTCCTGGGCCTGGTCGCCTTCCTGCTGCTCGCGGGGCTCGCGCTGCACCAGCTCACCGCCGCCACGGTGGTCGGGGTGCCGGTGTCCATGACGGTGGTCGCGGCGTCGATGGGGGCCATGAACTCGGTCTTCCACACCGACGGCGAGGTCTCCCTGGGGGTGACCTACATGACCGGGGCGGTGGTCAAGTCCGCCCACCGCCTGGTGGACGCGCTGGCCGGCGGATCGTGGGCCCCGTATCGTCAGCAGGTCGCGCTGTGGGCCGCGCTCGCCCTGGGCGGTGTCCTGGGTGCGGTCCTCCAGGTGGGCCTCGGGGTGGCCGCGCTGGGGCTCGCGGCGGCCGTCGTGCTCGGCACACTGGTCACGACCGTCTGGCTGCGTCGCGGGGAGTACCGGACGTCCTGACGGCAGGGGTCAGCCTCGTCGTCGTGCCTCGAGGTAGGCCTCGCGCGCGGCGAGGCTCCGGACCACCTGGTCGATCATGGGTCGGACGAACCGCTCCCGGTGCGCGGCGTCCGACGACGCCGACGCGGCCAGGTTGAGGGCGGAGAACGCGGCGAGCGCCAGCGCCACGCGCAGGAGGGTGACGCTGACCGGGACGGTCGCCAGCAGCCCGTCCAGGTCCTCGGTGGGCCGGAGCGTCCAGCGGGTCTCGGTGGCCTCCGGGATGGCGATCCAGCCGAGGAACAGGAAGAACAGGAACACGAAGCCGGCGAACAGCACCACCTGGATCAGCGTGGCCACCACCGGGACCAGCACGATGTTGATCCGCTCGGAGACCCGCAGCTCGTGGTCCGGATACCGGCCCTCGAGCTCGGTGCGGAGGTCGTCCATGGTGGTGATCGCCACGAGCAGCACGGTGAGGGCGCCCATGATGCCCAACACCGCGACCGTGCGCGGCCAGGACAGCGCGACCATCACCTGCCAGATCTCGGCGTTGAAGAACAGGAACAGCACGGCCAGCATGAGGACCGGCAGCACCCGCGCCACCATGTGTCCCATGCCGCCCAGTTCACGCGCCACCCGCCCCGCGGCCCACCGCACCAGCGAGCCCGCGCCGAGGTAGGTGCCCACCAGGACCACCGTGAGGGCGAGGGTGGTGGTGAGGAGTGAGGGGCCGTCCCGGGAGCCGAAGGTGGCGGGCCCGACGACGAGGAGGGCGATCGCCGCGGCGAGGCCGATGAGGGCTCCGTACGCCCGGTGGACACGGGCCACGAGCCGCGCCACCAGCCAACCGCACAGCGGCGCGGCCGCGAACAGGCACAGGGCCACGACCAGTAGGAGCACGATCGGATCGCTCGCGGCGATGAGGTCCCATTCGGGGGAGTCCGGACCGACCCGCTCGAGCAGGGCCACCGCGTAGTCGTTCGACCGGTCGAGGAAGGAGAGCCCGGTCGCGGCCACGGCGAGCCCCGCGCTGACGCCCGCGGAGTGCCGGAGGACCCCGCGCAGCCGGGTGGAGGGGACGATCATCAGGGGCAGACCCAGGGAGCGCAGGTACGCCTCGTGGGCGCGGCGGCTGCTCGCCGGGGTCGGGTCGGGCGTGGGCACGGGGCCATTCTCGCAGCCAACGCCGCCCGGGCGGTCGGGACGGCCGACTATCGTCGACGCATGTCCACCAGTGCGCGAGCGGAGCCGGCCCCCGCGGCGGATCCGACCCTCCCGGCGTCGCCGCCCGTCTACGCCAGTCCCCCCGGCAAGGTGCGGGACGACGACGTCCGGCGACCCCTGCCCGGCCTCGTCGTGGACACCGTCTTCTTCGCGCTGGCCACCCTCGCCGCCGGGTGGCTGGGGTTCCGGCTGCTGGACGAGGTGTGGCGTCACTCCTGGTGGCACTCGTTCCTGCTGGTCCCGTTCTGGGCCCTGGTCGCCTACCTGGTCCTGCCGCGACTGCAGACGCTCCTCACGTCGATCTACGTGCCGGGGTACTTCATCGCCCGGACCCGGACCTCGGACGGGCTCCTGGGGGATCCGGTCAACCTCGCCGTCGACGGCACCGCGCGTCAGATCCACGAGGCCATGACCGCGTGTGGTTGGGTGCTCGCCGACGACATCACGGCCCGGTCCTCGTGGGGCATCATCACGTCCTCGGTGTTCCGGCGGTCGTACCCGTCCGCCCCGGTGAGCCCGCTGCGGTTGTTCGGCCGCCGGCAGTGCCTGGCCTACCAGCAGGAGGTGGAGGGCAACGCCGCGCAGCGGCACCACGTCCGCTTCTGGCGGTGCCCGGACGGCTGGCTCCTGCCCGGCGGCCACCGGGTGCAGTGGCTCGGCGCGGGCACGTACGACCGGTCCGTGGGGCTCTCGCTGTTCACCCTCCAGGTCACCCACAAGATCGACGCGGACATCGACGTCGAGCGCGACTACATCGTTGACTCGATCCGGTACCACGTCCCCGGCGCGGGGGTCCGGGTGCTGGAGAACTTCTCGACCGGTTACCACGCCCGCAACGGCGGCGGCGACGCGATCCGCACCGACGGCGACCTGCCCGTGGTGGACCTGCGAGCAATCCCCGTGTCGGAGGCGGCGGCGGCCGACCTGCCGTTCGGGGTGGTGCGGGCGGCGCGGGGCTATGACGACCCCCAGGCCGAGGGCGGGGTGGCCACGGGGGATGCGGACCGCCCGGCCGACGACGTCGCCCCCGAACCGGGCCACCTCCCGCGCCCGGCCGCCCTCGTGGCGGGGTGCGCCCTCGTCGCGGGCACCGTGCTCGTGCTGCTGGTCATGGCGCTGCGCGACATCGTCGGCTCCCGGAGCATGGAGGAGTTCGCCGGCCTCGACCGGTCCGAGGTGGTTCCGGTGATCCTGCTGCTGGCGGTGTTCATCGGCGCGACCTACGGGGTGATGGGCGTGCTGGCCCTGCTCACGTATCGCGGCTACGCCAAACCGCGCGTGTGGCTGCTGGCGTCGACGGTGGTGAGCATGGTCTCGACCGAGTCCGGCCGGGTCACCACGGACGCCGGGCTGGGGACCGTTCTCGGCGGGTACCTGGTCATGGCGGTCAACGTCCTCATCCTGCTGCTGTTCACGACCCCGGCCACCCGGACGTGGAGCCGCCGGACCGCCCAGGAGCGTCAGCGGGCGCGGCGGGCGCGGCGCCTCGAGGCGCGGGCGTGAGCCGCGTCCCCGACGCGGCGGAGGTCCGTGCGGCCGTCGCGGCGGTGACGTCCTGGCTCGACGACGACGAGGCGCCCACCCCCGGGCGGTCGGCACTGGCGGGGGCGGTCCGGGCGACCACCGGCGTCCTGTCGGCGGAACTGCCGGGTCGCGCGGTGGAGGTCCGCGTGCCCCCCTTCGCGGCCGTCCAGTGCATCGAGGGGCCACGACACACGCGGGGAACCCCTCCCAACGTCGTCGAGACCGACCCGCGGACCTGGCTGCGGCTCGCGACCGGGCGGATGAGCTGGGAGTCCGCGATCGCCGGCGGCAGGGTCCGGGCGTCGGGGACCCGCGCGGCGGAGGTGGCGTCGGGCCTGCCGGTCGTGCGGCCGGGGTGAGCCCCTCGGCGGCGCCCGCGTCGGTGCCCCGGCCCGGCAGGGGGAGTGGGCGGGGACACGGGAGTGGGGTGGCGAGGGCGGGGGAACGTACACTCGGGGAGCACCGCCGGGGTCCGTCCGGGCGGACCGCCGGAGAATCCATGAGGGAGCACCAGCAGGTGGAGAGCACGTCATCACGTCCGGCCACGTCCGGATCCCTCCGCCGCACCGGTGGCCGCGTCAACGTGGGGCTGGGCCTGCCGGACCCGTCCGAGCCCGGCCCTGCCGGCCTGCCGGTCGACGCCGAGCGGATCGGCCCGGTCGAGGAATGCGGCGTCTTCGGCGTCTGGGCCCCGGGCGAGGACGTCGCCAAGCTCACCTACTACGGGCTCTACGCGCTCCAGCACCGCGGGCAGGAGGCCGCCGGGATCTCCGTCGCGGACGGCGAGCAGGTCCTGGTCTACAAGGACCTCGGCCTGGTCAGTCAGGTCTTCGACGAGAAGACGCTGGAGTCGATGAGCGGCCACGTCGCGCTCGGCCACTGCCGCTACTCCACGACCGGCGCCGCCTCCTGGGACAACGCGCAGCCGATGTTCCGCCCGACCCCGGACGGCGGGTCGGTCGTGCTCGGCCACAACGGCAACCTGGTCAACACCAAGGAGCTCAAGCGCCTCGCCACCGATCTGGGGATCCGCGGGTACAGCGAGGACAGCACCCACTCGGACTCCGACATCGTCTCCACCCTCCTCGCCCACGAGGCCGGCGACGGGGGCCTCGAGGAGGCGGCCGCCCGGCTGCTGCCCCGCCTGCGCGGCGCCTACTGCCTGACCTTCTCCGACGAGCACACGCTGTACGCGGCTCGCGACCCGCACGGGGTGCGCCCCCTCGCGCTGGGGCGGCTCGAGCGTGGCTGGGTGGTCTCGTCCGAGACCTCGGCCCTGGACATCGTCGGCGCGTCGTTCGTCCGTGACATCGAGCCCGGCGAGCTCATCGCGATCGATGCCGATGGCGTCCGGTCCCGCAGGTTCGCCGAGGCGACCCCCAAGGCCTGCGTCTTCGAGTACGTGTACCTCGCGCGCCCCGACTCGGTGATCAACCAGCGGCTGGTCAACTCCGCCCGGGTGGAGATCGGCCGGCGGCTCGCCCGGGAGCACCCCGCCGACGGGGACCTGGTGATCCCGGTGCCGGAATCGGGCACCCCGGCGGCCGTCGGCTACGCCCAGGGCTCGGGCATCCCGTTCGCCCAGGGGCTGACCAAGAACGCCTACGTCGGCCGGACCTTCATCCAGCCCAGCCAGACCATCCGCCAGCTGGGTATCCGTCTCAAGCTCAACCCGCTCCGCGAGGTGATCCGGGGTCAGCGGCTCGTGGTGGTGGACGACTCGATCGTCCGGGGCAACACCCAGCGTGCCCTCATCAGGATGCTGCGCGAGGCGGGCGCCCTCGAGGGGCACGTCCGGATCGCGTCCCCGCCGGTGCGGTGGCCGTGCTTCTACGGCATCGACTTCGCCAGCCCCGCCGAGCTCATCGCCAACGGGGTGGACGCGACGGACGGGATGCTCGAGGGGGTGCGCAGGGCGATCGGGGCGGACAGCCTCGGGTACGTCTCGGTGGACGGGATGATCGAGGCGAGCGCGCAGCGTCGGGACGAGTTGTGCGTCGCGTGTTTCGACGGGCACTACCCCATCGCGCTGCCGGATGACTCGTCCATGAGCGCGGCCGTGCGGGCCCTGTCCGCCCAGGTCGACGGAGAGACCGCCGACCGGACCACGGTGACGAACCAGAACGTGGACGCCGTCCGCCGACCCTGACCTGGCGCCCGGCCACGGGCACCGATGAGGAGAACCAAGATGACCGACAACTCACACCTCGGCCCCGGCGCCTCGTACGCCGCCGCCGGCGTCGACATCGACGCGGGCGAGCGCGCCGTGGAGCTGTTCGCGCCGCACGCCAAGCGCGCGACCCGGCCGGAGGTGATGGGCGGTCTCGGAGGGTTCGCCGGGCTCTTCTCCCTGAAGAACACCTACCGTCAACCCCTCCTCGCCTCGTCCACGGACGGCGTCGGCACCAAGATCGCCGTCGCGCAGGCGATGGACGTCCACAACACCGTCGGCATCGACCTCGTGGCGATGGTGGTCGACGACCTGGTGGTGTGCGGAGCCGAGCCGCTGTTCCTCCAGGACTACATCGCGATCGGCAAGGTCGTCCCCGAGCACGTGGCGGGCATCGTCGAGGGCATCGCCGAGGGTTGCGTCCGCGCGGGCTGCGCGCTGCTGGGCGGGGAGACCGCCGAGCACCCCGGCCTCATGGCGCCGGGGGAGTACGACATCTCGGCCACCGGCGTGGGCATCGTCGAGGCCGACGAGGTCCTCCAGGCGGACAACGTCCGCCCCGGTGACGTGATCGTCGGCATGGCCTCCTCGGGCCTGCACTCGAACGGCTACTCGCTGGCCCGCCACGTGCTGCTCGAGCTGGCCCGCCTCCCGCTCGAGGGCCACGTCGAGGAGTTCGGCCGGACCCTCGGCGAGGAGCTGCTCGAGCCCACCCGAATCTATGCCCTCGACTGCCTCAGCCTGATCGCCGAGACCGACGTCCGCGTGTTCAGCCACGTCACCGGTGGCGGGCTGGCGGAGAACCTCGCGCGGGTCATGCCCCGGGGCCTGGTCGCCCGGCTGGACCGCGGCCGGTGGCCCGTGCCCGCCGTCTTCGGCACGATCGCCCACCACGGCCGCGTCGAGCAGGCCGAGATGGAGCGCACGTTCAACATGGGCGTCGGCATGATCGCGGTCCTCCCCGCCGCGGACGTGGACCGCGCGCAGGCCGTCCTCACGGCCCGGCACGTGGACAACTGGGTGATCGGGCACGTGGAGAAGGCCGGCGAGGAGCCCGCCGACGCCCCGCGCGTCGTCCTGGAGGGATCGCACGCCCGGTTCTGAGAGACACCCGATACGCACGTGGGCCGGGCATCCACCGAGGATGCCCGGCCCACGTGCATGGTGCGGCGGGGAGTGCGGGTCAGTACCTGCTGTCGCCCTCGGACCACGGCCCGTAGGGGTCGTCGTCCTCCTCGGCGGTGAGCCGCGTGGTGGGCGCCCCACCGCCCGACAACTCCGCCTGGAGACGTTCTAGGTCCGTCTGCGGAGCGTTGTACTTGAGTTCGCGAGCGACCTTGGTCTGCTTCGCCTTCGCGCGGCCTCGGCCCATTGACCTGACCCCCTCGGAAACGGTGCTGGGCCACCTCGGGGGTGCCCATCAAATGTGAGTATCTGCCTGAGCACAGGATAGCGTGCCCGGCGCGGAATGTCCGCCCGGGTGCCGTGGGTACCGTCTCCGCAGGTCAGGTCTGGCCGCGGAGCCTGCGGATCGCCTCGCGTCCGGCCTGGGGCCCGGAGTCGTCCGGGACGGTGTCGGGATCGACGGCGACGGTGATCCCGTCGACCTCCAGGGGAGCGCCCGAGGCGGCCGCCCGCTTGAGCAGGGCGAGCGCGACGGGACCGTCCTCGTGATGCTGGGCCACCGTGCCCACGCGGCCCACCGTGCGGCCGCCGGACCGGACCTCGGCCCCCGCGGAGGGCAACTCGTCCCCGGCGGATCCGTCCAGGTGGAGCCGGACCAGCACCCGTGGCGACTTGCCGAGGTTGTGCACCCGGGAGACCGTCTCCTGGCCCCGGTAGCAGCCCTTGTCCAGGTGCACCGCCCCTCGCCGGGCCACGTCACCGATCCAGGCCGGAACCTCGTGCGGAATGGTCTTGGCGTCGGTGTCCACGCCCAGGCGGGCGCGGAGCGGGGTGGTCCCGGCCACGCGGAGGGCCTCGAACGCCCACGACCCCGCGGGCCTGGCCCCCGCGGCCACCGCCGCGGCGAACCACGCCGTCAACCCCGGGCGGGGGACCACCAGGTCCACCGAGCCCGCCAGCGGCCACGGCATCCGGCGGGCGATGCCGCCCCCGGGCAGCGCCGCGCTCGAGTAGTCGCCCACGGGGAGCACCACGGTGGTCCCGTCGGGGGCGGTGAGGGAGTCGGGGAGCCCGGAGCCGACGAGCGTGACCACGGCGAGGTCGGCCGTCTCCGGGGCGGCGTCGGCCCAGAAGACCATCCTCGTCAGGAACTGCAGGAGCTCCGGTCCGCGGCCGGGCTCGGTGTCCATGACGAGGGTGCCGTCCACGTCGGAGAGCACGATGTGGTGTTCCACGCGACCGTTGGCGTCGAGGATGAGGGTCTCCCCGCCGCTGCCGTCGGCCAGTTCGGACACGTGCTGGGAGACGAAGCCCTCGAGCCAGGTGAGGCGGTCGCCGCCGCGGATGGTCAGGACGTCGCGGTGGGACCGGTCGACCACGATCACGGACGAGGTGGCCGCGCGCTGCTCACCGAGGGGGTCGCCGTAGTGGAAGGGGACCCCGGCATCGATCGCGGAGTCGGCGGCGTCCACGGCGCCGGGGCGGGTCAGGATCGGACTGGTGTAACCGTTGTCGGTCCTGTCGGGCACGGCTGGGACGTTCACGATCGCGATACTACGTGCGTCGTCGTATGTTGGGGGTCATGGGCAGCGCGGTGGGTGCAGGAGCGGACCGATCCGAGGGGGACCGGGTGGTGGTCCTCGTGGCCGGCGGTCCGGACGGCCCACGCCCGCGCGTGCACCCGTCCGACCAACCCCTGCTGCTCGCCGACGACCTCGCGGCCGTCCGCGGTGACGGGTGTTTCGAGACCCTCCTCGTGGTGGACGGTCGCCCGGCCAAGCCCGAGCGGCACCTCGCCCGCCTGGCCAGGTCGGCGTCGGCGCTCGGGCTCACCGGGCCGACCGCCGAGGAGTGGCGGTCCGCCATCGCGCTCGCCGCACGGGAATGGGGTCGCGGGTCGGAGGCGATGCTGCGGTTGGTCCTGTCCCGGGGTCCGGAGCGCGGCGGCCGGGAGACCGCCTACATCACGGTCGCCCCCGTCGGTCCGCACGCCGTGCGCGCCAGGGCGGAGGGGATCGACGTCACCGCTCTCGGCAGGGGGTTCCCGGCGGACTTCGCGGCCTCGGCGCCGTGGATGCTGCTCGGTTCCAAGACCCTGTCGTACGCGGCCAACATGGCGGCACTGCGCCACGCCGCCGCGCACGGTTTCCACGACGTGGTCTACCTGTCCTCGGAGGGGGAGGTGCTCGAGGGGCCGCGGTCCACCGTCGTCATCGCCCGCGCCGGCGAGTTGGTGAGCCCGCCCGTCGAGGTCGGGATCCTCGAGGGCACCACCCTCGGCGCGCTCGCCGAGGTCGCGGCGAGGGAGGGGGTCCTCGTCCGCCGGGAGCGGCTGCTGATGACGGACCTCATCGCGGCCGACGCCGTGTGGCTGCTCTCCTCGGTCACCCTCGCCGCGCGGGTCCGTCGGATCGACGGCGTCACGCTGGCGGGGGGCGACCCCGGGATCGACGTCGCGGGGATGGTCGACCGCGCGGTCGGTCGCTCCTGACGGGCCTCGGCGCACTGGGGATCTCGGTAGATTCCGCTCATCTCTGCTGGTAGCGGTGGCCCGCGACACACCGCGCCACGTTGAGCGCCGATACCCCTAGGAGTACCGTCCTGCGTGTGGCCGCCCGACAGGACCGTGGTGGCATTCGTGGCAGGAGCGCGGGTTCATGGACGTCCTCGACATCTCCCGATGGCAGTTCGGGATCACCACCGTCTATCACTTCATCTTCGTCCCCCTGACGATCGGCCTGGCGCCGATGGTGGCGATCATGCAGACCGTGTGGGTCGCCACCGGGAAGACCGGGTGGTACCGGGCCACCAAGTTCTTCGGCAAACTCTTCCTCATCAACTTCGCCCTCGGTGTGGTCACCGGCATCGTGCAGGAGTTCCAGTTCGGGATGAACTGGTCGGAGTACTCCCGGTTCGTCGGTGACGTCTTCGGCGCGCCGCTCGCGCTCGAGGGACTGGCGGCCTTCTTCCTCGAGTCGACCTTCCTCGGCCTCTGGATCTTCGGGTGGGGACGGTTGCCCCGGGCGGTCCACCTCGCGTGCATCTGGATGGCCGCGATAGGGGTCAACCTGTCGGCGTACTTCATCATCGCCGCCAACTCCTTCATGCAGCACCCGGTCGGGGCGGTCTACAACCCGGAGACCGGGCGCGCCGAGCTCACCAGCATCTGGGCGCTGCTGACCAACTCGACGGCCCTCGCCGCGGTGCCCCACACCATCGCGGGCGCCTTCCTCACCGCCGGGACCTTCGTCGCCGGCATCGGCATGTGGTGGATGGTCCGGGCCTCCCGGCAGCGGGTCGACCTCCTCGCCGACGGCCAGGACGACGCCGCGGCGGAGAAGGAGACGCAGGCCCGCGACCTCTTCCGGCCGGTCACCCGACTCGCCCTGTGGGTGATGATCGTCTCCGGCGCCGCTCTCATCGTCACCGGTGACATCCAGGGCAAGCTCATGTTCGAGCAGCAGCCCATGAAGATGGCGGCCGCCGAATCGCTGTGCCGCACGGAGACGGATCCCAAGTTCTCCGTCCTCACGGTGGGGACGCACAACAACTGCGACTCGGTCATCCACCTCATCGAGGTCCCCTACGTCCTGCCGTACCTGGCGGAGGGGCGGTTCTCGGGTGTCGAACTCCAGGGCGTCCAGGACCTCCAGTCCCGCTACCAGGAGCAGTTCGGTCCCGGCAACTACGCGCCCAACCTCTTCGTCACCTACTGGAGCTTCCGGGCCATGATCGGGCTCGGGGTCGGTTCCGCCCTGCTCGCGGTGGTCGGGCTGTGGGTCACCCGCCGGAGGGCGCCGATCCCCGACAAGCCCTGGATCGGTGTTCTCGGCCTGGCGGCCATCCCGTTCCCGTTCCTCGCCAACTCCGCGGGCTGGGTGTTCACCGAGATGGGACGTCAGCCGTGGGTCGTCCACCCCAACCCGACCGGTGACCCGGTGATCAGCCTGCTCGTGAGCCAGGGGGTGTCCGACCACCCCGCGTGGCTCGTGATGACCTCGCTCATCGGGTTCACGGTCGTCTACGGCGGCTTGGCGGTCGTGTGGTTCGTCCTCATGCGCCGGTACACGGTCGAGGGGCCGCTCGAGCACGATGCGGAGCCGCACCTCGGTCCGCCCGGTGACGACGACGCCGACCGACCGCTGTCCTTCGCGTACTGACCGGGAGAGAGATCATGGGACTTCAGGAACTCTGGTTCATCCTCATCGCCGTGCTCTTCCTCGGCTACTTCGTCCTCGAGGGGTTCGACTTCGGCGTGGGGATCCTCATGCCCGTCCTGGGGCGCGGCCCCGACACCCCGGAGCGGGACACCCGCCGCCGGGCCGTGCTCAACACGATCGGCCCGGTGTGGGACGGCAACGAGGTGTGGCTGCTGGTGGCCGGTGGCGCGATGTTCGCCGCCTTCCCGGAGTGGTACGCCACCCTCTTCTCCGGCTTCTACCTCCCGCTGTTCCTCATCCTGATCGCCCTGATCTTCCGGGCCGTCGCGATCGAGTTCCGCGGCAAGATCGACGACGTCGCGTGGCGGCGCCGGTGGGACGTCGCGATCGTCGCCGGCTCGGTGGTGCCGTCGTTCCTCTGGGGCGTGGCGTTCGCCAACATCGTCCGGGGCGTGGCGATCGATGCGGACAAGCAGGTCACCAGCACCCTGTTCGACCTCCTCAACCCCTACGCCCTCCTCGGGGGGCTGCTCACCCTCACCGTGTTCACGCTCCACGGTGCGGTGTTCCTCGCGCTCAAGACCTCCGGCGGACTCCGCACCGAGGCGGTCCGGATCGCGCGGATCCTGGCGCCGGTCGGACTCGGGGTCGGCGGCGTCTTCGCGCTGTGGACGCAACTGGCGCACGGGCGACCGTGGACGTGGGGCGCGGTCGCGGTGGCCGCCGCGGCCCTGATCGGCGTCGTCTCAGCGGTCTACGCGGATCGGGAGGGCTGGGCCTTCGCCGGGACCACCGTGGCCATCACCGCGGTCGTCGTGCTCCTGTTCGGATCGCTGTTCCCGGACGTCATGCCCACGACCCTGGCCGACGGCGTCGGCCTCACCATCGAGAACGCGTCGAGCTCGCACTACACCCTGGTCGTGATGACCTGGGCGGCGGCCTTCCTCACCCCGGTGGTCGTGCTCTATCAGGGCTGGACCTACTGGGTGTTCCGCGCGCGGATCTCGGTCGACCAGATCCCGCCGTCGATCGGTCTCCTCCCCGCGCGGCCGGGGAGGAGCTGACCCGGAGGTGGCAACCCCCCTCGACCCGCGCCTCGTCCGCGAGTCCCGACCGGTGCGTCGTCACCTCGCGGTCTCGGTCGCGCTCGCGGTGGTGACGGCGGCGGCGACCGCCGCGTTCGCGGTCCTGCTCGCCCGGGTGCTCGCCGGGGTCATCACCGACCCCTCGTCGAGACCCCTCGGCTCGTGGTCCCGGGAGCTGGCGTTCCTGGCGGTGGCGGCGGCGACCCGGGTGGCCGCGACGTGGGCGCAGCAGCGTCTCGCGCGGGCGGCCGCCGGTGACATCGTCGACGACCTCCGCGGGCGGGTCGCCCGCGCGGTGTCGGGGTGGGATCCGATCGACCGGCGGCGCCGGTCCGCCGAACTCCACACCGTCCTCACCACCGGCCTCGCCGGACTGGTGCCCTACCTCGCCGGCTACGTCCCCGCCCTGGCGACCGCGGTCGTCGTCACCCCCGCCCTGCTCGTGGTGGTGGCGTTCGTCGACCCGCTCTCCGCGGTCGTCATCGCCGTGACCCTCCCGCTCATCCCCGTCTTCATGATCCTCGTGGGGACTCTCACCCGGTCCCGCACGGAGCGCGAGTTGCAGACCATGTCGCGACTGTCCGCCCGGGTGCTCGACCTCATCGCGGGACTGCCCACGCTCGTCGCCCTGGGGCGGGAGCGCGGGCCGGAAGCCCAGGTCGCCGCGGCCGCCCGGGCGCACCGGCGGGCCACCATGGGGGCGCTGCGGATCGCCTTTCTGTCCTCGATGGTCCTCGAACTCCTCGCGACCCTGTGCGTCGCGCTGGTGGCGGTGGGGATCGGGCTGCGCCTGGTGGTGGGGGACATGGAGCTCGCCGCCGGTATCGCCGCCCTGGTGCTGGCGCCGGAGGTGTACCAGCCGCTCCGCACCGTCGGCGCCCGGTTCCACGAGTCCTCGGACGGTGCCCTCGCCGCGGACCGGGCGTTCGAGGTGCTCCACGATGGCGACGACGGCCCCGGCGGGGGCTCCGGCCACGGCGAGGCCGCCGGTACCGCGGGCCTCCACCCCGACGGTCCGGCCCGGATCCAGATCGAGGGGCTGGGGGTGCGGGGGCGCGACGGGCCGCGGCCCGACGGGCTCGACCTGGTGGCGGAACCGGGTCGGCTGACCGTCCTCACGGGCCCGAACGGGTCGGGCAAGTCCACCGCGGTCCTGGCCCTGCTGGGGCTGCTGGCGCCGGCGCGGCTCGAGGCGGGCCGGATCCGCATCGGCGGGATCGACATCGGTGAACTGGATCGCGGCCACTGGTGGTCGCGGGTCGCGTGGCAGCCGCAGCGTCCGACCCTCGTGTCCGGCACGCTGCGCCAGAACGTCGAGCTGTTCGGCGTCGATCCGGGGCGGCTCGACGCCGCGGCACGGCAGACCGGATTCGACGCGGTGCTCGCCGGTCGGGAGGCGGGGTGGGACAGCCCCGTGGGGCACGGGGGTCGGGGGCTCTCGACCGGGGAGGCTCACCGGTTGGCGCTCACCAGGCTGTTCGCGTCGGATGCCGACGTGCTGGTGTCCGACGAACCCACCGCGCACCTGGACGAGGAGACGGCCGGCCGCGTCGTCGACGCCCTGCGCGATCGGGCGCGGTCGGGCGACACCGTCCTGGTCGTCACCCACTCCCCGCTGGTCCTCGCCGCCGCGGACGTGGTGGTGGGACTCACCGCGGCGGGCACTCCCGGTGCGCGGGCCGGGGTGGACACGTGAGTGACCTGCGCTACGTCCTCGACCTGCTCGAGTTGGACCGTCTCCGGGTGCTGCGCGCGGTGTCGCTCGCCGTCCTCACCCTCGCGGTGGCGGCCTCGCTCGCCGCGATCTCCGCGTGGCTCATCACCCGCGCCTGGCAACAGCCCCCGGTGCTGGACCTCACGGTCGCGGTGGTGGCGGTCCGCGCGCTCGGAATCGGCCGGGGCGTCTCCAGGTACCTCGACCGACTCGCCTCCCACGACCTCGCCCTGCGGGGTGCCGCCCGTGCGCGGGAGCGGCTCTACCGTCGGTTGGCGGAGGGGCCGGCCACCCCGGCCCTGCGCACGGGGGACGTGCTCCTCCGCTCCGGCCGTGACCTCGATCTGGTCGCGGACACGGTGGTCCGCGTCCTCATCCCGGCCGCGGTGGCCGCCGTCCTGTCGGTCGGTTCGGTCGCCGCACTCGCGTTCCTGTCGCCCGCGGTGGCGGTGGTCATGGCGGTCTGCGTCGTCCTCGTCGGCGTGGTGGCGCCCGTCCTGGCCGTGCGCGCCGCGACGGGTGCCGAGCGGTCGGTCGCCGCCGCCACCTCCGACCAGGCCGCCACCGCGGTGCTCGTGGTGGACCACGCGGCGGAACTCGCGGTGGGTGGACGCCTGGGGACGGCGGTCCGGGCGATCACGGACGCCGGTGCACGCCGCCGGGAGGCGGAACGGCGTTCGGACGCCGCCTCCGCCCGGGCGGTGGCCGCTGTGCCCGCGGGGATGCTCGTCACGGCGCTGGCGGCCCTGGTGGTGGGCGTCCTCGACTACGGCGGTGGTGCGGCCCACGGGCCCACCTGGATCGGGGTCCTGGTCCTGTTCCCGCTCGCGGCGTTCGAGGCTCTCTCCGCGCTTCCCGCGGCGGCCGAGCACCTCGCGCGGGCGATCCCCGCGGCCGAACGCATCCGGGGGATGGTCGACGAGCCGCCCGGGGGCGGCGGGATCCCGACGGCCGGGGGGAGCGACACGGAGGAGACGGAGAGTGCCGACTCCCCCACGGACGGCGGCGACGACCTCCTCCGGGCGACGGATCTGATCTGGGGGCACGGCGGGCGTCGACTGTCGCCGGTGCCGTTGGACCTGGTCCTGCGCCCCGGCGACAGGGTGGTGGTCCGCGGCCCGTCGGGGTCGGGCAAGAGCACGCTGGCGAGGGTGCTGGCGGGGCTGGAGGCACCGCTGGACGGGCGCGTGCTGGCGGAGGGCGAGGACCTCGCCCTCCTCGACCGGCCCACCTGCCGCCGGAGGGTGGTCTACCTGGCCGAGGACGCCCGGGTGTTCTCCACGACCGTCCGGGACGATCTGCTCGTGGCGCGGGGCGATGCGACCGACCCGGACCTCCTGCTCGCGCTCGACGAGGTCGGTCTGGGCGGATGGGTCGCCAGCCTGCCGGACGGTCTGGACACCGTGCTCGAGGGTGGTGACGACGCGGTCTCCGGCGGTCAGCGGCGACGGATCCTGCTGGCCCGGGCACTGTTGGTCTCCGCGCCGGTCGTCATCCTCGACGAGCCGACCGAGCATCTCGCGGCCGGGGACGCGGGCGCGCTCCTGCGTCGGATCTGCGACAGCGGGCCGAACGGCCTGTTCGGGCCGGAGAGGGCGGTCGTCGTGGTCACCCACGACCGTGCGACCAGGGTGACCGCGACCCGGGAGATCGAACTCTAGGGCCCGACTCAGCCCGCGAGGCGGCGCAGGCGCGCGGACATGTGCGGGACCAGGCCCTTCTCCGGGTGGACGCGCTCCTCCACCCAGCCGAGGTCGCCACCCTCGACGATCCCGTAGATGCGCTTCGCGCCGCCCCGGGCGGGTCCGGTGGGAGAGGACATCACGACGTCCGTGGTCATCTCCCAGGCGGACTGCGAGATCGGCGCGCCGTAGTACATCTCCACGACCCCGGAGGCGTGGGCCACGAGGAACTCGAGCTGGTCGTCCTCGGAGATCCGCCAGAAGCCGGACTCGCGGTAAGCGGCGTCGTCGACGGCACCACCGGAGTCGAACGTCCAGGCGCGGGAGCTCCAGCTCAGGTAGTTCTCGCCGTCGTGCGACACGACGATCTGCTGCCCGAAGCGGTGCTCGCCGCGGTCCTCGGTGTCCGCCTCCCCCTCGCCCTCCCAGACGCCCACGAGGGGGAGCAGGGCGAGCAGTCCCGGGTGCAGGTCCGGCCCGAACCGGAGGTTCGCCGTGTCCCCGGGGACCGGGAGCTCGGAGAACGCCGGGATGTTCCGCTGGGAGGTCTGCGCGGATCGCTCGGCTGCGGCCTCCACGGCGGCGTTCCCGGACCCGCGCACCACGGAGTGGCCGTCTCCCCCCTCGGGGGTGGACGGCGAAGGGTCGCCCGTGCCGGTGGGGTCGCTACCGGTCACGACTCGTCGGTGACCGTGCGGTACACGATGTAGCAGGTGGCCCAGAGGATGGCCAGCGTGCAGAGGACGAGGAGGATCTCGAAGAAGAGCACCATTCCCCAATCCTAACCCCGAGGGCCTCAGCCCAGGGAGATGCGGGCCTCGATCGAGTGGATCAGGCAGTCCTCGGCGGGGACGACGAAGTCCTCGCTCACCCGTGCCTTGAGGCCGACCACGGTGACGAGGGTGAAGTCCGCGTGGACGACGCCCTCGCGTCCGTCGGGGTCGACGGTGAGGACGATGTCGCGGACCTCGCGGATGGTCGAGTACTGCAGGTGGAGGT
This sequence comes from uncultured Dietzia sp., assembly GCF_937873725.1. Classification (GTDB taxonomy): domain Bacteria; phylum Actinomycetota; class Actinomycetes; order Mycobacteriales; family Mycobacteriaceae; genus Dietzia. The sequence continues at coordinate 42,091 of NZ_CALMYY010000071.1, forward strand.
GGAGGTCCCACTTGAGGTGGTCGCCACTGAACCCCGTCTTGAGGCCGTTCTCGTGGCGCACGCAGTCCGGCGCGAACGGCACGCGGAACGCGGCCGCGGGAAGCGTGATGGCCGTGAGGTACATCCGGACGGCGGCCTCACGCTCCTCGGGGGAGTAGGGGCCGGGGTGGTCCGGGATCTGGGGGGTCGCACCGCGCCGCTGGTCGATGCCCACCATCACGGCGGAGGCCACGGAGGTACCGATTACGACGACGGAGGCCCGCCCGGCGAAGCCGAGCGCACGCGAGAGGAATGACATGGTTCCGAGATTAGCGAGTCGGTCCCGACCGGGGGGCGGGCACACGGTTCATCTCTCGACGGGGACCCCGATCAGCGAGCCGTACTCCACCCAGCTGCCGTCGTAGTTGACCACGTTCGGCCGGTCGAGCAGTTCGTGGAGGACGAACCACGTGTGGCTCGACCGCTCCCCGATCCGGCAGTAGGTCACCACCCGCCGGTCCGGTTCGGTGAGGAACTCCCCGTAGATCGTCCGGAGCTCGGCGTCGGTGCGGAAAGTTCCGTCGCGGGTCACGGCGCGGTTCCAGGGGATGGAGACCGCGCCCGGGATGTGTCCGCGTTGGCGTCCGCCCTCCTGCGGGAGTCCGGGCGGTGCCGCGAGCCGCCCGGTGAACTCGTCGACCGACCGGACGTCCACCAGCGCGTCGCGTCCGAGGCCCGCCAGGACGTCGTCGCGGAACGCGCGGATGGACAGGTCCTGCGGGTCGGCGGCGTAGTCGGTCACGGGCCGGGCGGGGAGGTCGGTCTCGAGCGGCAGCCCGTCGCGCTCCCACCGCATCCGTCCGCCGTCGAGCAGGCGGACGTCGGCGTGCCCGTACAGCCGCAGGTACCAGTACGCGTAGGCGGCAAACCAGTTGTGGTTCCCGCCGTACACCACCACCGTGTGGTCCCGGGTGATGCCCCGCTCGGCCATGAGGTCGCCGAACCTCTCGCGGCCGACGAGGTCACGCGTGTACTCCTGCTGGAGTTCGGTCCGCCAGTCCAGGGCGACGGCGCCCGGGATGTGCCCGGCGGTGTGGTATTCCGTGGCGTCCTCGTCGACCTCGAGGAAGACCACCGAGTCGTCGGCCAGGCGCGATTCGGCCCAGCGGGTGCTGACCAGAACGTCGTCGCGACTCATGCCGGCGAGTCTAGTGGTCCGGCCGGACCAGGGTCCCGAGCGGCGCGGTCCCCGGACCCCCGGTTCCGCTCGCGGTGAGGGTGCCGCCGCGCACCGTGAGCGACTCGACCGTCAGTCCCAGGGGGAGGACATCCGGGGCCAGGGTCAGCGCGGTGCGTCGCATCGCCAGCTCGCCGTCCTGGTCGGGGATGCCCCCGGGGCCCGTGGCCGGTGCCGTGGGCACGAGGTGGGCGCCACGCTCGTCGACGACGAGGTCGACGAACGCCGAGACCCGGGTGTCCGTCCCCCGGAGGGTCCCGGTGACCCTGGCCCGGTGTTCCGTCCCGCCGGCCAGGCTCGGATCATCGGCGGCGCCGATGAGGACGTCCCGCATCCCCAGCGCGGGGCCGAGCGAGTCGCCGGTCATCCGGACGGAGACCGTGACCGACCGGGCGGTCAGGTCCTCGTCGCCGCTCTCGGGCACGTGCAGGTCGGTCACCTCGGCCTCGACGGCCACCGGCCCGAGCCCGGGGCGGTCCACGTCCTCCGCGCGGATCGAGACCGAGGACAGGGTGCCGGGGGCGGCCCAGCGGGTGGTGGGACCGCCGTGGATCAGCACCGACGGGGCCGGCGAACCCTCCACCGCCGGGCGGATCCGGGTGGACAGGTCCGACTCGACCCTCGAGGTGGAGATCGAGTCCACGGTGAACGCGCCGACCGCGACGACCGCCGGGGCGACGATCGCCGCGACGACGCGACTGCGGGTGCTCATGGGGTTCAGGTCTACTCCAATCACGGGATCGTGGGTGTGGGTCGCTAGTATCGTCTGCGCGCCCGAGCGAGGAGGAAGCAAGATGGACGTAGTGCTCCTCACCACGGAAGCAGACCCCGAGGCGGTCGTCCCCGCGCTGTCCCTGCTGCCGCATTCCGTCCGGCCGCTCCCGGCTCTGGCGTCCTCCGTGTCGGACCTGGCCGGCGCCGCCCTCGCCCTGGTCGACGCCCGGACCGACCTCGCCGCGTCGAGGGCACTGTGCCGGCTCATCTCGGCCAGTGCCGACCTCGCCGTCGTCGCGGTCGTCTCGGAGGGCGGGTTGATCGCCGTGAGCGGCGATTGGGGACTCGACGACATCCTGCTGCCCACGACGGGCCCGGCGGAGGTGGACGCGCGCTTCCGGCTGGCCGCGACCCGGCACTCGGCCCAGGGCGAGTCGGACGGCGGCCTGCTCACCGTCGGCGAGCTCGTGATCGACGAGGAGACCTACGTCGCCCGGGTCAAGGGTCGTCCGCTGGACCTGACGTACAAGGAGTTCGAGCTCCTCAAACACCTGTGTCAGCACCCCGGGCGGGTGTTCTCCCGCGCCCAGCTCCTCCAGGAGGTGTGGGGCTACGACTTCTTCGGCGGCACGCGCACGGTCGACGTCCACGTCCGACGGCTGCGCGCGAAGCTGGGACCGGACCACGAGTCCCTGATCGGCACGGTCCGTAACGTCGGGTACAAGGCGGTCCGGCCCACCGACCGCAGGGAGGACGGAGGGGACGCATGACCGTCACCGAGCACGCGGTGGACGAGGAGACGGCCACCCTGATCGAGGCGGTCGCGATTGCCGCGGAACGCGCCGACGGGGTCGCCCCGCTCGGCGAGCAACCCCTCCGTGCGCTGCGCAGTCCTGCCGCGGACGACGTGCGGCACCTCCTGGTCCGCGACGGCGGTGACGGCGGAGACACCCGGATCGTCGGGTACGCCCAGCTCGCGGGCAGGGGCGGGGAGGCGACGGCCGAGCTGGTGGTCGACCCCGGACACCGCCGTCGCGGGGTGGGAACGGACCTCGTCCGAGCGGTGTACCAGCGGGAACCCGGTGCCGCGGTGTGGGCGCACGGCGATCTGCCGGCCGCGCGGGCGCTCGCCGTGGCCGAGGGACTCACGCGGACGCGGGAGCTGCTGAAGATGCGCAGACGTGCGGCATCCGCGCCGCCGCTGCCCGAGGCCCCGCCGCCCGTCGGCGTCGAGACGGGGACGCTCGCGGACGCCGCCTCCGAGGGCGGGTCGAGATGGCCCGGACTGGATGCCCGGGCGGAGTTCCTCCGCGTCAACAACGCCGCGTTCTCGTGGCATCCCGAGCAGGGCGGGTGGACGCCCGACCGGCTGGACGAGCGGCTCGGGGTGGACTGGGTCGACCCGGCCGCGATCTTCCTCGCCGTGGACACCGCCGGTCCCCGGCCCCGGCTGGCCGGCTTCCACTGGACCAAGACGGTCGTCCCCGACCCCGGCCCCGCGGGCAAGGGTGAGGCCGTCGAGGGTGAGGTCTACGTCGTGGCCGTCGACCCGGCGGACCAGGGGCGCGGGCTGGGCGGGTCGCTCACCGCCCTCGGGGTCGCGCATCTCGAGGAGGTCAACGGGGTGGAGTCCGTCGTGCTCTACGTGGAGGGTGACAATGCGGCGGCCATCCGGACCTACGAGAGGCTCGGCTTCACGGTCGAGCTCCGCGATGTGACCTACACCCGCGTGTGACGAATCCGGCATCGCCGGCCGGCTCTGTGTAAGACCCCTGTTCAGGGGGCCGCGGCCGGGTGGGAGTCGGGGCCGGTGGCGTCCTGTTCTGCGAGTTCATCTCTCGTTCACCTCTCCTCGCGGGGCTGTTCATATCAGCGCCTTAGGTTCTGATCCTGTCGGGCCGCGGGTGTCGGCCCGTCCTCGCGACGCAGTCGCCAAGAACGTGACCGGTGGGATGCCCCACCGGACTAACCAAGGAGATTCAGTGGACCTCAAGCGCACCGGTGCCCTTCTCGGGCTCGCCGCTCTCACGACCGTCGGCCTGGCCGCCTGCTCGGACGACAACGCCGGCGGCGGCGACTCGTCGGCCCAGGCCGTGGCCGGTGCGGAATGCGGCGGCAAGGCCAACCTGAAGTCGTCGGGTTCGTCCGCGCAGAACAACGCCATGACCGTCTTCGCCAACTCGTACGCGATGAGCTGCGAGGGCCAGACGCTCGACTACAACTCCAACGGCTCCGGTGCCGGCGTCAAGGAGTTCATCGGCGGCCAGACCGACTTCGGTGGCTCCGACTCCCCGCTCAAGGACGCGGAATACGTCACCGCCGAGGAGCGGTGCGACGGCCCGGCCTGGAACCTCCCGGCCGTCTTCGGCCCGATCGCCGTGGCCTACAACCTCGACGGTGTCGAGCTCACGCTCTCGGGCCCGACCATCGCCAAGATCTTCAACGGTGGGATCACCAACTGGAATGATCCGGCCATCGCGGCGGAGAACAAGGGTGCGGAGCTCCCGGATCAGCGCATCACCGTGATCTTCCGCTCGGACGAGTCGGGTACCACCGACAACTTCCAGAAGTACCTCGACGCCGCGTCGGACGGGGCGTGGACGCAGGAGGCAGGCAAGACCTTCAACGGCGGCGTCGGCGAGGGCGCGAAGGGCAACGAGGGGGTCTCGGCCGCCATCGGCCAGACGCCGGGCACCATCACCTACACCGAGTGGTCGTACGCCAAGAACCAGGACCTCTCCATGGTGAAGATCGTCACCCCGGCCGACGCGGAGGGCGTCGAGCTCACCGCCGAGACCGCCGGCAAGACCATCGATTCGGCCAAGCTGAAGAACGAGGGCACCAACGACCTCGTGATCGACACCTCGTCCTTCTACGTCCCTGAGGCGGCCGGCGCCTACCCGATCATCCTCCCGACCTACGAGATCGTGTGCTCGACGTACAAGGACCCGGAGACCGCCGCCGCGGTGAGGTCGTTCCTCAACGTGGCCGTGTCGGAGGAGGTCCAGGGGCAGCTCGAGGCAGAGGGCTACATCCCGGTCCCCGACGCCTTCCGCGAGAAGCTCACCACCGCCATCTCCGAGATCTCCTGATCCCCGGGGTCGCCGGCCCGCCACCCATCCGGGCGGGCCGGCGACCCGCCCCTCACACCCCCGAGCGACTGAAGGTCTCATGACAGTTCACGAATCCGTCGACCGCGATGCCGACGAGAACGCAGGGAAGTCCGGCATGCCCGCCGGCGCCGGGCCAGTGCCGGGTGCCGACACCGGCGGTGGCGAGGACCTCCGAGAGGCCAGGTCGTCCCAGAAGACGGATGCGCTCTTCCGCGGAGTCACGGTGGCCGCCGGCGGGGTCATCGTCGCCCTCATCGCGCTGATCGGGATCGTCCTGGTGATCCAGGCGACCCCGTCGCTCATGCAGAACAACGTCAACTTCTTCACCTCGTCCGAGTGGAACACCACCGACCCGGACAACATGCGCTTCGGCATCCTCGACCTGCTCAAGGTCACGGTCCTGAGCTCGGTCTTCGCGCTGGTCCTGGCCGTCCCGGTGGCGATCGGCATCGCCACGTTCCTCGTGCAGTACGCTCCGGCCCGGCTGTCGAGGACGCTGTCCGCCCTGATCGACCTGCTCGCCGCGGTGCCGTCGATCATCTACGGCATGTGGGGACTCATCGTCCTCGGGCCGTGGATGGTGCCGTTCGCCACCTGGCTCAACCAGAACCTCAGCTGGATCTTCCTCTTCGCCGACGGCAACGTGTCGATCGGCGGAGGCGGGACGATCTTCACGGCCGGCGTCGTCCTGGCCATCATGATCCTGCCGATCATCACGTCGATGTCGCGTGAGACCATCCGGCAGACCCCGTCCCTCCACCAGGAGGCGGCCCTGGCACTGGGCGCCACCAAGTGGGAGAAGATCCGGATGACGTGCTTCCCCTACGCCAAGTCGGGGATGATCGCGGGGTCGATGCTCGCCCTGGGACGCGCGCTCGGCGAGACGGTCGCGGTGCTCATCATCCTGCGCGCGGCCAGTTCGCCCGGCACGCTCTCGCTGTTCGACGGCGGCTTCACGTTCGCCTCCAAGATCGCCTCGGGCAGCGCGGAGTTCAACCATCCGCTCCCCACGGGCGCGTACATCGCGGCCGGTCTCGTGCTGTTCATCCTCACGTTCCTCGTCAACCTCATCGCGCGCTCCGTGTCCGGTGGAAAGGTCAACGGCTGATGTCCAAGACACCCCCCGACCTGGCCAAGCCGGCCAAGCCGACGGACACGTTCCTCCCGATCTCCGGCGGCCGCAGGGCCAAGGACCGGCTCGCCACCGTGATCTTCACGGTGTGCTTCATGCTCGCCGTCATCCCGCTGGTCGCGCTGCTGTACAAGGTGCTCGTCTCGGGTCTGCCGGCGGTCCTCGACCCCGCGTGGTGGACCAACTCCCTCTTCCTCGTCTCGCCGTCCTCGATGGCGGGAGGTGTGGGCCACGCCATCTACGGCAGCCTCGTGCAGGCGCTCGTCGCCGCCGTCTTCTCGATCCCGCTCGGGGTCGCCGCCGGCATCATGCTGGTGGAGTACCCCGAGTCCCGGCTGGCACGGCCCACGACGTTCATGGTGGACGTCCTGGCGGGTGTCCCCTCCGTCGTGGCCGCAATCTTCATCTTCGGGGTCTGGGTCTCGGTGCTGAAGTTCCAGCTGAGCGCGTTCGCGGTGAGCCTGGCGCTCGTCCTCCTCATGCTGCCGCTCATCGTGCGGTCCACCGAGGAGATGCTCAAGCTGGTCCCCGACGAGCTCCGCGAGGCCTCCTACGCGCTGGGCGTCCCCAAATGGAAGACGATCGTCAGCATCGTGGTCCCCACCGCGCTGTCGGGCATGATCTCCGGCATCTTCCTCGCGACCGCGCGGGTGATGGGGGAGACCGCCCCGGTGCTGATCCTCGTGGGCTACACCGCGAGCTTCAACTTCAACATCTTCCAGAACAACATGGCCTCGCTGCCGTTGCTGATCTACAACCAGCTCTCGAACCCCAACGAGGCCGGCCAGTACCGGATCTGGGGCGCGGCGCTGACCCTCATCATCATCATCGGGCTGGCGAACCTCCTCGCTACGTTCGCTGCCAAGGCGCTCGCGCCGAAGACCAAGTAAGGACCAGAGATGGCCAAGCGACTCGATCTCGAGAATGTCGACATCTTCTACGGTGACTTCCACGCCGTGAAGGAGGTCAACCTCCACGTCCCGCCCCGCTCGGTGACCGCGTTCATCGGCCCGTCCGGCTGCGGGAAGTCCACCGTCCTCCGCTCGCTCAACCGGATGCACGAGGAGATCCCGGGCGCCTACGTCACGGGATCCATCAAGCTCGACGGCGTGGACATCTACGACAAGAAGGTCGACCCCGTCGCCGTCCGTCGGACCATCGGCATGGTGTTCCAGCGGCCCAACCCGTTCCCCACGATGTCCATCAAGGAGAACGTGGTCGCGGGCCTCAAGCTCCAGGGCGTCAAGAACAAGAAGACGCTCGACGAGGTCGCGGAGAAGTCGCTTCGTGGAGCCAACCTCTGGGAAGAGGTCAAGGATAGGCTCGACAAGCCCGGTGGCGGTCTCTCCGGCGGGCAGCAGCAGCGCCTGTGCATCGCCCGGGCGATCGCGATCGAGCCCCAGGTGCTCCTCATGGACGAACCCTGCTCGGCGCTCGACCCGATCTCGACGCTCGCGGTGGAGGATCTCATCGCCGAACTCAAGAGCGAGTTCACCATCGTGATCGTCACCCACAACATGCAGCAGGCGGCGCGCGTGTCCGACCAGACCGCGTTCTTCTCGCTCGAGGCCACCGGCATGCCGGGTCAACTCGTCGAGGTCAACTCCACGGAGAAGATCTTCTCCAACCCGGACAACAAGCAGACCGAGGACTACGTCTCCGGCCGCTTCGGCTGAGCACCTCCGCACGACACGAACACCCCGGTTCCCGCCACGTCGGCGGGAACCGGGGTGTTTGCGTGGGTGCCCGAGCCCCCTCAGTCGGACGAGCCCTGACCGGACGCGTCGCCGGCGACCCGGGCCCTGTACGCCCTGTCGGTCTCGTTGAAGCGGCGGACCAGTTCCTCGGTGGAGGGCGAGGAGTGGTCCGGGTTGTCCTCCGACAGGGTGGCGTACTCGCCGGTGGCCAGGAAGATCACGCGCTGGGCCACCTCCACCGCATGGTCGGCGAACCGCTCGTAGAAGCGGCCGAGGAGCGTGACGTCGACCGCGGCGGCCACTCCCCACTTCCATTCGCGGACGGTGAGCAGGGTGAACAGGTGGCGACGGAGGTCGTCCACGGCGTCGTCCTGGTGGGCCAGGGTGGCGGCCTGCTGGGCGTCGCGGCTGATCATCACCTCGGTGGCCGAACGCCCGAGCGAGATCGCGACGCGACCCATCTCGGCGAAGTAGCCGTTGACGGGCTCGGGCAGGACGCTCTCGGGATGGCGGCGTCGCACGATCTTGGCCACGTGTCCGGCCAGGGTCCCCATCCGGGTGAGATCCTGAACGAGCTGGATGGAGGTGACCACCTGGCGTAGGTCGCGGGCCACGGGAGCCTGGAGCGCCAGCAGGGCGAAACCGCGTTCCTCGTTTTCGGTGGCGAGGCGAGCCATCTCCGTGGAGGACTGGAGGACCTGCTCCGCCGCCACGAGATCGACCTGGAGGAGCGCGTGGGTGGCCAGCTCCATGTCGTCGGTGGCCAGGGCGCACATCCTGGCCATCGAGGTGGCCAGATCCGTCAGTTCTTCAGAGTAGACAAGACGCATGTGATTCAGCGTACGCGCATGTCAACCGCAGTATCGGGCCCGCTGGTGAATGACCGGTGAATACCGGGCGCCCGGGGGCGGGGGCGGATGGTCCGGCGCGGGTCAGCCGCCCGAGTTCTCGGCGTCCGCTCCGTCGAGCGCCACCGCGTCGTCCTCCGGGTCGTCCAGCCAGCCCTCGGGCAGGAGGACCCGGGAAGGCGACCCCTGCCGCCCCCGCGGGCCGTCACCGTCGGCCGGGAAGGGCTCGTCGGCGGGCAGGTCGGAGAGCAGTGACGCGAGGTCGTCGAGGGTGCGGACGGCCGCTAGGCCGACACGCTTGTCGGACCCGGCCGGGAAGCCGCGCAGGTACCAGGCGACGTGCTTGCGGATGTCACGCATGCCCTTGTCCTCGCCGTGGTGTTCGGCGAGGAGCTCGCCGTGCCGATACATGATCCGGGCGACCTCCCCGAGGGTCGGCGGGGTGGGGGCCTCGCGGCCGTCGAGGCGGGCGGCGAGCTCCGAGAAGAGCCAGGGCCGGCCGAGGCAGCCGCGTCCGATCACGACGCCCGCGCAACCGGTCTGCTCGCGCATCCGGACCGCGTCCTCGGCGGAGAAGATGTCGCCGTTACCCAGGACCGGGACGTCGGAGACCGCCCCGACGTGGTCGACGAGCCGGGAGATCTGCGACCAGTCGGCCCGGCCGGAGTACCGCTGGGCGGCGGTCCGGGCGTGGAGCGCGACGGCCTGGGCGCCCTCCTCGGCGGCGATGCGGCCGGCGTCGAGGTGGGTGTGGTGCTCGTCGTCGATGCCGACCCGCATCTTGACGGTCACCGGGATGTCGGTCCCCTCGGTGGCCCGGACCGCCGCCGCGACGATGGACCGGAAGAGTCGACGCTTGTAGGGGATCGCGGAACCCCCGCCTCGACGGGTGACCTTGGGGACGGGGCAGCCGAAGTTGATGTCGATGTGGTCGGCGAGGTCCTCGTCGACGATCATCCTGGCGGCCGCGTACGTGTACTCGGCGTCCACCGTGTAGAGCTGCAGGCTGCGAGGGGATTCGTCGGGCGCGAAGGACGCCATGTGGAGTGTCGCGGGTTGACGCTCGACCAGCGCCCGGGCGGTCACCATCTCGCAGACGTACAGGCCGGACACCGAGCCCTGCTGTTCGCGCTCGATCTCGCGGCACAGCGTCCGGAACGCCACGTTGGTGACCCCCGCCATGGGCGCCAGGACGACGGGAGACGCGAGTGCGAGCGGGCCGATGCGCAGGGCGGGCGCGCCGGTCGTGATGGGGGCGGACATGCCTCGAGTGTCCCAGCGAGGGGCGGGCAGGTCCAATGAGGCGTCCCCGGTACGCGGGTGATCCGGGCGCAACCGATGGTGCCCCCAGTCGGGCTCGAACCGACGACCTGCGGATTAAAAGTCCGTAGCTCTACCAACTGAGCTATAGGGGCGACGATCACACTACCGCCCGCGCGCCGGTCCGCCGATCCAGGCTCGGTACCGGCCGACGCCGAACCCGGGTGGTTTCGACGGTGGGTGGTCGGTGCCCTAAACTCGAACGCGCTGCGGACCGGCGATCCCGGACGTGGCACAGGCCCCCTTCGTTTAGCGGCCTAGGACACCGGCCTTTCACGCCGGCAGCGCGGGTTCGAATCCCGTAGGGGGTACGCAGGAGATGTCCCGGTCACCGTCACTCGGTGGCCGGGACATCCCGCATTTGGGCCCCGGCCGGATGCGGGAGCCGGGCCCCCGATTTGCGTTGGTACGGGGGCGTCGATTACTGTTCTGTCTCGTGCGAAAAGCACGGCCCTGTGGCGCAGTTGGTTAGCGCGCCGCCCTGTCACGGCGGAGGTCGCGGGTTCGAGTCCCGTCAGGGTCGCCAGACAACCGGCGCATTCGGTGTTCACCGGGTGCGCCGGTTGCCTTAGGGCCAGGTAGCTCAGTTGGTACGAGCGTCCGCCTGAAAAGCGGAAGGTCGCCGGTTCGATCCCGGCCCTGGCCACCACGGTAGCGTCGCGCTGGAGGGATCCCCTCCGGCGCGTTCGTCGTTTCGGGGATCGTCGTCCTCTCGTTATAGCGTGGGCTCCATGCCATCGACTGCCGCCGAGGTCCGTGCCGTGCCGGAGAAGTCACGACCAGGCATCCGGTGGGGGATCGTCGCCGCGATCAGTGGACTGGTCGGGATCGTCCTCGCGATCATCGTCCCCCTTCTCCCGGTCACCCAGACCACGTCGACGATCAGCTGGCCCCAGGCCGGGACCCTCGACCCGGTGACGGCCCCGCTCGTGGCCTACTACCCGCTCGACCTCACCGCCGAGGTCCCGTGCTCGGCCGTGCAGAAGCTCCGGGACCGGGGACTGGAGGACGGGGTCCTGGTCTCCACCGCGCCCCGGCAGGCGGGCGAGAACGCGGGCGCCCGCGCGCTCGTGATCTCCGTCGCCGGCCCCGCGGTCGAGGTACGCAGCCGCAACGTCCTCATCGCCTCCGCGCCCGCCGACGCGGTCGCCGCACCGGGGGCCTGCTCGGTCATCCGCGTGGTGGCCGACTCCGGCTCGATCGGCGCGGAGTTCGTCGGCCTCGCGGTGGACGGTCGGGGGGCGGGCGGCCGGATCGACGACGACCTGCGCCCCCAGGTGGTCGGGGTGTTCACGGACCTGCGGGGTGCGGCGCCCGAGGGGATGGCCGTGGACATCACGGTCGACTCCCGCTACACCACCCAGGCGACCGTGCTCAAGCAGGCCGCGATCGTGGCAGGCATCCTCGCGCTGATCG
>NZ_CALMYY010000072.1 GCF_937873725.1 uncultured Dietzia sp.
CGCTCCTCCGGCGCGAGCCACAGGCCGTCGCCCTCGGTGACGCCGAACGCGGCGTGGAAGTCGTCGAGGTTCTTCACCACCTGGTTGCAGCGGAACTCCGGCGGCGAGTGCGGATCCACCGCGAGCCGGCGGGCGGCCTCCTCCGCCCGGGTCTTGGTCCGCCACACGATCGCCCACGAGGTGATCAGGCGCTGGATGCCCGTCATCCCGTCGATCTCCGGGCCCACGTCCGGGCCCTCGGCGGGTTTGCCGTCCGTACCCTGCGCCAGCCGGTACGCCAGGAGGGCGATGGTCAGCCCGCCGAGGTCGCCGATGTTCTCCCCCACCGTGAAGGCGCCGTTGACGTGGTCCTTCTCCGGGTCCAGTCCGTCCGGGGTCAGGCCCTGGTACTGCGCGATCAGCGCCCGGACGCGGGTGCCGAACGACTCGCGGTCCTCGTCGGTCCACCAGTCCACGAGGTTTCCCTCGCCGTCGTACTTGGAGCCCTGGTCGTCGAAGCCGTGGCCGATCTCGTGGCCGATCACAGCGCCGATCGCGCCGTAGTTGGCGGCGTCGTCGGCGTCTGCGTCGAAGAACGGCGGCTGAAGGATGGCGGCCGGGAAGACGATCTCGTTCATCACCGGGTTGTAGTACGCGTTGACCGTCTGCGGCGTCATGTGCCACTCGCCGCGGTCGACCGGGCCGCCGAGCTTGCCCAGCTCGTACGCGTGCTCGAACTCCGACGAGCGGCGCACGTTGCCCAGGAGGTCGTCGGGACGCACCTCGAGCGCCGCGTAGTCGCGCCACTTCTCCGGGTAGCCGATCTTGGGCACGAACGCTTCGAGCTTGGCCAGCGCACGCTCCTGGGTGGCGGGCGTCATCCACGGCAGGCGGCTGATCGAATGGCGGTAGGCCGCGGTGAGGTTGGCGACCAACTCGACCATCCGCGCCTTGTCGCCGGGCGGGAAGTGCCGGGCCACGTACTCCTTGCCCACCTCCTCGCCGAGCGCTCCCTCGACGGCCGCGACGCCGCGCTTCCACCGCGCCTTGATCTCCTCGGTCCCCGACAGTGCGGTGCCGAAGAAGCGGAAGTTCTCGTCCACCAGGTCGGAGGGGAGGTAGGGCGACCTCGACGACACGGTCCGCCACCGCAGCCAGTCCTTCCACGTCTCCAGCGGCTCGCCGGCCCACAGTCCGGCCACCGCGGTGAGGAAGTCCGGCTGCATCGCGACCAGCCGACCGAACGTCTGCTCACTGCCGCCGAGCTCGCGGGCCCAGTCGTGCCAGGGGAAACCCGGGGCGAGTCCCGGGAGCTCGTCCCAGGTGACGGGGTTGTAGGTCTTGTCGGCGTCGCGACGGGCCACCACGTCCCAGTGGGCGGCGGCGATGTGGGTCTCCAGCGCGACGATCCGCTCGGCGCGGCCGCGGGCGTCGTCCCCGCCACCGGCGAGCCCGGCCAACTCCAGCATTCGCGCGATGTGGTCGGTGTACTGCTCGCGGATCCCCGCGTACTGGTCCTCGCGGTAGAACGACTCGTCCGGCAGTCCGATGCCGTACTGCACCAGGTACAGGATGTACTCGGTGGAGTTCTTGGCGTCGTTGTTGACATAGGCGCCGATCAGCCCGGCCACGCCCGACTTCTCCAGCCGCGCCATGGCCAGCGCGAGCGAGTCGGGGTCGGAGGCGGCGTCGATCTCCGCCAGGTCCGGTCCGAGCGCCGCGACACCCGCGGCCTCGACGGCGGCGGTGTCCATGAAGGAGGCGTAGAAGGCGCCGATCCGCGAGTCGACGGGCGCGTCGGTGATGATGTCGCGCACCCGCTCCTCCGACAGGTCGCGGAGCGCGAGGAACGCACCGTCGATCGGTCGGTCCGCGGGGATCACATGGTCACGGATCCAGGTGCCGTTGACGTGGCTGTAGAGGTCGTCCTGCGGACGCACCTCACGGTCGACATACTGCAGGTCGAGGCCCGAGGGCCGGGGCGCGTCGGTGGTGGGGATCTCGGTCGCTGTCATGCGACCAGGTTACGGCCCCGCCCGCCTTCCCGCCCGCCCCGACGCGGTCAGGAGAAACCGTGCTCGGCGTTGTACTTCTGGGCCCCCTGGTAGGCGTCGATCATCCCCCAGACCCAGAAGCCGAACATGATCGGGATCCCGATGAGGACCACGGAGAGCACGGCGCCGATGATGTAGCCGACCAGGATCCCGACGCCCTTGCCCGTCTCACCGTTGAGGATCGTGCCCAGGCCCGCGATGAAGATGGACGCCACCAGCATGAGCGCGGGATCCTTGCGGACACCCTGGCCGTAGGGCTGCACCTGACCCTGGTCCGGATACCCGCCGTAGAACGGCTGGGCTCCGTACTGCTGCTGGCCGCCGTACTGCTGCTGCTGCTGGCCACCGTAGAACGGCTGGGCTCCGTACTGCTGCTGGTCGCCGTAGAACTGCTGGTTCCCGAACTGCTGGCCGCCGTAATACTGCTGATCGCCGTACTGCGGGGTTCCCGATTGCGGTGTTCCGTACTCCGGCGTCCCGAACTGCTGGCCGCCGTACTGCTGCGATGCGTCCGACGCCGGGCTCCACGACGATTCGTGTGCCGAACCGGCTGGGGGCGTGTCGGTCCCGCCCAGGGACCGCTCGTCGTATCCGCCGGACACCGTGGGCTGCTCGCCGTACGGTTCGGTGTAGGAGTCGCCGTTGGCATCGGGATTCTCCGGGGCATTCTCCGGGACATTCTCGGGGGAATTCTCGGGCGGTGTCGTCATGCGCCAACGGTAGCCCACCACCACGACACCCGAGGTCGCGGAAAGGACTCGATCAGCTGCGTGCGGTCATCCCGGGCCGCGCCCAGATGTCCGCGCACTCGACGCACGAGTCATCCGACACGACACCGACCCGCTGGAGATGCGCGTACAACCAGCACCCGAGGCAGAACCCGAGCGCCGCCTCGGCGAGGGCCGCCGCCACCAGCACACCCAGGACGACGGCACCCGCGGTGGATAACCCCGCAAGGAACAGCCCGAGGGCGACCGAGGACATGACGAGCCCGATCGTCTGCGCGAACCGTTTGGGTGCGCCCGCGACCAGCTTCGGGGTGGAGCTGACCCGCGGCGCGATCACGTGCACCGAGAGTCGGCCGAACGGTGAGTACCGGGGACCCCCGGCGACCCGCAGCGCGAATCCCACAACGAGAGCCGCCGCGAGCCATACCTGCACCGGAGGCGGGGCGAGGATCGTCGCCACGGCGAGCGTCACGACGAGCCCGGCGGTGCATCGCGCCGCGTAGTCGTTCACGACCTCCGGAAAAGCGAACACCTCGCGCAGGCTCATCTGGCAACTCCCTCGACATCACATACAGACAGGTCGGTCTACTTCCCCGTCGAGAGTACGCCTCCTCCCGCGGAAAGCACATCCGCCGCCGGGAGGTCCCCCGCCTAGGCTGGCGGCCGTGCCTCCCCCACTGCGCCGTCGATCCGGCTCCCCGCGCCCGCCCGCCGCCCCGACCATGCCGCGGCGGGAACAGCTCGCGCCACCCCTCACCGACCTCCACGCCGACGCGCTCTGGGACGGAGTCCTGGCCACCGCCGAGCACGCCCCCTCACCGGACGAGGGCGCGGCGCGCATCGGCGGTGCGGAGATCCGCGACTCCGTCCTGGAGGGCATCCGCCTGAGTAGCGCCCGGGCCGATTCGCTCCGCCTGACCGACGTGGTGGTCCGCGACTGTGACCTCTCGGGGATGGTCGCCGACGGGGCCTCGTTCACCCGGGTGAGGTTCGTCGGATGCCGGCTCACCGGAATCGTGCTGTCGGACGCGCGACTGACCGACGTGAGCTTCGAGGACTGCCACGCAGACATGGTCAACCTACGGATGGCCCGACTGCAGCGGGTGCTCCTGTCTGCCACCCGCTGCAGGCAGGCCGACCTCCTCGAGGCCCGGGTCGCGGACCTGTCGACGGACGGCGCGGACCTTCGGGGGGCGTCCTTCGAGCGGGCCACCTTCGCCGCCTCGGACCTGAGGGGCGCCGTGCTCGAGGACGTCCGCGGAGCCTCGGCCCTACGCGGGGCGATCATCTCGCCGGAGCAGGTCCTGGCGGTCGGGCTGGCACTGATCGGCGAGGCGGGGATCCGGGTGGAGTGACGGGTTCGGCGGACGACCCCCGGTCAGGCGAGGTGCGAGGCGGCTTCGCGCCACTGGTTGACGGCGCGGTTGATCACCGCCTGCAACTGGAGGACCTGATCGCGATCCGTGAGGGAGATGCCGTCCACCCCGGTCTTGAGGAAGAGTTCCGGCATTCCGCGGCCTGCGCCGTGCTCGTCCAGCACCACGGTCTCGGCGACCACCACCTCGAGGACAAGGTCATCCCCCGGGCCGTCGACTTCGGCCACGAGATCGTGTCGGTATCGAGGGGTGGAGAGGTCGATCGCATCGGTCATGAGGGCGCTCCCGAGTGGAACTGAGGGTTGGCCCCAATAGTAGGTGCCGAATTTCGGCGATCGCACGCGAGGGGCGGAGTGTTACGGGTTGTGATATTTTCGTGACCCGGATCATCCCATTCCGGCGACGTCGCCATCCCGCCCGTGAGATCACTTGCCCACCAGGCGAGGTCGCCGCGCACACTCCTAAGGGAATCCTCATCTGCCCGTCGCGAACGACCGGGCGGCTTCCCGGGAAGCCGGACGCCGGACGGTGACCGTTCACGCATTGTGGCACCGGATGCCACCTGGCCCGATGTTGCGCGAGTTGCTTGTGTGACTAGCGATACTGCCCGATACTCGCCCTATGCCCTCTGCCGAACCGCCAGTTCGCCGCGCCCCCATCCCGCGCCTTCTCGTGGCCCTCGCCTCCGCGGCGACCCTGTCCATCGGCCTCCTCGTCGTCGTCCTCTCCCCCCGGGCCGACGCGGTGGTCCCGCCCTCGGCCGCCTTCGACGGCTTGGCGCGGGGACTCGATTCCTCCAGCTGGCAGCACCCGCACGGCGCCCCGGTCGACTGGCACGCGGCCGCCGCCTCCGGCCAGACCTACGCGTTCATCAAGGCCACCGAGGGCAGCGGTCCGGCCAACAGGCACTACGAGGCGGACGTCCACGCGGCCCGGGCGGCCGGCATGACAGTCGGCAGCTACCACATGGCGCGGCCCGCGATGGATCCCGTGATGCAGGCGCACGCGTTCGCCGCGCGGCTGCAGTCGGTCGGCGGGGATCAGCTCCCGCCGGTGCTCGACCTCGAGACGGACGAGGGCAGGAACCCCGGGGAACTGATGGAGTGGACGCGCGTCTTCCTCGACACGCTCACGCATCTCACCGGCCGGACACCGATCGTCTACACCTACCGGTACTTCTGGATCGACCGGATGGCCAACACCACGCAGTTCGCCGAGTACCCGCTGTGGCTGGCCGAGTACGGAGTGCCCGAGCCGACGCTGCCCGTGATCGGCGGCTGGGACCGGTGGCTGTTCTGGCAGAAATCGGAGACGGGCGAGGTCCCCGGCTTCGCGGGCCCCGTCGACCTCAACATCTTCGCCGGCTCGCGCGAGGACCTCGGTGCCTGGACCGGTCCCGTCAGCCCCGCGCCCCCTCCCGCCCCGGTACCCGAGGCGCTGCCGGCCCCAGACGCGCTACCGGCCCCAGGCGCGCTGCCGGAACCCGCTCCCGCCCCGGCCCCCGCCCCGGAGGGCGTGCACCCGCCGGAGAACATCCCCGTACCGGGGGAGCCGATCGACCGGCTCCCGCCCGAGGTCCGCTAGACCACGCGGTCAACCCCGGCCCGCACGGGACCGGACCACGGCGGCGCGCACCGCCCGCCACCCCACCAGGAACACGGCGGTGGCGACTCCGGCCACCATGATGAAGCTCCAGTGCGGCACGCGTCCGTCGCCGAGGCCGCGGATGGCCATCCCGCCGACGAGGGTCGTCACCCACAGCAGGACACCCGACCGGACCGTGGCGGGATCCCGCCGCGTGGCCAGCACCACCACCCACCCCGCGGCGAGTCCGATGAGGAACGGCCACGCCGCCCCCCACACCTGCGCCGCGCCGAGCCCCTCGGAGTGGGCGCCGCGGCCGAAGGTCGCGAACACCCCCACCAGCACGACGTCCAGCGCGAAGATCAACGGCAGTGCCACCGCCTCACCCTTCCTTCTTCTCGTTCGACTCGCCCCGACCCGACGTGGTGGACGACTCCCCACCCTCGCCGACCAGCCGATCGTCCCCGCGGACGGGCAGAAGGGGGATCGGTCCGGAGAAGTGCGGGACGGTCGCCCGCCACGGCGTACCCCTCAGCGGCCAGATCTCCGCGAGGTCGGCCGGCGGCACGGCCGCCGACGTCGTCGGCGGGGAGTACTCATCGGACGACGACGACGAGGTGGACTCCTCCGTCGGGCCGCCCTCACCGGGCGCCGCATCGGGATCGACGTCCGCGACCCCGCGGTAGAAGAGGAAGAAGATCACCCACCCGACGAGGGCGATCAGCACGAAGCTGACGATGCGGTAGACGAACACGGTCGCGAACGCCTGATGCGCGCCGAGCCCCCCCGCGGTGAGGGCGGTGATGAGGGCGAACTCGACGGTCCCGAGCCCGCCCGGGGTGATCGGCGCGGTGGCCACGATCTTGCCGGTGACGTACGCGATACACAGCCCGCCGATGCTGTGCTCTGCACCGACCGCATTCGCCGCGGCCCACAGGCATCCCACGTCGGCCACCCAGTTGAGCAGCGAGAACGCGAACGCCGTGGACAGCTGGGTCTTGGTCATGTCGACCGCCTCCGCCTGTTCCACGACCTTGCGCACCCCGGACGCGCCGTGGTCGGAGGGCTTGCGCCGGCGGGCGTTGATCCAGGCCAGCAGCGTGAGCAGCGCGCCCTCGATCCTGTCCGGATGCCGGGCGGCCCACTGCACCACCACGACGATCGACACGAGCCCGAACGCCGACAGCACGAGCAGGAACGGGTTGGAGACCGATCCGACCAGGAAGAAGCCGAGCAGCGCCAACAACACGATGCCGACGGTCGACAGCACGCCGGAGATCACGAGCTGCCACGACGCCACCACCCGGCTGGCGCCCCACTGCCGGGTCTTGCGATACGTCAGGGTGGTGCCGAACACCTGCCCCCCGGGTATGCAGGTGGAGAAGGCGTTGGCGGCAAAGACCAGACCGACGCTGGCCCAGTAGCTCACCCTCACCCCGGCCGACTCCAGGAGGACCTTCTGCACCGAGCCGTAACTCGACATCGACAGGTACGAGAAGACGAGCGCCAGGGCGATCCAGCCCCAGTGCGGGCGGGCGACGGCCTCGAACCCCTCGGCGAAGAACGGCATCTGGCCGCGGAGCCAGTAGAGGATGAAGAACAGGACGGTCAACGTGGCGATCGCCTTGAACCACGGGTTGCCCAGGATCAACCGCATGCGGCGCCGCACGTCGGCACCCCGCGTCCCCGTCATCCCGTCACCATAACCAGTGCACCCGCCCCGGCCCAGGCTCCCACTCCGGAGTCCGGGCCGGGCGTCACTCGCCGCGCTCCTGCTCCCGCGCCTGCCGGAGCCGGGCGATCAGCTCCGCCGCCGGGATCTTCTCCCCGGAGACACGCTCGCGCGGAACCGGTTCGGGCTCCGGTTCAGCCTCGGGCTCGGGCTCGGGCTCAGCCTCGGGCTCCGGTTCAGCCTCGGGCTCGGGCTCGGGCTCCCGTTCGAGCACCCGGACCGGCGACACGGACCGCTCCGGCGCCGCGCCGGGGGCTTCCTCCTCGGCGGGGGACGCGGGGTCGACCTGTCCGGGATCCGCGGGGCCGCCGACACGGAGTTCGGGCTCGTCGCCGAGCTCGGCCTCACCCAGTCCGATCCGCTCCTGGATCCGCTTCATCCACCCGGGCGCCCACCAGCAGTCGGGTCCGAGCAGCTGCATGACCGCCGGCACGAGAAGCATGCGGATCACGGTCGCGTCGATGATCAGCGCCGCGATCATGCCGAACGCGATGTACTTCATCATGACGATCTCGGAGAACGCGAACGCCCCCGTCACCACGATGAGGATGAGCGCGGCCGAGGTGATGATCCCGCCCGTGGTGGCGACGCCGCTGCGGATGGCGTCGGCGGTCCGCGCACCGCGGGCGCGGGCCTCGACCATCCTGGAGATCAGGAACACCTCGTAGTCGGTGGACAGCCCGTAGATGATCGCCATGAGCAACACCACCACGGGCGAGGTGAGCGGCCCCGGGGTGAAGCCGAGCAGGTCCGCGCCGTGGCCGTCGACGAAGATCCACGTGAGGATCCCCAGCGTCGCGCCCAGGCCCAGCATGTTCATGATGGCGGCCTTGATCGGCAGGACGAGTGAACCGAACGCCAGGAACATGAGGATCGTGGTGGCGATCAACACGTAGAGCACGAACCACGGCAGGCCGCCGACGAGCGCGTCCACCGAGTCCGATTCCATGGCCGGGTTGCCGCCCACGTACACCTCGGTGCCGGCCGGGATCGGGAACTTCTGCAGGTACTCGACCGTGTCGGCCGGGGCGTTGCGGTCGAGCAGGCCGGACTGGAGCACCACCACGTCGCGCCCCTGCTCGTCCTGCTGGCCGGATCGGGCGAACTGGAACGGGCCGGTGAGTCCGGGCGCGTTGTTGGCCTCGGCCCGGATCTGCGAGAGGGAGGTGCCGTCCGAGCCGATCACCACCAGCTTGACCGGGTCCGTCCGGGTGCCAGGGAAGTTCTGGTCGTACTGCTCCTGCGCGACCCGGGTGGTGTCGTCCGGGGGCAGGTAGGTCTCGTTGATGCCGCCGAACTTCACCCCGGAGAACGGGATGATGAGCGCCACCAGGACCACCACGATGGGGACCGCGACGGCGACCGGATGCTTCATGGAGAAGTCCGCCACCCGGCCGAACAGGCCGTTCTCGACCTCCTCGCGGGTGCGATGACGCTGCAGGCGCGAGATCCCGAGCATGTCCACGCGGTGGCCCAGCAGGACCAACACCGCCGGGAGCAGCGTGACCGACAGCAGGGCGGCCAGGATGACGGCGGCGATCGCGCCGTAGGCGACCGACTTGAGGAAGGCCTGCGGGAAGACCAGCAGACCGGAGAGCGTCACGCCCACCATCACCGCCGAGAACACGACGGTGCGGCCGGCGGTGGCCACGGTCCGGCGGACGGCGGCCTCCGGTGGGTACCCCTCCGCCATCTCCTCCCGGAACCGGCTCACCACGAACAGCCCGTAGTCGATCGCCAGCCCCAGCCCGATCAGGGTGACGACGTTCTGGGAGAACGAGTTGACGGGGGTGAGCAGCGACAGCAGGTGCAGCGCGCCGAGCGACCCGAGGATCGTGAGGATGCCCACGGCCACCGGCAGGGACGCGGCCACGACTCCGCCGAACACCACGATGAGCAGGATGAACACCAGCGGCAGCGCGATGAGTTCGGCACGCACGAGGTCGGCGTCCATCCCGTCCTGCAGGGCACCCGCGACCGGCTGCAGGCCGGCGATGTCGGTCTGGATGCCCGCGACGGGGATACGGTCCTCGACCTCCCGGAAGTTCTCGAGGATCTCCTCGTCCTCACCGGCGATCTGGATGGAGGCCACCGCGATGCCGACGTCCCTGTTGACCAGGGCCGGAGACTGGTTGAACACGAAGCTGGTCACCCCGGTGACCTGGTCGGGGAACTCGCCGCGGAGCGTCTCGAGGGAGGCCCGGATCGGGTCCTGGAAGGCCGGGTCGTCGACCGTGGTGCCGGCGGGCGCGTGGTAGGTCACCACGACGTCTCCCAGCGCGTCCCGGCCGTACGCCTCCTGCTCGAGCCGCTCGGCGGTCGCCCACCCGCTCTTCGGGTCCTCGAAGCCGCCCTGTCCGAACGGCTTGCCCAACATGCTCCCGGCGACGCTGAGCGTCGCCATGACCAGGACCAGGAACACCAGGACCAGGACGCGGCGGTGGGCGACGAACCGCCCGAGTGAGTTGAACACGGGTGCGTGCGCTCCTAACGCGAGTTGAGCAGGGCCGAGAGCGGGCGGAGCGGCTGCAGCCAGGCACCCTCGACGGGCAGGTTGTCGAGGCTGACCCGGGGCAGGGGCTCCCGGAACACCCCGGGGATGTCCTCCAGGTCGAGGAACGAGATCGTGTCGTGCTGGACCGCCCAGGTGGCGTGCTCACGGAAACCGATGACGGTGACCGGGATCTCGTCGGCCAGTTCCTCCAGCGGTTCGCGGAACGCCTGGCCGTCAGCCGAGGCCACCACGACGCCGGCGAGTCGCCCGGACTCCGCCCGGAGGTCGATGTGCGCGAGCATGTCGTCGTCGACATCGGAATCCGCGCTGCTCTTGGGCTTGGCAAACACGGCGAAGCCGACGTTGCGCAGGGTCTCGACCCACGGGCGGACGTTGTCGGAGGTGCCCGGGACGATGTTCGTGAAGACCGTCGCCTCGGCCTCGAGGGTGTCGTCGGTCCGCAGCGAGAGGTCGGCGGTGTGGTCGAGCAGCCACCGACCCAGCGCGTCGAAGCGGGGGCGGTAGACGGCCGTCGGGCGGCCGCCGAGGATCGATCCGAGTCCCATGTCGACGTTCGGTGCGTCCCAGACGAGCAGTACCATGCCCGGGGCGTCCGGGGTGTCCTCGTCCGACGTCACGTGCGCGCCCGGTCCGTCAGCTGGGGTCATCTTCTGCCGCCTCGCTCTTCGCCCGCTGGGCTCTTCGTCCACAGGGCTCTTCGGTCTATAAGGATGGTCAGTCTCTACGTCGCCAGAGGAACTCGTTGATCACGCGCTCCTCCTCCAGACCCTTGCCCTCGAACTTGGTCACGGGTCGCTCCAGGGTGAACGGTACGTGTCCGGCGTCGGTCAGTGGGTCGAGCCGCTCGAGCGCGGGTTCGGCGTCGCCCGTCGGGCCGATCCACTCCGCGTAGTCCGCGTGATCGGTGGCCACGTGCAGGACGCCGCCGGGCCGGAGCCTGGAGGCGATGAGTTGGAAGGTGCCCGATTGGAGCAGCCGCCGCTTGTGGTGCCGCGCCTTGGGCCACGGGTCCGGGAAGAACACGCGGACCCCGGTCAGGCTCGCGGGGGCGATCATGTTGGTGAGGACGTCGACGCCGTCGCCGCGGATCATCCGGACGTTGCCCAGCCCCTCGCGCACGATCATGCCCAGCAACTGGGCCAGACCCGGCTGGTAGACCTCCACCGCGATCACGTCGATGTCCGGTTCCGCCGCGGCCATCGCCGCGGTGGACGTCCCGGTCCCGGACCCGATCTCCACGATCAGCGGCGCGGTCCGGCCGAACAGCGCCTGCTGGTCGACCACCTCGTCCGTGACGTTGCGGCCGTACGTCGGCCAGTGCTCTTCCCAGTTGCGCTGCTGCCCCGGACGCATCGTTCCCCGACGGAACCGGTAGGCCGTGACCCGCGGGAACAGACGTGCGTCGTGGTCAGGGGTCTCTCCGGCGGTGGTCCCGGGATCTTCACTCTGGTTCACCCGCCCATCATCCCGCAGTCCTCGGCCCTGCTCCGAATCCGAGGCGATGCCGACAGGGGAAGGTCTTGCCGCGGAGGTCCCGTCAGGCCACGATGACCCCGTGCCGACAGTGACCCGCGACACCCCCCTCCGCCGCGCGGCCGCGCCGGGCCCGGGTGCCGATCCCGCCGCGCGGGTCCGGCGGATCATCGGCTCCGCGCACGAGCACGCCGCCGGGGACCTCGAGTCCCGGGACGGGCGGGTCCTCGACCGGGCGCTCGCCCGGTTCGACGCGCCGGTCGATCTCCGCATCAGGGGCGGGCTCGGGTCGGGTCGACGCACCCTGGCCGCGGCGCTCCAGACCAGGCGCGGGTGGCACCCGGCGGTCGACGACCTCGATGTTGTGGCCGCGCCCGGCCGACCGGCCGGGTGTCCACCCGACGTCGAGATCGTCTGCCTGCGCACGGCGCCCTGTCGGCACGAGGAGGCGTGGATTCGTCGCCCGCGCGCCCATCCCCTCCTGGTGGTGGCGACGGGGGTCGACGACGAGGACCGGCCGCGCTGGGCCGGTGGCCTGCCCGGGGTGGACGCCCGCCACCCGTCCGACGGGTCACTCGATCCCGTGATCGCCTTCCTCGACCGCGCGCTCGACGGGCTCGGCGCCGTCCGCGCCGGCCGGCTGGAGGCGGAGTTGCACCGACTCTCGGTCCACGACGAGGTCGGGGATCTGGCGGAGGTCGCGCTGTGTGCACTCGGTGCGTCGGGACGCCCATGACCGCCACCCGCACAGGCCTCACGCTCGCCGTCCTCGGGCCGCGGGACTCCGCGGTCCCCGCCGTGGCCGAGGCGCTCTCCGCGGCCGCGCGGGCCGAGGCCACCGATCGCGGACCCCGGTTCCGCGTTCTCGTGGACGCCGGGCCCGACGACCGCCCGGACGCCGCGGTCCTCGTCGTCGACGCCGTCTGTCCCATCAGGCCCGACGACCTCGAGGTCGCGCGCGGCGTGGCCGCCCGCATCCCGCTCGCGGTGGCGCTGGCCGGGCGGGCGGCGTCGTGCAGCCCGGAGGCACTCGCCGAGACCCTCGACGTGACCACCCGGCGACTGGCCGATGCGGGGGTGTCGGGGCCGGTCCGGCTGCTCGACGGTGACCCCGGTGCGGCATCCGACCTGCTCACGGTCCTGGACGGCACCGCGGGCCTCGGGGGTCGTCCCGGGCGCGCGCACCCGGCACCCGCCGCCGACCGGGCACCCGACCCCGCGACCGCCACCGTCGACTGGCTGCTCGCGCGGCGGACGGAGGCCATCACCTCCCGCTCGCAGGCACTCCGCCAGGACGTGCAGGCCTTACGCATGGAGGTGGTGCAGGATCTGCACCGTTCGGTGCGGGATCTCGGCTCGAGGGCGCGCGAGGAGTTGGCGGCGGCGCCCCGCTCCAGGGTCGACGGGATCGTCCGTGACCTGGCCGCGGACGCGGACGCCGCCGTCACCGGGACCGTCTCCCGCGCCGACCGTCGCGCCGAGTCGCTGGTGGCCCGTCACCTGGGCGCGGCCGCGCCCGCCGCGCCGCCCATCCCGGCGCCCACCGGCGGGATCATCCCGGGCCGCCCGCCGCGGAACCTCGGCGAGGAGGCCCTCGTCCTGGTGATGGGCGCGGCCGGCGGAACCGGGGTGGGGCGCATGCTCCTGTCCCCGCTCGCCGAGGTCCCCGGGGTGGCCGCCGTCGTGATCCCGTTCGCGCTGCTCTGCGGCCTGGCCCTGGGGTGGACCACCGTCTCGGTCCGCCGCACGCAGACGCTGCGGACGCACACGGTCGCCGTGGTGACCGAGCGGCTCGGTGCACTGCGCGCCGAGGTCGAACAGTCCCTCGGTGCCCGGATCCTGGCGGCGGAGTCCACCATCACCGACGGATTCGTCCACGATCCGGGCCCCCGGGTCGGCGATCTGGAACGTCGGATCCGCCGGAACCGTCAGTCGAGACCCACCGGGAGCCCCTCCTCATGACCGACCCCTTCTTCGGCGCCGACCCCTCGGACCACGCGGCGGCGCCGGACGTCTGCGGACTCGACGACGCCCCTCTGGCCGAGCCCTCCTCCCTGGGCCTCCACGTGCCGGTCGGCGAGGACGTGCTCGACCTCGGCGCGCCGGAGGCGGACCTCGACGGTGACGGATTCATGGAGGCCGTCACCCGGGGGGACGTCAGGGGGCTGACCGTCTATACGGATGTCGACGGCGACGGGACCGTGGACCACGTCTCGACGGTCCGCTTCGACGGCAGCTACGACTCGTGGCGCCTCGCCAACCCGGCGGAGGGAGTCCCCTTCGGCGGCTTCACGAACGAGCCCGGTCCCGGGTCCCCGGACTCGGTGCCGACGCCGGCCCGGTGGGAACGCATCGACCACGGACACATCTGAAACCTGAGGGCCCGCTCACGTCGGGGCCTCGAATGGGGGCGTGAACGCGGCGCACCCACCGGGTTGACGATAGTGTGTGAGGGACACCATGCACCACGCGCGAGGAGCTGTGATGACCACCACCACCATTCCCGGCCTCGAGGGTCAGGCGCCAACCGATCACGCGGAGATGCTCGCGTGGATCGCGGAGGTCGCCGAACTCACCCAGCCGGACCGGGTCGTCTTTGCGGACGGCTCCGCCGCGGAGTGGGACCGTCTCACGGCCGAGATGGTGGCCTCCGGGACCTTCGTCAAGCTCGACGAGGCGAAGAAGCCCAACTCGTTCCTGGCCCAGTCCGATCCGAAGGACGTGGCCCGGGTCGAGTCCCGGACGTTCATCTGCTCGGCGAACGAGGAGGACGCCGGCCCCACCAACAACTGGCGGGACCCCGACGTCATGCGCGGCGAGATGACCGATCTGTTCCGCGGCAGCATGCGCGGCCGCACGATGTACGTGGTCCCGTACTGCATGGGCCCGCTCGACGCCGAGGACCCCAAGCTCGGGATCGAGCTCACCGACTCCGCCTACGTCGTGACCTCCATGAAGATCATGACCCGGATGGGGGCCGCCGCGCTCGAGAAGATCGGCGGCGCGGGCGAGTACGTCAAGGGCCTCCACTCGGTGGGTGCCCCGCTGGCCGAGGGCCAGAAGGACGTCCCGTGGCCGTGCAACGAGGACAAGTACATCACCCACTTCCCCGAGACCCGGGAGATCTGGTCCTACGGTTCCGGGTACGGCGGCAATGCCCTCCTGGGCAAGAAGTGCTTCGCTCTCCGCATCGCCTCCGCCATGGCACGTGACGAGGGCTGGATGGCCGAGCACATGCTCATCCTCAAGCTCATCTCGCCGGCGGGCGAGGAGCACTTCATCGCCGCCGCCTTCCCGTCTGCCTGCGGAAAGACCAACCTCGCGATGCTGCAGCCCACCATCGAGGGGTGGCGCGCGGAGGTCATCGGCGACGACATCGCGTGGATGCGATTCGGTGCGGACGGCCGCCTCTACGCGGTCAACCCCGAGTTCGGCTTCTTCGGCGTCGCCCCGGGCACCAACTACTCGTCCAACCCCAACGCCATGAAGACGCTGGAGCCGGGCAACGCCATCTACACCAACGTGGCGCTGACCGACGACGGCGACGTGTGGTGGGAGGGACTCGAGGGCACGCCGGATCACCTCATCGACTGGCTCGGAAACGACTGGACCCCGGCCGGCGACGGCGGGGCCGGCAACGCCGCGCACCCCAACTCGCGGTACTGCGTGCCGATCGACCAGTGCCCGGTCACCGCCCCCGAGTTCAACTCGCCGGAGGGTGTGCCGATCTCGGCGATCCTGTTCGGCGGCCGCCGGGCGGACACCGTCCCGCTGGTGAGCGAGGCCTACTCCTGGAACCACGGCGTCTACATCGGCGCCACCCTCTCCTCCGGCCAGACCGCCGCCGCCGAGGGCAAGGTCGGGGCGGTCCGCCGCGACCCGATGGCCATGCTGCCGTTCATCGGCTACAACGTCGGCGACTACTTCCAGCACTGGGTGGACATGGGCGCCCGTGGCGGCGACTCGATGCCCAAGATCTTCCTGGTGAACTGGTTCCGCAAGGGCGCCGACGGACGCTTCCTGTGGCCGGGCTTCGGCGACAACAGCCGGGTCCTCAAGTGGATCGTGGACCGCATCGAGGGCCGCGTCGAGGGCGACGAGACGGCTGCCGGGCTGACCGCGCGCGCCGCCGACATCGACATGACCGGCCTCGACACCGCGCTCCAGGACGTCGAAGCCGCCCTCGCCGTGGATCCCGAGGAGTGGCGTCGCGAACTCCCGCTCATCGCCGACTGGCTCGAGTTCTGCGGCCCCAAGGTGCCGGCCGAGGTCCACGAGCAGTTCGCCGCGCTCAAGGAGCGCCTGGGCTGACTCCGTTCGGCTCCGCGGGATCCCGCAGACGGGCCGCGCCCCCCTGGGCGCGGCCCGTCTGCCACCACCGCGGGAGGGACGCTCTTCACTACGTCGTCGATTGATGCGACAGTGGGTGGGGACATCCGCGCGTCATCGACTAATGGGGAGAACGGGTATGAGGCTCACCACCCTCGGGATCATGACCCTCCCCGTGGTGGTCGGCGGCCTGGCCATCGCCGCCGCGGTGGTCGTGAACAGCCCCCCGGAGTCCCCCGCCCCCTCCCCGGGCGGCACCGTCGACGGGCCCACGAGAACCGGACCGGACGGCGACGGGGGCGACGGCGGCACCGAGATCGAGGGCACGCGGCCGCACCTGACGGTCCGCGACGGCGCCTCCACGGTCTATCTCCCCGGGTCGATTTCCGGGTTCCTCTCCCTCCTGCCGCCTCCGACGCCGGAACTCCCGCCTCTCACGCCCCTGGCGGACGTGCCCCGGCAGACCGGGGAGCCCGGCCGGAGGTCGGGCGACTTCCCGCCCGTCGACGCCCCGCTCTCCGGGATCCCCGCACCCGGTCTCCCCCCGTCGACCCCTTCCGATGAGCCCGACGTGGCACCCCTGCCCGACGAGACGGCCACACCGGGGCCCACCGCGCCCTCCGCACCCACCGCCATGGTCAAGCTGTTCCCCTCCCGGCCGCCCACGGCCGAGCATCCCGAGTCCACACAACCGGAGTCGGACACCGCGTCGCCGATGCGCGTCGACGCGGACCGCTCCGGGGGTGACGCACCGCCGCCCCACGCGGCGGACAGGGGCCGTCCCGACCACGCGGACACCACCGGACCCCCGCCGCACGCCTCCGCCCGAACGCACGATCAGGGCCGCGGTTCGGACGACCGACCACCACCGAGGTGAGCACGCGGCACAGAAGGGCGCGCTCGATCCGCTGGTGGTACTCGGCGCGCCTGCGCATCACCCTGGGCATCACGCTCATCTCCGCCGCGGTGTTCGCGACGATGGTGCTCTTCACCCTGCAGTTGCTCGACCTCACCCACCAGCGCACGATCGACCTCCAGCTCAACCGGGAGGCGGCCGACTTCTCCTCGTTCATGACCGCAGGGATCCTGCCGTCCTTCGAGTCCGAGGACCCGACCGCCGAGCAGCTGATCCGCGCCTATCTGGCCCAGCAGTACCCCTCGGCCGAGCTGTTGCTGGTCGGCACCGCGGAGGAGTCCGGCACGCAGTTCACCCTCTCGCGGTACGGGCCGGAGGACGATGCGCTGTTCCCACCCGACACCCGCGCACGGATCCAGCGGATCGGGCTCGTCCCGGAGAAGGACTCCGGGGTGCTCGACAACACGGTCCGCTGGCGCAAGGCCACCGTCTCCAGCCCCGCGGGTCCCTCCAACATCGTGGTGGCGATCAGCGATGCCGGCACCGACGAGGAGTCGTCACGGGTCGCCGATCTCCTCCTCATCACCGGTGCGGGCGGCATCGTCCTCAGCTCGCTCCTCGCGTGGTTGGTCGCCGGACGGATGCTCGTGCCCGTCCGACGGATCCGTGAGGCCGCGGACACCATCTCGGCAGCCGACCTGTCACGCCGCGTCCCGGCGGACGGGCCGGACGAGATCGTCTCGCTCGCCGACACGGTCAACGCGATGCTCGAGCGCGTGGAGGACGCCTATCGGACGCAGCGGGAGTTCCTCGACGACGCGGGCCACGAGCTCCGCACGCCCCTCACCGTGGTCCAGGGCAATCTGGACCTCCTGCCCGAGGACCCGGTCGAGCGCGCCGAGATCACCCGCATCATCCAGGACGAACTGTCCCGGATGACCCGGATCGTCGAGGACCTGCTCACCCTGGCCCGCGCCGACCGCCCCGATTTCCTCCGCACGACCCCGACCGATGTCTCCGACCTGGTCCTGGACGTCGAGGCGAAGATCGACGTGATCGCCGACCGCGACTGGGCGGTCCTGCCGTACGCCGAGGGCGTGGCCCAGTTGGACCAGCACCGGATCACCCAGGCTCTGATCCAGTTCTGCTCCAACGCCGTCCGGTTCACCGGGGAGGGCGATCGGATCGAGATCGGGTGCCGGGAGATCGCCCCCGGCGAGCCCACCGTCCCCGACTCTGCGGCCACCACCCCCCTGCCCCCCGGCCCCAGGGGGGAGACGTACCGCCGTCGACTGCTCTGGTGGGTCCGCGATCACGGAGCGGGGATACCGGAAGGCGAGGAGGAGAGCATCTTCGAGCGCTTCCACACCGCGCGAGGGCAGCTCCGTGACGGGCGCGGGGGGACCGGCCTCGGGTTGGCGATCGTCTCCACCATCGCCCGGGCGCACGGGGGTCGCGCGTTCGCGTTCAACGCCGAGGGCGGCGGGGCCGCGTTCTGCATCGTCGTCCCCTTCGTCCCCGCGGCCAGCGACACGGAGCGGGGCCGGGGCCGGGTGTCCCCCTCGGCCGAGCCGGGGCCGTGAGGCCGGCCACGATCGGACGGACCGGGAGACACGGGACGACGTCACCGTCCCCGCCGGCCTTCCGCGTGGGATACTCCGAAGTCTGAGAAGGAGGGTTGTATGACGAATGTTCTCGTCGTCGAAGATGACGACCTCATCCGGTCGGTACTGGTCAAAGCACTCGGCGGGGCGGGGTACACCGCGCTCGAGGCGGTGGACGGGGAGAGCGCGCATGCGATCCTGTCAACCATCTCCGATGTCGACCTCATGCTGCTCGACATCGGGCTGCCGGACACAGACGGTCTCACCCTGCTCCGCGAGGCCCGCAGCCACGGCTTCGCCGCCCCGGTCATCATCCTGACGGCCCGCGACAGCGTGGCCAACACCGTCGAGGGCCTGGACTCCGGCGCCAACGACTACATGGTCAAGCCGTTTCGCGTCCCCGAACTGCTCGAGCACGGGGGGATGCGGCTGGACATCCGCACCCGCCGGGTCGAGGTGGACGGTCGCATCCAGGAGCTGACCAACCGGGAGTACTCGCTGCTGGAGATGTTGCTGCGCCACAAGGGCGAGACCATCAGCCGCGAACAGCTCCTCGAGAGCGTCTGGGGCATGGACTTCGACCCCGGCTCGAACATCGTCAACGTCTACATCAGGTCGCTGCGCCGCAAGATCGGCGAGAACAAGGTCCAGACCGTCCGGGGCGTGGGCTACCGGGTGGAGTGAGCGAGCACCGCACGACCGCGGCGCCGGACCCGATCCCGGGTCCGGCGCCGTCGTGAGCAGCGGCTCAGTCCGATGACGGCTCCCAGCCGAACGGCATGAGCACGCTCTGCAGCTCGCAATACGCCTCCAGCCCCTCGGTGCCGTTCTCGCGGCCGAGGCCCGAGTTCTTGAACCCGCCGAACGGGGCGGTCGGGTCGAAGGCGTACCAGTTGATGCCCATGGTGCCGGTCCGGACCCGCTGGGCCACGGCGAGCGCGGCGTCGGGGTCGGCGGAGTAGATCGCACCGGCGAGCCCGAACTCCGAGTCGTTGGCGATCTGCACGGCCTCGTCGACCGTGTCGTAGGCGATCACCTGCATGACCGGCCCGAAGATCTCCTCCTGGGCGATGGTCATGGAGTTGTCGACGTCGGTGAACACGGTCGGCTGGACGAAGGCGCCTCCGGCCACGGCGTCGGGGAGACCCTCGACCTGGCCGCCGCCGTAGGCGATCGTCGCCCCCTCCTCCACGCCCTTGCGGATGTACCCCTCGACGGAGGCCTTCTGCTTGTGGTTGGCGAGCGGGCCGAACACGGTCCCCTCGGCGGCGGGGTCGCCGACCGGCATCAGCTGGACGGTCTCGACCAGCGCCTTGACCACCTCGTCGTAGCGCGAGCGCGGCGCCAGGATCCGGTTCTGCGAGACGCAGGCCTGGCCCGAGTTCATGAGCGCGGAGAACACGATGCTCCCGGCGTTCCCGGCCACGTCGGCGTCCTCAAGGATGATGGCCGCGCTCTTGCCGCCCAGCTCGAGCGAACACCGTTTGAGGTTCTGGGCGGCGATCCCGGCGATGTGCTTGCCGACTTCGGTGGAGCCGGTGAAGGAGATCTTGTCGATCTCCGGGTGCGAGACCAGATGGTCGCCCACGGCGCTGGGGCCGGTCACCACGGACAGGACACCCTCGGGCAGTCCCGCCTCGCGGAAGAGGTCGGCGAGCCACAGCGCGGACAGCGGCGTGGCCGACGACGGCTTGAGGACCACCGAGCTACCCGAGAGCAGCGCGGGGCCGAGCTTGGCGGCGTTGAGGTACAGCGGGACGTTCCAGGCGGTGACGGCGGCGACCACGCCGACCGGCTGGCGGCTGACGACGGACGGCCCGAAGTCACCGTGGCGCACCTCCGTCCACGGGAAGCCGGCGCCGAGCCCGGCGTAGTAGCGCAGGACCCCGAGCGTCGGCGTCACCTGGATCATCGCGGCGGTCCCGGGCGGGGTGCCCATCTCGTCGGAGAGGATCTGGCAGATCTCCGCCTGGCGCTCCTCGATCAGGTCGGCGACGCGGCCGATCACCGCGCCCCGCTCGACGGGAGGGGTCGTGCGCCAGATCCCGGACTCGAAGGAGTCGCGGGCCTGGCTGATCATCTCGTCCACGTCCTCGATGGTGGTCTCGGCGACCCGCCCCACGACCGCGTTGGTGGCCGGTGACGTTACCTCGAGAACCCCCGTGGTGATCGGATCGGTCCAGCGTGTGCCGGAGAAGAGCTTGTCATGGACGACGACCACGGGGACCTCCGCGAGGTGGGAAACAGGAACGTGTTCCACCCACTGTAGACGAGTGCCACCCGAGGTGCCGGGGACTCGCCTCTACCGCGCCCGCAGCACCAGCACCAGGTTCGAGACCAGGACCTCGCGGATCAGCGGCGCCCGAACCAGCCACCACGCCCACCTCGGGTGGTAGCGGGGAAACGCCGCCACCAGCTCGCCCGACGACGTGGTCCGCGCCCACTCGAGCCCCTCGGCGCAGCCCACCTCGAACAGCGACTCGCCGTAGTAGTTCTTGGGCGACCGGCCGTGACGGCGTTCGTACATCCGCCGGGCGCGCTCGCCGCCGAGGTAGTGGGTCAGGCCCATCTCGTGGCCGCCGAAGGGCCCGTACCAGAGGGTGTAGGAGACCACGACGAGGCCGCCGGGGCGCGTCACCCGGCACATCTCCTCGGCCATCGTCCAGGGCTCGGGAACGTGCTCGGCCACGTTGCTGGAGATGCACACGTCCACCGCGTCCGTGCGGATCGGAAGGGACATGCCACTGCCCCGGACCGAGCCCGACTGATCGAGCCCGGCGGCGGACATCTCCCCCACGTCCGGTTCCACGGAGACGTACCGCGCGCCCTCGGCGGCGTAGGCGTCCGAGAAGTACCCGGGCCCGCCGCCCACGTCCAGGACGGTCAGCCCCGGGAGCCGACCGCGCGGCCGGTCCGCCGGCTGCACTCCCGACACCCCTTCCCACAGGTCCGCCACCAACTCGACGGTGTCGCGGGCGAGGCCGGAGTAGAAGGCGTCCGGATCCGACTGCTCCAGCGGGAACGAGCGGAGCAGCCCGAGGGACCGCCCGAGGGTCGCGCGGCGGGCGACCGAACGCAGCGCACTCGACCGATGATCTGCAGGTGGGGTCACGGCGGAGACGATACCGGCGCCTGCGTACAGTGTGCGCCGTGGCTCGTATCCTGCTGCTGTGCTGGCGTGACAGCACCCATCCCCAGGGCGGCGGGAGCGAACGCTACCTCGAGCACGTCGCCGACGGCCTGGCGGCGGCGGGGCACACCGTGGTCTACCGGACCTCCCGCGCGCGCGGTGCCGCACGCTCCGAGGCGAGAGCGGCCGTGGGCACCGGGTCCGGGGTCACCGTCAGCCGCGCCGGCGGTCGCTTCACCGTCTATCCCCGGGCCCTGGGCGCGATCCTCGCCGGGCGGGTCGGGCTGGGGCCGCTCGGGACCCTGCGGCGGCCCGACGTCGTGGTGGACACCCAGAACGGCATCCCCTTCTTCGCCCGGCTCGCCACCCGGGCTCCGGTCGTGGTGCTGGTCCACCACATCCACCGCGAGCAGTGGCCGGTCGCGGGGTGGCTGGTCGCCCGGGTGGGTTGGTGGATCGAGTCGTGGCTGGCCCCGCGCGTGCACTCGCACAGCCAGTACGTCACGGTGTCCCTGCCGTCGGCGGACGAGCTGGCCGGGCTCGGAGTCGACCCCGCCCGGATCGCGGTGGTGCGCAACGGGCTCGACCCGCTGCCCGCCGGGGTGTCGCCCGGCGGACCCGCGACCCGCGCCGGCGGCCCGCGCCTGGTGGTGCTGTCCCGGCTGGTGCCGCACAAGCACGTCGAGGACGCCCTCGACGTCCTGACCGTGTTGCGGGCGCGCCACCCCGGGCTGGTGCTCGACGTGATCGGCAGCGGCTGGTGGTCCGACCGGCTGCGCGAGTACGCCGCCGGGCTCGGGCTCGACGCCGGCGCGGTGGTGTTCCACGGGCACGTCGACGAGGCCACCAAGCACCGGATCCTCGCCGCCGCGTCGGTGCACCTCATGCCCTCGCGAAAGGAGGGGTGGGGGCTCGCCGTCTCCGAGGCGGCCCAGCACGGCGTCCCCACCGTCGGCTACCACCACGCGGCGGGGCTGCGGGACTCGATAGACGACGGCGAGACGGGCATCCTCACCGACGGCGTCGCGGGCATGACGGCCGCCACGGAGCGCCTGCTGGCCGACCCCGGGCTCCGCGACCGCATGGGCGAGGCGGCGCGCCGGAAGGCCGCGGGGCTGTCGTGGCCCGCCACCGGGTCGGCGATGGCGGAGGTCCTCGTCGCGGTCACCGAGGGGCGGCGGACGAGCGGCGTGATCGGCGGCGCGCAGCCCCGACCGCGAGCGCCGCGCTGAGCACCAGGGTGAGCAGCCACACGGCGTGGGCCGCGAGAACCGCCGCCCGTGCGGCCGGCGACGCGGCCGGCGGGCCAGCCCGGTCGATCGCCGCACCCGGACCGTTAGGCACCACCAGCTCGTAGAGAACCAGCTCGGTGTCGGCGAATCTCGTCGTCGTGGCCTGGAGGGTTCGCGCCGCCTGGCCGCGCGGACCGGCGGAGGTGCGCTCGTCCAGCACCCACCGCACGCCCAGCCCGGCCAGCACGCGGGGGTCCTCGCCGCGCAGCAGCGCCCCGGTGGCCCGGCGGGCGCGGTCACCCTCGCCGGCCACGATCGCCGCGTCGCCCCCGGTCCCCACCACCAGGTCGCCGGGCACCACCACGCGGGCGTCGAGCATGCGGGGCGCCGGGTCGAGCACCGCGGCGCCGCCGGCCCAGAGGGGCGTCGAGCGGAAGGACCCCGCCGGCAGGACCAGGACGTCCCCGGGCGGCCCTCCCGCCACCCCGCGTCCGGCCTCCTGCCCACCGACGATCGCGGCCACCGTCGCCCAGCCCCCGCCGTAGGTGACCGGCCGCAGCGAGTCCCACACCGCGCGCGGGGCATCCGGCACCGCCGCGAGCGCGACCGCCGTGATCACCGCGGCGGCCCCGGCGGGCGTGAGGCGCGGGGACAGGGCCCGGGTGGCCGAGCCGAGGGCGAGCAGGGTGGCGGGCAGGGCGAGTGCCACGAACTTCTGGGTGTCGCGGAGCAGGCCGGCCGCGGGGACCGCCTCGACGAGCGCGTCCACCGCGGCGATGCCGGGACCCGTGGCCGCGAGCGCCACCAGCAGCCACGTCGCGATCGCGACCGGCAGCGTCGCCCGGACCACCGGGTCGCGGCGCGCCCGCCACAGTCCCCGCGCCGCGAGCGCCCACGCGGCCAGCAGCAGGCCCAGCGCGGCGGCCGCCCACCAGGTGGCGCGCGACGGGGGCACGGCCGCGGAGTTCCAGATCCCGCCCAGGGCGACGACCGATCCGAGCGTGCCGATGCCGGGCTCGGCGCGCGCGGCGAACGCCGCCACGCCGGAGCCCCCGGCAGCCGTGCCCGCCATGCCCGAACTCCCCGCCGCCAGCGCGGTGGCCAACACCCACGGCAGCGCGGTCACCACGGCGGTCGCCCCCAGCCAGAGCGCCGCGCGCCGACGGCCGCCCCGACCCGCGCAGCCCAGCGCCACGGCGGCGGCGACCACGGCCAGCAGCCACCCCGTCGGCGTCAGCCCCGCCGCGGCCAGCGCCGCGCACGCCGCCGCCACGCGGGGCCCGGTCCGAGCCAGGAGCACCGGCATCGACACCACCGCCGCCACCCCGGCCAGGAGCGACCAGTGGCCCTGCAGGAGCCGCTCCACCACCAACGGGTTCCACACCGCGCCCACCACGACCGGCAGCCTCAGCAGGAACCCCGCCGCACCGGGGGCGTCGGCGCCGGGCACCACACGCCGGACCAGGGCCCCCGCCGCCACCGCGAGCCACACGCAGAACACGGCCGTGAGCAGGCCCGTCAGGGGCCACACCGGCAGGCCCACGGCGTCGAGCGCCCGCGTCGCCCACACGACCGCCACGTCCTGCGGCACCGCCCTCGCGGCCGACTCGCCCAGACCGAGGGCGGCGTCCGACAGCGGCGGCGTCGGCGTCGAGACCCAGTCCCGCAGCAACGGGAAGCCAGGGCGCGCCAGCCCCGCCAGGAGCAGCCCCGTGACCGCCACGCCGACGGCGGCGTCCGCCCCGATCCCCACGGCCGGGGTCGACCCGTCGACGGTGGCTGACATGCGGACATTCCACCACGGCGTCCGCCGCCGCCCGGCGCCGGGCGACACCCTACGATCACCGGTGTGGATCATCAGGCGCGCGAGGCGGCACCGGACTCCGCCACCAGGCGTTTGGTGACCGGCGCCGGGGCGGTGACCCTGGGTTCCCTGCTGGCCAACGTCGCCGCCTACCTGCTGCACCTGCCCGCCTCACGCTGGCTCGGCCCCGAGGGCTACGGAGCCTTCGCCGCACTGCTCTCCGCGCAGCTGCTGGTCGCCGTGCCGTCGTTGGCCCTGCAGGCCGTGGTGGCCCGCGAGCTCGTCCGCGGCACCCCGTCCGGGGCGCTGCGCTCGCTCGGTGCCCGCGTCGCGGCGCTCGTCGCGGTGATCGCCGCCCTCGC
This sequence comes from uncultured Dietzia sp., assembly GCF_937873725.1. Classification (GTDB taxonomy): domain Bacteria; phylum Actinomycetota; class Actinomycetes; order Mycobacteriales; family Mycobacteriaceae; genus Dietzia. The sequence goes on from NZ_CALMYY010000072.1 coordinate 24,759, forward strand.
CGTGGTCCCGGTGTCGCTGGCGCTCGACACGCCCGTCCTCGCCACCGCTGCGGCGCTGGCCCCGGGCCCGGTGCTCTGCCTGCTCGCCACCGAACAGGGGCTGCTCCAGGGCGCCGAACGGTTCCGCGCCCTCGGCGCGGTGCTCGCGCTGGCCGGGGCGGGAAAGGTCGTCCCGGCGGGGGCCGTGCTCGCCGCCGGCGGCGGGGTCGGGCCCGCGCTCGCGGCGGGGGGGGGCGGCGGGGGCCCGGCGGGGGGGGGGGGGGGGGGGGGGAGGGGGGGGGGGGGGGGGGGGGGGGGCCCCCCCGCCGCGGCCCGGCCGGGGGGGGGGGCCTCGCCGGGCGTGGCGGCCGTCCTCGCGGCCGGGCAGGTCCAGCTGGTGATGATGGCCCTGACCTCGGTGGACCTGCTCCTGGCCCGGGCGCTGCTGTCCCCCGAGGATGCCGGCCGGTACGCGCTCGGCGCCGTCGCCGCCAAGGCGGCCTTCTGGCTCCCGCAGGCCGTGGGCACGGTGCTCTACCCGCGGATGGCCGATCCCGCCGGGCACCGCGGCGCCGTCCGGTTTGCCGTCCGGGTGTTGCTGGGCATCGGCGCGCTGGTCGTGGTGGCCGCCGCGGTCGCCGGCCCGCTCGTCCCGGCCGTGGTGGGCGAGGACTACCGCCCGGTCGCCGGGGTGCTGTGGGCCTTTGCCGCCCTCGGCGTCACCCTCAGCGTCCTGCAGGCGCTCCTGCTCGCGGCCATCGCCTCGGGCCGGACGGCGGAGGCCGCGATCGCCTGGTGCGGGCTCGCGCTCACCGGTGTCGCCGTGTGGGCCGCACCCCGGGAACTGGCGGCCGTGCTGGGTGCGACCCTCGTCGTGGTGGTCCTCACCACCCTCGTGGCCGGGTGGCGCGCGCTCCGGCCCCGACCGGCCTGACCCGTCCCGCGAGCCGGGGGCCGGGGGCCACAAAGAGGAGCGTCCCGCACACCCGCCACGAGGGCGGAGTGTGCGGGACGCTCCTGGGGTCGCTTACGGACTCAGGCGCTCAGGCGCGGGCCTCGGACTTGCGACCGCCGGCACGGACACCCAGCAGGATGCCGCCGATCAGCGCGAGCAGGCCGAGCACGCCGAGGACCGCCGGCGCGATGCGACCGAAGGTGTTGAGCGTGTCCGCGGTCTCCTGCGCACCGGACAGCGTCATCTCCTTGGTCTCCTCGTTCCAGCCGGACCCGAAGCGGACCGCCGTGCGGGTGGGCTCGGCCTTCTCGGCCTCCATGGCCGCCTTGTCGTTGAAGAAGGCCTCGGCCTCGGCCTGGTCCTCGGCGAAGAACTGGTACACGTTCTCCGTGCCGTTGACGATCTGACCGGTCGCCGGGTTCACCCAGATCGTGCGGGTGTTGGTGTAGAAGCGGCGCATGTCGACCTCGCGCTTCGGGTCGCCGCCCAGGCCCCACTGGCCGGCGGTCATGCCCTCGCGACGGTAGCTCGCGAGGACCGACTCGACGGCCGGGTCGTAACCGTCGCTGATCTTGGCGAAGTGGTCGCGGATCGAGGACCACATGTCGATCGGTCCGAGCACCTGCGTGAACTCGTAGGCCGGGATGCCCGCGATCTCGGTCTCACCGACGAAGGAGATCGGGTTGGTGGTGAAGGTGTTGGCGTCGAAGTAGTCGTAGTCCCGCTGCTCGGTGTCGAACGGGAACTTGTACTGCAGGCCCTCGCGCACGAAGCCGGTGGGAGCGGAGTTGTCGCCGGAGGAGGCGACGACCTGCAGGCTGCTGACGGCCTCGTCGATCGGCATGGCGTCGACGCGGTCCACGGTCACGCGGTCGATGGAGGCGTTGATCAGGCCCTCGACCCCGGTCGGGCCGGTGATGTCCTCGCGGAACAGCGACTGGGCGGCCTGCAGCGTGATCACGTCGGCATCCGAGGGCTCGACGGCCTGGACACGCCGCTGCGAGTACATGGGGATGTCGTTGTCGATGAAGCAGGAGACGGGGAACTTGACCTCGGTGTCCTGGGCCTCGTCGCCGGCGACGGTCTCGGCGTCCCCGCCGCGGGACGCGGCGGGGGCCCGACACTCGGGCCGGTCGGAGTTGAGGTCCGTCGGCGTGTTGCTCGCCAGGGCCTTACCCACCAGGACCGCACCCGGGTAGGTTTCCGTGACCGTCGTGGAATTGATGTCCAGTGGGGTCTTCTTCTGCGCCGGCACCACGAAGAAGACGAGTGCTAGTGCGATAGTGATGAGGAAGGTGCCGAGCCCGACGAGGACCAAAGCGGGCACTGACGACCTCCGTCCCGCTGAACTGCTCTGACGTGCCATCGGTTGTCCTCCTGGAGTCGCGCCCTCGGTCCGCCGGTTACTCCCCGGTAGCCTTCCGGTTCGAGTGCCCGGCCGGACCATCATCAGGAGAAGATTAACAGTGATGAAGAACGCATTCGGCACCCCCGACCAAGGAAGCGGAATTCTTCCGTCCGCGAGGGGCTTCGTCCCGGCCCTCGAGGGCCTCCGCGCGGTGGCCGCCTTCGCCGTTCTCACCACCCACGTCGCGTTCCAGACCGGCTCGTCCACGGGCTCGGTGATCCACCGGGTCTGGGGCCGGATGGACCTGTCGGTGGCGGTGTTCTTCGCGCTCTCGGGCTTTCTCCTGTGGCGCACCCACGCCTCCCACGCCCGGCGCGGGGGGCCGGGGACGGCGCGGTCGGCCCCCGCCTACCTGCGCTCTCGCCTCGTGCGGATCATGCCCGCCTACCTCACCCTGGTGGCCGTGGCGTTCCTCGTCATCCCGCAGAACGCGAGCAGCTCCGCGTGGACCTGGACGGCCAACCTGACGCTGACGCAGGTCCTGGTCCCCGACTCCCTCGTCGAGGGTCTCACCCACGCGTGGTCGCTGTCGGTGGAGATGATCTTCTACCTCACCCTGCCGCTCCTGTGGTGGGCGCTCGCGGGCCTGCGCGGCCCCGCGGCGCGCTGGCGCATCCCGGTGATCGCGGCTGTGGGAATGCTGAGCCTGGGGTGGGCGCTGGTCCCGTGGTACGACCTCGGGTTGCCCGACCGCCTCAACGACCAGATCCTGCCGCCGGCCTTCGCCTCGTGGTTCGCCGCCGGGATGATCCTCGCCGAACTCGCCACCTCCCCACCCGGCCGCGTCGCCGCCCTGGCCCGGCCCCGCCACGCCAGGTGGGGCTGGTGGGCCGTCGCCGCGGTGGCGTTCGGCATCAGCACCGTCCCGCGGTGGTTCGTCGAGGGCTTCGTCCACCCCTCCGGCCCGGAGTTCGCCGCGCGCACCGCGATCGGCGCGGTGGTGGCGTTCTGCCTCCTCGCCCCGGTCGCGCTGGCCCCGGAGGGTCAGCGCTTCGCGATCCTCGGCTCCGCCCCGTTCGGCACGCTGGGCCGCTGGTCCTACGGCGTGTTCCTCTGGCACGTCCTGGTCCTGCACTTCGCGTTCCAGATCGCGTTCGTCCCGATGTTCTCCGGCCGGATGCTCACGGTGTGGCTCGTGACCGTCGCGGCCACCACGGTGATCGCGGCGGTCAGCTACGCGCTGGTCGAGGAGCCGGCGCGGCGGTTCTTCTCGCCCCGCGGGGCGGACCGGCCCGACGGCCAGGCCACGGCCAACCCTGCGCAGACCAGTCCGGCGACCGTCGCGACCTGAGGGGCCCAGCCGTCGCCCGCGTACCCGGCGGGCGTCGGCCAGGGCGCCCGGGCCAGGAGCGAGGCACCCGCGACGATCCCCACGCCCGCCCCCGCGACCAGCAGCTCCCGCGCCCGGCCCGCCCCGAGGCGACGGCTCGCCACCAGCGCACCGGCGGTGAGCACCACCGTCAGTCCGAGCCCGACCGGTCCCGCCAGGAGGACGCCGACCGCGGCCGTGGCACCCACGGTCACCGCCCCGCCCGCCCGCCACACGCGGGCGCGGGCACCCGCACGGTCGCGACCCCGGAGCAGGAAGAGCGCCAGCACCAGGGCCAGGGCGAACGGCCCCGTGAGCAGCGCCGCCCGGTAGGGCCCGTCGAGCGGGACCGTGAGGACGAGCGTGGCCCCGGTGCCGGCGGCGGGCAACACCCAGCCCTGTTTCCAGCCGTCCACGGTCACCGGGCGCGCGTCGGGCAGCTCGGAGCCGTCGTCGGCCACGAGCCGCGCCTCCCACGCGGGGCTCACCGATTCCGGCACCACCAGCACCCGTTCCCGGGGGGCGGCGGGCACGTGCAGCTCGCGGCGCGAGGCGTCCCAGACCAGCGTGGCCACGGCCCGGGTGGCCTGGGACGCGCCGCCCAGGACGGGCACGCCGGCACCGGCGTCGCGGCCGTCGCCGCCGGCGCCCCGGTCCACGACGACGAGGCCCACCGTGTCGACGGAGAACGCCTCCCCCGGGTCCACCGACACCTCCACCGGGCCGGCCGCCAGGGGGACGGGGGCGGGGTCGCAGGGTTCGGCCCGGACCGCACGGCCCTCGAGCAGATCCCGGCGGGTGGTGACGACCCGCGTGCCGACCACCCGGTCACCGAGGTGGACCCGGGGCCCGTCCTGGCAGGTCAGGGTGACGGGTCGGTCGTTGGCGGCGGGCAACGCCCCAATCCTCGCCCCGGACGCGTCCTGCACCCACACCTCGGCGATCCCGGTGGGCAGTTGCACCCCGGCCGGACTCCGCACGTCGTCCGCGGCGTCGACCCGGATCGTCACCCGGTCGGTGTGGTCGGCGGACAGCGGGACCACCACGGAGCCGTCCTCCTCCGGCTCGATCGCCGCCAGGTCGAACCGCTCGCGCTGGACCCCGGTGTCGACGGTGATCACCCGCGGCGCCGCCGGTGCCTGCGACCGCGGGACCCACAGGCGGAGGGAGCCGACGAGCTGCCGGCCGGGCAGCCGGAGCTCCAGGGACGGGGAGGGGCCGTCGGGGGCGTTCCAGCTGGTCGAGCGGTCGCCGTCGACGGCCGCCGACGGGCCGCCCGCCGGGTCGGTGACCAGGGACTCGCCCACGGCCCGGACCTGCCGCGCGCGGGTGGCGGGGTCACCGCGCAGGACGTCGTCCAGGGCGGCGCCGGGCTTCGGCCGGATCAGCACCTGGGGGACGACCGCGGTGTCGGCCGGGACGTCGAGCAGGCGGGCGAAGCGGTTCGGCTCCTCGGCGTCGATCGCCAGTCCGGGCGCGCACCGGACCGCGCCGGTCTCCTCCTCCGCGCCGGCCAGCCCCTCGACCGGGCTCCCGCCGTGGACGCAATCGGATCTCCCGCCGAGTTCCTGCCGGAGCAGCCACCCCGACGGCGCCGGGGCGCCCTCCGGCCGGTCCGGCAGGGCCACGACCCGCAACAGCGGGATGTCCTGGCCGCCCGAGCTCAGGCCGATCTCCGACACCTCGACGTACGTGCCGCGGCCCCCGTCGGCGAACCCCGTCGCCGTCACGCGCACCGTCTCCGTGGGCCCCGGGGGAAGGGCCACGACCAGCTCGGTGCCGCCGGAGGGGTACGCCGTGGTGGTGCCGGCGTCCGTGCGGACCTGCAGGGAGGTGACCTCCGGGCCGGCCTCCGGCACGGGCAGCGTGATCCTGAGCAGGCCGCGGTCCACGGGCTCGGCCAGGTCGATCTCCATCCACTGCCCGAACGCGGAGCCGAAACCGCCGGAGCGCCAGGCGGTGTCCGGGTCGCCGTCGACCGCCGCCGCGACGGACCGGGCCGGGAGCACCGGTCCGGTCTGCGCGGAGTCCGACGCCGACGACGACACCGCCACCCGCGCGTCCCACCAGCGGGCCCGCGCGAGGGGCGGCGGGGTGTCCCCGACGGTCGCCGCGTAGTCCGGGACCGTTCCCCGACTGCGCCGGGGATCGTCCTCCGCCCGGACCGCGGACGAGTGGTGGTCGAGCCGCCCGAAGTCGGTCTCCCTGTCGGTCGGGGAGTCGGTGAGGACGGGTCCGGTCGAGTTCACCGGCCGTGGCCGGGGCAGCGGGTCGGAGGCCGGGTCGACCGCCGCGGCCAGCGCGTCCGCCTCCAGCAGCCGGGTCACCCGGGCCGGCGAGCCGATGGAGTCCCGGACGGCCAGCAGGTCGTCGAGCCGCGAGAGCGACTCCGGGCCACCCGCGACCACCGGCAGGTCGCGGACCTCCACCGTGTACGGGGCGGTCGCCGACCGGGGCGGACCCGGGGACCCGGCATCCGACCCCAGGCGTGAGTCGACCCGGTAGATCTCGACCGCCGGATAGGCCGGCCGGAGACCGGAGTCGGGGACGACCGTCACCTCGTCGTCGTCGCTCCCGACGGCTCCGCCGACCGGATCCCCGAACTCCGCCACCCTGACCAGGCCGGGCGAGCCGTCGAGCGACTGGTGGACCAGCACCGGACGCGGGGCGCCCGAGTCGTCGGAGAGGTCGTTGCGCACCACCAGGTAACCGATGCCGAGCGAGGCGAGAGTGGCCGCCAGGCCCGGGGCGGGGCTGCCGTCGGCGAGCCGGCGCTGCACGGCGTCGAGGGCGCGGATCGCGGGCGCCGGCTGGAGCGGCACGGAGTCGCGGACCGCCCACGGCGTCTCCGCCAACGGCTGGAGGGGCTCGTCGCGGGTCACGCCCCAGACCTGGCGGCCGAACGACGCGCCGGGCACCACGAGCGCGCGGGTCGTGCCGGCGGGGTCGGCCCCCGCACCCCCCGGCACGCCGACCGGCGCGTTCTCCGACAGCCAGTCCGCGGCCTCGCGCCAATGATCGGGCAGCGCCTCGTGGGTGCCGACGGGGGCGAGCCTGCCGAGCCACGCCGGCGCCACCGCCACGGCGCCCGCGAGCACCACCGCCATCGCCACGGCCACGGAGCGGTGTCGCTCGGGATGCGCGAAGGCGGACCGGGCGGTGCCCCGGCCCAGCCCGGCGAGCAGGTGCGCCAGCAGGTGGGCGGTCCCCAGGGCGAGCGGCAGGCGCAGCAGCGGCTCGAATTTGTGGACGTTGCGCAGCGGCGCACCCGGGCCGTCGAGGAACGCGCGCAGGGTCTCCGCCAGCCCCCCGCCGGCCGGCCCGACCCACGGCGCCGCCATCGCCACCAGGCCGACGGCGGCGATCACCACGAGGCGACCCCGCGCGGGCATCCCCCGGCGCAGCAGGCCCAGCACGCCCACCGCCGCCAGCAGGCCGGTGGCCAGCACGAACACCGGCTCGCTGGTGATCGCCGCCCCGGCCACCCGGTCCGTGGACACGAACGGCACCCACGTGGACGCCCCCCTCAGGACCTCCGTCGCCGAGGACCAGCGCGTGGTGACCTCGGCCGATTCGATGTGGTCGAGAAACGGGGGCGAGACCCGGCCGAGCAACACCAGCGGCACCGCCCACCACAGGCTCACGGCCAGTGACAGGGGCAGCCACCACGCGGCGAGCCGGCCCCAGGTGCGGCCCGGGCGGTGCATGAGCCACCAGAGGATCGCGGGCAGGCACGCGGCGGCCGTGGCCACCGCGTTGACCGCGCCCATCAGCGCCAGCGCGAGCGCCGCCCCGGCCCCGCCCCGCCGCGGCGACATGCGCCCCTGGAGGACCCGGATCACCGGGAGCAGCACCCACGGCGCCAGCGCCACGGGCCAGGCCTCGGAGGAGATGGAGCCCAGGTCGCCGAGCATGCGCGGCGCGAGCGCGTAGAGGACCCCGGCGACGGCCCTCGTCTGCCGGGTGCCGATCCGCAGCGCGGCCGCGACCCGGACCACACCGACGTAGGCGACGGTGAGCACCACCGCCCACCACAGGCGTTGGGTCAGCCAGGCGGGCGTTCCCACCAGGTCGAACAGGGCGAAGAACGGCCCCTGCGGGAACAGGTAGCCGTAGGCCTGGTTCTGGACTTGACCGCCGAAGGACAGGCCGGTCCACAGGTGGGTGGCCTGCGAGAGGAACCGGCCGGGGTCCACCACGAGGTCGTACTTGGTGTCGGGCGCGATGAGCCCCGGGGACTGCAGGCAGGCCAGGAGCAGGAACGAGAGAAACGCGACGAGCGCGTCGCGCGCGCCGGCACCGAGGCGGATCCCGCGGGTCACCTCTGCCGACGGAGGAGCAGCAGGACTAGCGGGCGCCGTACTCGACCTGGCCGAGGAGGGCCTGGTCGGCGGGCGGCTGCGCGACCTCGGGGATCGTGTTCTCCGCCATCGCGGTGTTCGCGCCGAACGCGACGATGCCGCCGAGGACGATTCCGCCGACTGCGCTGGCGAGCGCTCCGGTACCGAAGCTCATCGAGTTCTCCCTGCGGGTTAACGAGTATGGGGGCGATCCGGCAGTGCCGTGGGGCACACCGACGCGAGAAGAGTAGCACCGGCACCGCCCGGTTCGTGCGGAGTGTCTCCCACAAGTCCTTACCGGCGGGTAAGTTGGTGTGGCACACCACACCACACGTCACCGCACCACGACCCCGCCGGGAGGAGGCCCTGTGTCGACGGGGACCAAGCGCATCCCACGCGCCATCCGCGAACAGCAGATGCTGGACTCCGCGATCGCCGTGTTCTCCGACCTCGGCTACCGGTCGGCCTCGATGGACACCATCGCCCGCCACGCCAACATCTCCAAGCCGATGCTGTACCTCTACTACGGCTCCAAGGAGGAACTGTTCTCCGCGTGCGTGGTCCGGGAGTCCGGCCGCCTCATCGACCACCTCACCTCCGCCACCGCGGCCAGCACCGGCGCGCGGAACAGGCTGGAGAGCGTGGTGGAGGCGTTCCTCGACTACGTGGACTCCCACGCCGACTCATGGAACGTGGTGTACCGCCAGGCCGTCGCCGAACCCGCGTTCAGCGAGGAGGTGGAGAGGACCCGCACGGTCCTCGTGGACCTCACCACCGACCTGCTCGCGCAGAACTCGGTGGACGGGCGCAGCCGGGACGTGCTCGAGGTGGTCGCCACCGCCCTCGTCGGGGCCGGTGAGGCCGTCGCCGACCGCGTCGCGCACCGGTCCATCCCCAAGTCGGTGGCCGCCGGCGTCGTCGTCGACCTCGCCTGGCGCGGCCTCGCAGGCGATCCCGCCAAGTCACTCCCCACCCCGAACGAGGAGAAGCCGTGACCGCGAAGACCCCAGTCTCGACCCGCCCCGCATCGCAGGGCGCCCGCACGCTCGGCCCGCTCGACCTGGCCAGGGGGCTGCCCTCCCTGGTGGCCGACCTGCCCACGGTCCTCAACGGCCTGCGGATCGTCCGGACCTCCCGCAGCAGCGACCCGGTGTCCATCGGCAGCAAGTTCCAGGAACTGGCGGCCGCGCAGCCCGACGCCCCGTTCCTGCGCTTCCTCGGCACGGAGGTCACCTACGGGGAGGCCAACCGCCGCGCCAACCGCGTCGCCGAGATCCTCAAAGCACGCGGGGTGCAGCGCGGGGACACCGTGGGCATCTGCATGGTCAACCGCACCGAGGTCATGCTGGCGATCCTGGGGGCGGTCAAGGTCGGCGCCTCGGTGGGCCTGCTCAACCACCACCAGCGCGGCGAGGTGCTGGATCACTCCCAGAAGATCCTCGGCTCCACGGTCGTCCTCATCGGCGCCGAGTGCGCCGAGGCCGCCGGAACGATCCCCCGCGAGAACTGGGTCGGCGAGCTGATCGCCGTGGGGTCCGACCTCGACCTGCCGTTCCGCGACTTCACCGCCGGCCACCGCCCCGACGAGCTGTCGGACCTGACGTGGCTCGAGGACGAGTTGGCCGCCCTCGGGGAGGACGCCGGCGCCACCAACCCGCCGGAGGCCGAGCAGACCCTCGGCAGCGAGACCGCCTACTACGTGTTCACCTCGGGCACCACGGGACTGCCCAAGGCCTCGACCATGACCCACTACCGCTGGAACCGGGCGCTGGCCGGGTTCGGGCTGTCCGGGGTGCGGCTGAAGAAGGACGACGTCCTGCTCTGCCCGCTGCCGATGTACCACAACAACGCGCTCACGGTCGGCCTCGGCTGCGTGCTGGCCTCCGGCGCGTGCCTGGCGATCGAGGAGCACTTCTCGGCCTCGAGGTTCTGGGACCAGGCCCGCGCGGCGGGCGCGACCGCCGCCGTCTACATCGGCGAGATCTGCCGCTACCTGCTCAACCAGGATCCCACCCCGGGCGACCGCGACCACTCCGTCCGCGTGATGACGGGCAACGGACTCCGCCCGGAGATCTGGACCGAGTTCCAGCAGCGCTTCGGCCTCGACCGGATCTGCGAGTTCTACGCCGCCAGCGAATGCAACATCGCGTTCGTCAACGCCTTCAACGTCCCCAAGACCACCGGGTACTGCCCCATGGACTTCGCGATCGTCGACTACGACCCCGACACCGGCGAGCCCCGACGCGGCCGGAACGGGCGGCTGACCAAGGTGGGCAAGGGCAAGATCGGCCTGCTCATCAGCGGCATCTCCGACTCCCAGCCGTTCGACGGCTACACCGACCCCGAGGCCACGGAGAAGAAGATCATCCGCGACGCCTTCACCGACGGCGACGCCTGGTTCGTCTCGGGCGACCTCATGCTGGACCAGGGCCTCAAGCACGCCTCCTTTGTCGACCGGCTCGGCGACACCTTCCGGTGGAAGGGGGAGAACGTCGCCACCACCGAGGTCGAGTCCGCGGTCGCCGCGCGCCCCGAGGTCGACCAGGCCGTGGTCTACGGCGTCCCGGTGCCGGGGGCCGACGGCAAGGCCGGCATGGCCGCCGTGCGGCTGCACGACCGCTCCGACTTCGACGGGCAGGCGCTCGCGGAGCACCTCCGGCGGTCGCTGCCGTCCTACGCGGTCCCGCTGTTCATCCGGCTGTCCAAGGAGCTCGAGCAGACCTCCACCTACAAGAGTCGCAAGACCGAACTGAGGGAGCAGGCGTTCGACACGTCGACGTTCGACGACCCGCTCTACGTGTTGTCCTCGGAGAAGGGCTACATCCCGTTCTACGATGGCGCCGAGACCGACGTCGTGGCCGGGAAGGCCTGAGCCCGCAGTCGGCAGCCCCCGGAGGAGGTGAGCCGCCGCATGCCCAGCCGTCGCGCGGCCCGTCCCCGTTCCGACCTCACCCGCCGCTCGGTCCTCGTCGGGCTCTCCGCGGGAGTCGGTGGCGCGGCCGGCTGGGCGCTGACCTCGGTACTGGGTCGCGGCCACGACGGGACCACCCCCCACGCGGGCCAGGACGAGGAGTCGGTCGCACCGCGACCGTACGTCCCGCCGGAGGGCGCGGTCCGGGTGCGTGAACCCCGCCGGCTCTTCTACGACGAGCCGGGCGACACCGACGGGCAGACCTTCGGCGACCTGTACGTGCCCGACTCCGCCAACCCGGCCCTGCCGGTGGTGGTGCTGATCCACGGCGGCGGGTGGAGGGACTCGCTCGGCCTGACCTACATGGAGAACCAGGCGCGCGACCTCGCCTCGTTCGACGTGGCGGTGTGGAACGTCGAGTACCGCAGGGTCGACTCCGGCGGCGGCTGGCCCACCACCGTCGCGGACGTCTGCGCGGCCGTCGACCACCTCGCCGAGGTCTCCGCACAGCTCGGGGGTCGACTCGACCTGCGGCGGGTGGTGGTGGCCGGGCACTCCGCCGGCGGCCACCTGGCCCTGTGGGTCGCCGGCCGCGCGCGGCTACCGTCCTCGCAGCCGGGCGCCCGCCCGGTGGTCCCCGTGTCCGGGTGCGTGTCCCTGGCCGGGGTCGCCGACCTGATCATGGCCGAGCGCGCGGGGGACCGCTACGTGGCGGACCTCCTCGGCGGACGCCCCGACACGCGCCGCCAGCGCTACCTCGACGCCTCCCCCGTCTCGCACCTGCCCACCGGCGTCCCGGTGGTGTGCATCCACGGCCGCGACGACACGGTGGTGCTTCCCGAGCAGTCCGAGGCCTACGTCCGCGCCGCGCGCCGGGCCGGCGACCCGGCGCGCGTCTCCCTGGTCCCCGGCGGCCACGACCCGTGGGGCGATATCTCCGGGCAGGTGTGGCACCGGACCCGCGACACCCTCCTGACCATGGCCCGCCGCAGCCCCAACCCGGCGGGCTAGGTCCGGCCGGTGTCCACCCGGATGCGCTCGAGGCGCCGGTACGAGATCAGCCACCGACCGTCCACCCGGCGGTAGCGCTCGTGGTAGTGCCCCCAGCCGTGGAGCCACCTCTCGCGGCCGTCGACCGTCCACCACAGTCGGTCCTCCATCGCCCAGATCCCGGTGGCGGTGGGCTCGCCGGTGGTCGGGTCCGGGCCCGTCAGCTCCAGCAACGGGGTGTGTCCGTGGTGGACGCTCGTCACCGGGTTCGCGCCGTCGAGCGTCTCGCGGATCGCGGCGGTGAGCGCCTCCCGGCCACGCACCTCGGCCGGGCCGCCGACGCCCGCCCAGGACTCGCTGACCACGTCCTCGGTGTGGCACGGCCCGTAGGCGTCCCACCGCCTGGTGTCCATCACGTGCAGGCGGCGGGCGAAGACCGCGCGGATCGCCTCGAGATCGGCCGCCGGGTCGGCCGCGCTCACGTCGTGTAATCCGCGTTGATCGAGATGTACTCGCGCGAGAGGTCGCAGCCGTAGACCGTGCAGGCCCCGTCGGCGGCACCGCCCTCCACGCCGAGGTCCACCGCGATGGTGACCTCCTCCGCCCGCATGATCTCGGTGAGCCGCTCGAGCTCGGCCTCGCCCGGGAACGCGGGGTAGGTCTCGAGGTCGCCGAAGACGATCCGCACCCGCTCCGGGTCGATGTCGGTGTCCTCGTGGCACTTGCCGATCGCCATGGCCACCCGGCCCCAGTTGGGATCGGCGCCGTGCACGGCGGTCTTGACCAGTGGGGAGTTGAGGATCGCCTTGGCCACCCGCTTGGCCTGCGCCCGGTCGCGCGCCCCGGTCACCTCGACGCTGAGGAGCTTGGTCGCGCCCTCGCCGTCGCGCGCGAGCTGGCGGGTCAGGTCCAGGCAGACCGCCTCCAACGCCTCGCGGAGTTCGACCTCACCGACCGGGTCGCCCGACCCGCTGGCCAGCGCGATCGCGGTGTCCGAGGTCGAGGTGTCCGTGTCGACGGAGAGGCAGTTGAAGGTCCGGTCCACCGCGGCCCTGAACGCCGCGTCCAGCACCTCCGGCTCCACGGCGGCGTCGGTGAGCAGCACGGCGATCATCGTGGCCATGTCCGGTTCGATCATCCCGACCCCCTTGGCCATGCCCACGACCCGGGCGGTGCCCCCCGTCGTCGTCGTCACCTCCACCTGGGCGGTCTTGGGGTGGGTGTCCGTGGTCATCATCGCCGCCGCCAGCGCGACCGCGTCGGCGTCGAACCGGGCGCCCGCCAACCCGTCGAGGTGCGCGCGCAGCACCGGCATGGGGTAGCGCCGACCGATCACGCCGGTGGACGCGATGAGCATGTCCTGCGGCGCCGCGCCCACGGCCCCGGCCGCGCGCTCGAGCACCTCGCGGGCGTCGGCCAGTCCCTGCTCGCCGGTGGCGACGTTGGCGTTCTTCGCCACCACCACCACGCCGCGCGCCCGCCCGGACGCCGCGTTGGCGCGGCTGAGCACGACCGACGGCCCGGCGAAGAGGGACCGGGTGAACACCGCGGACGAGGCCGGGGAGGGACCGTCGTTGACGACGACAAAGAGGTCGTCGCCCGAGTCCCGGAGGCCCGCGGCCCCCGCGTGGGCCCGGAAGCCCGCGGGCAGGGGGGTCGGTTCGGCTGCACGGTCACGGAGGGCGCTCATGGCGTCCATTGTCCCCGAGCGCCGGGGCGCGGTGGAGCGCACCCGGCACCCGAGGGTGAGCGTCTTCACAGCTGAGAAGTGCCCGCGCCGCCCACCTGGGGAGATAAGCCCGCCCCCCGGTGATCCGCCCCCGGTCCTGCCCGCTCGGGGGTGCCCGTGTCGGATCCCCGCCGTAACGTCGGGTGTCCAGTCCGGGATGTACATCACGAGTCCATCACGGACTGCCATACGAGAGGCGGCGCACCCCGGCGCCGCCCGCAACGAAAGGGGTCCCCTCATGGGTTCCATCACCGACATCGCTCTTGGCTCCGTCAACGCCACCAACGCCCTCATCGACCTCGGCTCGACCGCCGGCACCGCCGCGCTCGGCGCGGGCTCGGCTGCGGGCGACGTGTTCCAGGCCCTGCCGGCCCAGATCATCAGCATCCTCTCCAGCCTGATCAGCGGCATCAGCTCCAACGTCTGAGCCGACGCGCCTCACGGCGCACCGCCCGGTCTCGACTCCGGTCGACCCGGGTGCGCATCGACACCGGCCTCCGCCTTCGCGGGGGCCGGTGTCCGCGTCTGCGGGCGGGTCCACGGACGCGCGTGACCCGCGCCGCGTGCCGGTACCCTCGTGTCATGCAGCTCGAGCTCTCCCGGCACGTCGGCGCCGACCCGGACACCGTGTGGTCGGTCCTGACCGACATCCCCGCCGCGCCCCTCACCCTGGGCGGCGTCCTCGCGGTCGAGATCCTCACTCCCGGCCCTTACCTGCCCGGACTGCGCTGGCGCGAGACGCGGAAGATGTTCGGGATGAAGGCGACCGAGGAGATGATGGTGCTGGCCGCCGAGCCGCCGCACTCCACCACGATCGTCGCCGAGAACGGCGGGACCGAGTACCGGACCGTCTTCACCGTGACCCCGGACGCCGACGGCCCCGGGTCGACGCTACGGATGCACTTCGGCGCCGAGACCGCCCACGCGCCGGCGATCTCGCGCGTCGTCATGGCGCTGATGGGTGGCGTGGCCGAGAGGTCGACCCGCAAGACCATGGAGCGGGACCTGGCGGACATCGCGGCGGAGGCCGAGCGCCGCGCGTCCGCCTGACCCCGCCTGACCCCGCCTGACCCCGCCCGTCCGCCCGACCCCGCCCGACCGCCCGACCCCGCCCGAATCCGCTACCGCGTCCGGGACTCCGCTACCCGGATCCGGGTAGCGACGGGCGCGCCCGGGTAGCGGATCGGCTGCCGCGGTCCCACAGCTCGGCCACGATCTCCCCTGCCGGGCGCCCCGCGTACGCGTCCGACTCGCGCCACCCCGATCCGGCCCACAGCGGCGGGACCTCCACGTCACCCGCCCGCGAGGCGGCCCCACGCATCGGCCCGGTGAGAATGTGCAGGTGGGGGTAGGCCGGCGGCGCGAGAGGGTCGAACTCCGCGACGAACCCGTTGACCAGGGCGCGCGCGTAGCGGCCGGTGTAGCACCTCGTCGGCCGCGACTCGGTGAAGCGGGGATCGGCGAGCGCCGCCCGGTGCAGGGCGCTCGTTCCGGCCTCGGGGGTCCGGAGCAGGACCGTGCCGAGCTGGATCCCGTCCGCCCCCGCGGCGAGGACCGCGGCGACATCGGCCGGGGTGCTGATCCCGCCGGCGGCCACGAACTGCGCGTCCGGCAGCGCCGCCCGGACCGCCCGGACGAGCTCCACGGTGCCGATCTCGTCGGGCCGCTCGGCGACCGTGGTGGTCGAGCGGTGCCCGCCGGCCTCGGCGCTCTGCACCGAGAGCCAGTCGGCCCCCGCCTCCATCGCCCGGCGGGCATCCCCCACCCCGGCCACGGTGACGACCACCGCCGACCCCACCTCCTGCAGCGCCCGGACCACCCCTGCCCCGGGGATCCCGAAGGTGAACGACACCACCGGGACCGGGTCCTGGACCAGCGCGGCGAGGGTCGCGGCCTGGTCGAAGTCCGTGAACGCCGGAGCCTCTGCCAACGCGATCCCGAGCCTGTCGGCGACCGGGGCGATCGCGGCGGAGTAGCGATCGAGGGCGGCCACCCCGCCCGCCGCGGCGAGCGCCGCCGCGGAATCCGCGGGATCCAGGAGGAAGACGTTCACCCCGAAGGGCGCCCCGGTGACCGCGCGGACCCGGGCGATCTCCTCGCGGGTGGCGTCGGCGTCGAGGTACCCCGAGCCGATCATCCCCATTCCGCCCGCCTCGCCGACCGCGGCGATGAGCGCCGGGGTCGTGGGTCCGCCGGCCATCGGTGCCCCGATCACGGGTCGGCGCAGGCGAGACGGGAGCACACGGTCGATCATGGCTGAGACGGTACTCCCGGGTGGGATCGCCCCGAGCGGGTGAACGGTCGGCGAACTCCGTCCGCGGTCTCCGCGATGCGCCGGGCTACATTTGACCCCGTGTCCCCTCCCCTCCGGCGCCGCCTGACGGTCTCCGTCCTGGCCGCCGTGCTCGTGCTGGCGGGGTGCGGTGTCGACGACGGGGGAGACGCCACGGAGGCCGCCGCCCCCGCGGCCCCCGAGGCCCCGGCCGCCCCGGCGCTACCGTGCGAGTCGCCGCTGGACTCCCTCACCCAGCGAGAGCGGATCGCGCAGTTGTTCACCGTCGGGGTGGCCTCGATGGCCGACGCCCGACGTGCGGTCGAGGAGTTCAGGATCGGCGGGATCTTCCTCGGCGGCGCCGTGGTGGGCGAGGCGGTCTCCGGCGACGGACTGTCGCGCCTGAAGGAGGACTCCCCCCTGCCCTTGCTCGTGGCGATCGACGAGGAGGGCGGGCGCGTGTCCCGCATCTCGCCCTTCGCGGGGCCCCTCCCGTCCGCCCGCGTCATGGCCGCCACCATGAGCCCCGACGAGGTCCGCTCGGCCGCACGAACCCGCGGGGAGTTCCTCCGCGGGATGGGCGTGACCGTGGACTTCGCCCCGTCCGTCGACGTGTCCGACCAGCCCGACGGGGCGGTGATCGGCGACCGCTCCTTCTCCCCCGACCCCGTCCGCGTCGCCAGCTACGCCCGCGCGTTCGCCTCCGGGCTGCTGGACGCCGGGGTGACCCCCGTCTTCAAGCACTTCCCCGGCCACGGCCGCTCGTCCGGTGACAGCCACCACCAGTCGGTGACGGTTCCCCCGCTCGACCAACTGGTTCCGCACGACCTGAGGCCGTTCGCCGAACTCGCCCTGACCCCCGGCGCCGGGATGATGCTGGGGCACCAGCAGGTGCCCGGCCTCACCGGGGTCGACCGGCCCGCGTCCCTGTCCCCCGCCGCGTACCGCCTGCTGCGTGAGGGACGCGGATACGGCGCCCCTCCGTTCACCGGGGTGATCTTCACCGACGACCTGTCCGGGATGCGCGCGGTGACCGACAACTTCCCCCTGCCGCAGGCGGTGGCGGAGTCGCTCATCGCCGGGGCGGACTCGCCGCTGTGGATCACCACCGCCGGCATCCCCCAGGCCCTCGACGCCGTCGAGCGCGCCCTCGCCGACGGCGCTCTGAGCAGGGCGGACCTGGACCGGTCGCTCGCCCGGGTGGCGACCCTGCGCGGGATCCCGGGGTGCCTGAGCGTGCCGTCCCCCGGGCAGGTCCCGGGGGCGGGGGCGCTGGCCGCTCCGTCCCCCGCCCTCCCGCCGCGCCCCGGGCTCCCCCCGCTGCCCCGCCCGCCGGCCTGAGTCGGGGCGGGGGCGGGGGTGGGGCCGGGGGGGGGGGGGCCGCGCCCCCCCCCCCCCCCCCCCAACCCCGAACTCCCGCGTCGATGCGAGTCCATCAGGTGCGTGTCCACCACCCCGATGGCCTCCATCAGGGCGAACACGGTCACGGGCCCGACAAAGCCGAAACCTCGACGCTTGAGGTCCGCGGCCAGCGCCTCCGACTCCGGGGAACGGCTCGGCACCTCGTCCATGGTCCGCGGCTCCGGGGTCCGCTCGGGCCGATAGGACCAGACCAACTCCGCGAGCCCGCCCTCGTCCCGCAGCGCCACGGTCGCGCGGGCGTTGGCGATGGTCGCGTCGATCTTGCGCCGGTTGCGCACGATGCGGGCGTCGGCCATGAGCCGGTCGACGTCCGTGTCGCCGAAACCCGCGACCGCGTCCGGGGAGAAGCCGGAGAACGCCTCGCGGAACGCCGGGCGCTTCCGCAGGATCGTCAGCCAGCTCAGGCCCGACTGGAAACCCTCCAGCGCCAGCCTCTCGAAGATCCCGGACTCCTCGCGGACCGGCATCCCCCATTCCGTGTCGTAGTACTCCCTCAGCAGCGGGTCCCGCGCCGCCCAGGGCGGTCGCCTCACCCCGTCCTCGCACAGCACCGCGCCGCCGAGCCGATCCGGCTGGTTCTCCGCCATCTCTCCCCCTCGAGTCCGTCCGTCCACCCGGTCCCCGGTGGACGCCGTCACCCTAGGTGCGCGCTACGACATCACCCCGGTGAGCTGCGCGATCCGCACGGCCGCCAGGACGACGAGCGCCACCCCCACCACGAGGGTGAGCACCCGCCCGGCCACCTTCCCGTAGGCGAGGAACCGGTCGATCCTGCGGGTCGCGGCGACGATCCCGGAGGAGTCGACCCGGGTCAGCGCGACGATCAGTCCGACACTGGGCAGGATGGCGATGATCGCGAAGAACAGGATCTGCAGCAGCTTCGACCACCAGGGCGTCTGTGCGAACGAGATGAGCACCATGCCCGCGGCGAACGGCGCCGAGGTTGCCGACTGGATCACGCCCATCGAGACGCCGGTGGCCGCGATGCCGAACTTCTGCAGCACGCTCTGCGTCAGGGGCGCCTCGACGTTCTCCTCCCTGGCCTCGGCCGGGGTGCGCAGTCCCATCACCGTGATGACCGCGCCGACCGCCCCGAGGACGACCATCGCCCAGAGGCTGTGGAACAGGCCTCGGATGAACTCCTGGTTGTTGCCGATCACCCACACCGACACCAGGGACAGCAGGATGATCCCGCAGAACGCACCGCCGGTGAAGCGGGCGGAGCGGGGGGTGAACCCTCCCCCGCGGCCTGCGGAGGTGAGCCACAGCCCCGCGATCACGGCGAACGCCAGGAGGTTCACCGAATCGATCGCCGCGAATCCCAGCAGGCTCAGGTAATACTGCACGTCGGCCAACCCTACCGGCGCGAACCCGGGGCGCCGCCGTCGCCGCCGCCGCCCTCGTCGTCGTCGTCTCCCCTACCCGGTCGGCCGAAGACGGAGTCCTCCCGTCGCCGGCGCACGTCGATACCGCGCACGGTCCACCCCCGCATGGGAGCCGGGACCCGCCACTGCATCCGCCAGGCGAGCATCCTGAACGCGAACACGAACGTGGGGATGAGGATCGACGCCGCCGGGCCCCACAGCCCCGTGCCCACCGCCAGTGCGGTGAGGGCCGCCCCGGTGGTGGCCGGGATGACGTATAGATCGGAGCCGTTGAACACCGCCGGGATCTCGTTGGCCACCACGTCGCGCAGCAGGCCGCCGCCGACGGCCGTCGTCACCCCGAGCAGCAGCGCGGACACGATCGGCATCCCGTGGTTGAGCGCGCGGACGGTACCGAAGGTGCAGAACAGGCCGAGGCCGGCGGCGTCGAAGACGACGATGAAGAGCCGCACCCGGTGGACCAGGCTGCCGAGCAGGTAGACCGCGGCGGCGGCGAGGAACGGCGGGACCAGGTAGATCGGCTCGGACAGCGCGAGCGGCGTCACCCCGAGCAGGACGTCCCGGATGATCCCCCCGCCCAGGCCCGCGAGCAGCCCCAGCACGAGACCGCCGGTGATGTCGATGTCCTTGCGGGCGGCCAGCAGGTTCCCCGACACGGCGAAGAAGAACACGCCGATGAGGTCGAGGACCAGCAGCAGGGTCGGCGTCGACTCCACGCCCGGCCCCCTAGACCGCCGCGCCCGCGGTGGAGCGCGCGTGGTGGCGGCGCCGGACCGCGCGGAACGTCCAGAGCTTGTTGATGACGAAGTTGATCGGCATCGTCAGCACGATCGTCAGAAGCTGACTCCAGTACTCGCGGGAGTGGACCCCCGCGTCCTCGTGCCACCACGGCTCCGGCAGGTAGAGCGGGGAGGTGGGGTTGGTGAAGGCCAGCTTGATGAAGATGCCCGCCGCCGCGGCCACCGAGCCCACCACGAGGAACGGCCAGAACTCGTGCCAGAACGGTGCCTTGTGCCCCTTGCCGAACGTCCAGTGCCGGTTGAGCATGAAGTTGTAGACGTTGGCCACCAGGAACGCGACGATCCAGACCAGGGTGGTGAAGCGGAAGTTGAACTGAGTCCCGCCGATCGGGAACAGGATGTCCTGCCCGTTCTGGGTGCCGCCGTTGGCCTTGTTCATCAGGACCGTGACGATCATGTTGACGATCATCCCGGAACCGCCGACGATGCCGAACATGACGAACTGTCGGGCGCTGTTGCGGTAGCGACCGGGTTCGCTGGGGGCCGGGTTCACAACGAACCAGTCTAGGGCTAGTCCGCTCCGTGACCCGCAGGGACGCGCTCGGCGGGGTTGGCGATGGGGCCCGGCGCGGTGCCGTCACCGAACGGCCTGCCTCCCAGTTCCTCGCGGTGATGCGGGGAGAGGAGGTTGCCCATCGCCGGGCCCTTGGGCACGACCCCGGTCGGGTTGACGTCCCGGTGGACGGCGTAGTAGTGCTCCTTGATCTGCGGGAAGTCGCAGGTGTCCCCGAAGCCGGGCGTCTGGAACAGGTCGCGCAGGTAACCCCACAGCGCGGGCATCTCGGTGATCTTGCTGCGGTTGGCCTTGAAGTGGCCGTGGTACACGGGGTCGAACCGCACGAGCGTGGTGAACAGGCGGATGTCCGCGGCGGTGATCGTGTCGCCGACGAGGTAGCGACGGGTGGTCAGCCGCTCCTCCAGCCTGTCCAGCGACGCCCACAGCTCGTCGTAGGCCTTCTCGTAGGCGCCCTGGTCGGCGGCGAACCCACAGCGGTACACCCCGTTGTTGACCGTGGGGTAGATCCACGAGTCCAGCTCGTCGATCTCGGCGCGGTGCTCGTCCGGGTACAGGTCCGGCGCGCCGTCGCGGTGGAAGGCGGACCACTCGGTCAGCAGGTCGAAGTTGAGCTTCTGGTAGGCGTTGGTCACGACCGACCTCGTGGGCAGGTCCACGAGCGCGGGGACCGTGATGCCCCTCGGGTAGTCGGGGATCCGGTTGAAGTAGGCCTCCTGGAGGCGCTGCAGGCCGGTGACCGGGTCGCGGCCGTCCGGATCGAGGTCGAAGGTCCAGGAGTTGATGTCGTGGGTCGGGCCGGCCAGGCCCATCGAGATGGCGTCCTCAAGGCCCATGAGGCGGCGGACGATGATCGTGCGGCTGGCCCACGGGCAGGCGCGGGCGGCCATGAGACGGTAGCGGCCGGCCTCGACGGGCCAGCGCATCTCGCCGATCGTCCCGCCCACCGGGTCCGAGCCCGCCGGGAGCTCCGCCACCACACGGTCGTTGATGTAGGTGGCGTCCCGGACGAACTCGCCGTCCGTCGACGCGTTCTTGGCCGCGATGAAATCGGTGTCTGCCATGGGTGTCTCCTGGGGTCGTCGGCGCGCCACTTGGTTGATATATCACCAAACATACCCGGTCCCCGGGACTCCCGCCACCACTTCCGCCGTATCGCGTCCTTTCGATGTGCCACCCTTGGCTCATGGACTCCGCGCATGTCGACGACGTCCCCACCCGCTACGCCGACTTCGCCGAGTTCGAGGTCCGCGGCCGGACCCCCGTCTACCTGGCCTGGGCCCGCGGCGTCTCCCTGGACCCGGAGACGTGCGCGCTCATCGGGAGCCTGCCCCGGATCAAGCGGCAACCCGCACTGGTCTTCGCCTCCGCCCGGCACGCCGGCGCACCCGAGACGGAGGACTACGCCCGGTTCCGCGACTTCGTCCACGCCCACTGGCCCGAGATCGAGCGCATCGCGCTCTCCCACGCCACGCAGACCAACGAGGCCAAGCGGTGCGCGGTGCTCCTGCCGTTCCTGTCCCTGCTGCCCAAACCGCTCTCGCTGGTCGAGATGGGCGCCTCCGCCGGTCTGTGTCTCTATCCGGACAGGTACGCCTATCGGTACACGCTCGACGGAGGAGTGACCCGCGAACTGCGACCCGACGGCGCCGACGACCGCACCCCGGTCCTGGACTGCGCCCTCCGCGACGGCGTGCCGACGCCGCGCACCCTGCCGGAGGTGGTCCATCGCGGTGGCGTGGATCTGTCCCCGATCGACCCGGCGGACGCCGAGTCGCGGGCCTGGCTGCGCAGCCTGATCTGGCCCGGACAGCAGGCCGAGCGCGTGCCGCGCCTGGACGCCGCGCTCGACATCGCCGCCGCCGATCCTCCTCGGATCCTCGCCGGCGACCTCGTGGAGAGGGTCTCGGACGCCGTGGCCGCGTGCCCCCAGGGCTCTACGCCAGTAGTGTTCCACACGGCGGTGCTCGGCTACCTCGAGCCGCCGGCACGCGCGGAGTTCGTCCGCCGGGTCGCCCGGCTGGGCTGCGTGTGGATCTCGGTGGAGGGGGTGACCCTCCTGCCGGACGTCGCCGAGCAGGTCCCCGAGTCGATCCGGCGCCACAAGGGCATCTTCGTCGTCGCCGTCAACGGCCGGCCGCTGGCCACGGCCCACGGCCACGGAGACTGGGTCCGCGCGCTCGACCCCGAGTGATCTCCCGGCGCCCCCGACCCCTCCGGCTTGCGCTGTCCCTCCGGCTTGCGCTGTCCCTCCGGCTTGCGCTGTCCCTCCGGCTTGCGCTGCCCCTCCGGCTTGCGCTGCCCCTGTGCCCGGATTCGCGGGGCTCACGCTGCGGGTTCGGTCCTGTCCGCCAGCACACCCGGGCGGGGCGGCGGGGCGGCGGGGCGGCAGGTCGGGCGGCGCGGCGGGCCTGCAGGGCGGGCAGGACGGCGGGCCGGATCAGCCGAACGGCCACCCGTGGCGCATCGGCCCGTCCCCTCCCGGTTCGATGAGGTACTCCGTGCCGAACGCCACCGCGTAGATGTCCGGGGGGAAGGCCAACATCATGCCGATGTCGCTGGTCTGGCTGGCATGGCAGGCCATCGCGCGGCGCTTGAGCTCGACCACATCCGGGGGAAGGTCAATCGCCCACGTGATCTCGGATTCCGCGACCCCGATCGGCAGGCCGTCGTCCCCGGTGAGGATCGCCTGGCGAATCCGATCCAGGTCCAGGTCCATCCCGCCGGCCGCGAGCGACCGCAGGAACTCCGCGGCCTCGGGGCTGTCGAGCATCTCCAGCTGAGCATCCCGGTTGGTCGTGGCCTCCACCAGCCGAGGTCGCCGGGCCGCCGTCTCCACGGCGCGCCGGGCTATCCGGTGCACCGCTATGTGGTCGGGGTGGCCGTAGTTGCCGTGGTGGTCGTAACCCACCAGAACGTCGGCGTCCTCGCGATCCAGGATCCGGACGAGCCTGCCCGCCGCCTCGTCGACGTCCGCCCGATGCAGGCACAGCGGGTCGTCGTTCTGGTCCCACCCGGTCATGCCGGAGTCGCGGTAGCCCAGCCAGTCGATCCGGGCCACGCCCAGCACCGCCGCCGCCGCGCGGGCCTCCTCGCGGCGGTGCTCGACCAGGTCACCCTCGGGCCCCAGATCGTCGGGGCGCTCGCCGTGGTCGCCGTCGGTCGCGAAGACCGTGACGACCCGGTGACCGCCCCGCGCGGCGAGCGCCATCATCCCGGCGGTCTGGGAGGTCTCGTCGTCTGGGTGTGCGTGGAGAAACACGATCGTGGACACCCGGTCAGTCTGCCTTCCCGGCCGGTCCCCCGCCGACCCGGGCGGGGTGCGCTGCGAGAATGGTCCGATCCCGCAGCGTGAGCCCAGGAAAAGCGGTCAGAGGGGCAGCGCAAGCCGGGGGGAGCGGCAGCGCAAGCCGGGGGGAGGGGCAGGTTCAGGCCACCAGGGGGGCGCCGCCGCTACTTCTCGCGGATGACCGTGCCGTCGTCCTGCAGGCGCAGGAGCGGGTAGATGCCGTCCTCGTCGTGGTTCTCGTCACCCACGACCGGCGGGTTGAAGACGCAGAGCATCTGCATCTCCTCCTCTACGACCACCTGGTGCTTCTCGTGGCCGTCGAGCAGGTACATCGAGCCCGCCGCGAGCGGGTACTCCTCGCCGTTGGTGAGGTCGCGCAGCGTGCCCTTGCCGCGGGTGAGCCAGACGGCCTCGACGTGGTTGGCGTAGTGGAAGTCGTTGACCGTGCCGGCGGCGATGGTGGTCTCGTGGAACGAGAAGCCGACGCGGTCACCCGCCAGGACGATGCGCTTGGACTCCCAGTTGCCGTTGTTGCCCCTGACGTGGCGGTCGGTGTCGGTGATCTCGGCGGTGGTGCGAACGATCATGGATGCTCCTTCTGCAGGTATCGGGCGCGCGTCAGGCGTACTGCTTGGCCATGACGTGGTCCACGGCCTCGTAGCAGATCTCGATGCCGCGGTCGCGCTCGTCGTCGGACAGCGTGAGCGGGGCCAGGAACTTGACCACCTCGTCGCTCGGGCCGGCGGTCTCCACCAGCATCTTGTTGTCGAAGCAGCGGGCCATGACCTCTCCGGCCAGCTCCGGCTTCTCGAGGAAGGCGATGCCGAACGCCATGCCGCGGCCGCGCAGCTCGAGCTTGTCCTGGTACTTGTAGACCAGCGGCGAGAAGCGCTCGCGCAGGATTCGGCCGTTCTCCAGGGTGCGGTTCTGCAGCGTGTCGTCGGACCAGTACTTGCGCAGCGCCACCTCGGCGGTGACGAACGCCATGTTGTTCCCGCGGAACGTGCCGTTGTGCTCGCCCGGGGTCCATTCGTCCAGGTCGCGACGGAACAGCGTCAGCGCCAACGGCAGGCCGTAGCCGCCGATCGACTTGGAGAGCGTGACGATGTCGGGCTTGATGCCGGCGAACTCGAACGAGAAGAACTCGCCGGTGCGGCCGCAGCCCATCTGCACGTCGTCCACGATGAGCAGGATGTCGTGGCGGACGCACAGGTCGTTGAGCGCCCGGAGCCACTCGGCGCGGGCGGCGTTGATGCCGCCCTCGCCCTGGACGCACTCGACGATCACGGCCGCCGGGCGGTTCATGCCCGAGCCGGAGTCGACCAGCACGCGCTCCATCCACTGGAAGTCCTCGGTGACGCCGCCGAAGTAGTTGTCGTACGGCATCGGCGTGGCGTGGACCAGCGGGATGCCGGCGCCGGCGCGCTTCATCGAGTTGCCCGTCACCGACAGTGAGCCGAGGGTCATGCCGTGGAACGAGTTGGTGAAGTTGATGATCGCCTCGCGGCCGGTGACCTTGCGGGCCAGCTTGAGCGCCGATTCGACCGCGTTGGTACCCGTCGGCCCGGGGAACATCACCTTGTAGTCCAGCCCCCGTGGCTCGAGGACGTTCGAGGAGAACGTCTCCAGGAACGCCCGCTTGGCCACGGTGTACTTGTCCAACGAGTGGGTGACGCCGTCGCGCTGGATGTACTCGAGCAGCGCGGCCTTCATGTCGTCGTCGTTGTGTCCGTAGTTCAGCGCGCCGGCACCGCCGAAGAAGTCGAGGTACTCGTCGCCGTCGACGGTGGTGAGCGTGGTGCCCTTGGCGGTGTCGAACACCACCGGCCAGTTCCGCGAGTAGCTCCGGACCTCCGACTCGCGATCGGCGAAGATCGAGGTGTCCAGGTTGGCGGCTTGTGTGGATTCGGTCATCTCTTGAGATCACTCCATTGGATCGGGCGCGGCGCTCGACGCGCGGCGGGTCGCGGGCCCTTCAGGAAATCGTGTACAGGTGTTCCGGCTCGTGTCCTTCTCCGAGCAACTCGGATCCGAGGTAGTCCTCGCTCGACAGCGCCATGCCTCGGTCTCGGGCCACGGCGCCGAAGGTGCGCTGCGACGCCTCGTTGTCGGGGCTGATGGTGGTCCGCAGCCGGACCACGCCGCGCGCGGCGAGACGGTCCATCAGGCTGTGCAGCAACCGGGCGGCGAGTCCCTTGCCGCGCTGGTCTGCGTCGACGCCCACCTGCCACACGAAGATCGTGTCCGGCTCGGAGGGGCGGAGGAAGCCGGTGACAAAGCCGACGACCCGGTCCCCGACCTCCACCACCACGGAACTCTCCGAGAACTCCGCCCCCCACAGCACGTAGGCGTAGGGGGAGTTGAGATCGAGGACGCCGCTGTCGCGGGCGATCTCCCACATGCGGGTGCCATCAGCCGCCGTGGGCCGGCGGAAAACCGCGTCGGACGAATCAGGGGTACGGGGTGTTTCTCGTTCTCCTGGGGTCATAGTCAGATTCCACCGTAGAGAGAACGGACCGTTGATGCATCCGCCTTCGACGATCCCGCGCTCGATCCGCGACGAGTCCGCAGGTGGCTCCGCCCGAGTGAGGTGCATCACCCGGCGCGGTCGGGGGGCTGACGCCGCCATCCCTCCCGGGGGCGGCCGGCAAGTGGCAGAATCCGTGTATGGACGCCAACCCGATCACCGAATTCGACGAGTCCCGCTCCCTGGAATTGCTCGCCACCGAGTCCCTCGGCCGTCTCGTCACCGTTACCGGGGGGCGGGCCGACATCTTCCCCGTGAACTACGCCGTGTCCCCCGAGGGCAAGCTGTACTTCCGCACCGCGGAGGGGACCAAACTGGCGGGGATCACCGTCCACCCGGACGTCGTGTTCCAGGTCGATCACATCCGGGGCGGCGACGCCTGGTCGATCGTCATCCGGGGGCAGGCCCGCCGCCTCGACGGCTTCGAGGAGATCAACCAGGCCGAGGAACTGAACCTCAAGCCGTGGATCCCGACCCTCAAGTACAACTTCGTCGAGATCACCCCGGAGCGGATCTCCGGCCGGGGCTTCACCTTCGGCGAGGAGCCCGAGCGCTACACGGGGTACTGAGCGCGACCGCCCGGCTCCGCCGACAGCCGGGCCCACAGTTCGCGCACGCGGGCCGCGATGTCGTCGCGGATGAGTGCCATCCGCTCGGGCCCCTCGATCCCCTGCTCACTCGGCTCGACGGTCTCCCACACCTCGATGGGTGCGCGCATCCCGTCCACGGGCTCGAGCCGGGCCGCCGTACCGAGGACGACGACGACGTCGGCCCGCCGCATCACGTCGTCGTCGACCGGAGTGGCCACGCCACCGGCCATGTCGACCCCGATCTCGGCCAGCGACGCCACCGACTCGGAGTTCGGCCCCTTCCCCAGCGCCGGCTGCGTGCCGGCGGAATGGACTTCCACGGCCCCGTCTCCCGCCACGGCCCGGAGCAGCGCATCCGCCATCTGGGACTTCCCGCGATTGGACTTGCACACGAACAGGACGGTCGCGCGGGGCGCCTCGGGGTCCGGCATCATCGGTGCTCGGCTCCTGCCGCGCGGGCCGCGGCGGACGTGTCCTGGTGGATCGCGCCGGGGACCGTGGGGTCACCCCTGAAGAGTCGCTTTCCCGCCCACAGGCTGACGTAGACGAGGGCGATGAGCACCGGGACCTCGATGAGCGGCCCGACGACCCCGGCGAGGGCCTGTCCGGACGCGACGCCCCAGGTGCCGATGCTCACCGCGATGGCCAGCTCGAAGTTGTTGCCCGCGGCGGTGAACGCGACCGCGGTGGACTTGGCGTAGTTCAGACCGCTCGCCCGCGCGGCGAGCAGGCTCCCGCCGAACATGATGACGAAGTAGGCCAGCAGGGGAAGCGCGATCCGGGCCACATCGAGGGGGCGCTCGATGATCGCGTCGCCCTGGAACGCGAAGAGCACGACGATCGTGAACAGCAGTCCGTAGAGGGCCCACGGCCCGATCTTCGGCAGGAACGTCTCCTCGTACCACTCGCGCCCCTTGGCCTTCTCGCCGAAGTGCCGGGTGAGGAACCCCGCCAGCAGGGGGATGCCGAGGAACACCAGGACGCTCAGCGCGATCGCCCACACGGAGAAGTCAGCGCTCGTGGTCTCCAACCCCAGCCACCCCGGCAGGACCTGGAGGTAGAACCATCCGAGGCCGGCGAAGGCGATCACCTGGAAGACCGAGTTGATCGCGACGAGCACCGCCGCGGCCTCGCGGTCCCCGCAGGCGAGGTCGTTCCAGATGAAGACCATGGCGATGCAGCGGGCGAGCCCCACCACGACGAGGCCGGTCCGGTATTCGGGCAGGTCGGGAAGCATGAGCCAGGCCAGCGTGAACATCAGGGCCGGCCCGATGATCCAGTTGAGGAGCAGCGACAGCGCGAGGAGCCTGCGATCGCTCGTGACGCGGTGGGTCTCGTCGTAGCGGACCTTGGCCAGGACCGGGTACATCATGACCAGCAGGCCGAAGGCGATCGGCAGGGAGACGTCGGCCACCTTCACGGTGTCGAGGGCGTCGGCGATGCCGGGGACGAAGCGACCCAGCAGGAGCCCCGTCGCCATGGCGACGAGAATCCACACGGCGAGGTAGCGGTCGAGGAAGGACATCTGGGCGGCCACGGGCGCGCCGGGATCGGTGGTGGCGCCGGGACCGGCGGGGGCCGAGGCCTGTGTACTCATGGGCACAACCCTATTGATTGCATCGACAATCGTCAATATGTTCTGCATCGGCCCGGCTGCGCTTCTCAGAAGGGTGGGGGGTCGAGGAGTTCGTCGAGGAGGTGGCGGATTTCTTGTTC